>NZ_JBEZLP010000006.1:0-359866 GCF_040652195.1 Streptomyces sp. NPDC048278
TCCGCCGCCCCCCCCGCCCCCGCCGGCGGCGGCCGTCGCGCCCGGCCCCCGAGCCCACCCACCGTCGGTGTGCCCCCCCCTGGAACCCCGACCCACGGGAACTCGGCGGCGGCACTCGTACGTTGACGGCCCCCGCACAGCCCGGCACCCCACCGGCCGCGAAAGCCCACCCCGCCGTTCCCTCCCCACTGTGACGTGTGGCACGATGCAGGCCACCCCCACCGGCACAGGCCTCACAGGAGACACTCCTAGTGCAGCAATCCGTGGTCCCGGAGCTCGCGCACACCGACACCCGCCCCATGCACTGGCTGGCCACCGCCGCCGCGGTGGCCGGTGTCGTCGCTCTGTCGTCCCTCGTCCAGCCGGGCTCGGCCAAAGCCGCCCAGCCCACCGCGGGATCCGGGACGAAACCCGCCCCCGTGGCCGCCGCGCCGCCCAGCACCACCGGCGTGGACTTCCCCCTCGACTGCGGCCCCGTGAAGGAACTGGTCGTCAAGAAGGCCAGCGGCGACCTCGACGGCGACGGCAGACCGGAAACCGTGGCCGTCGTCCACTGCGACTCGGCCATGGGCACCCCGCCCGACGCCGTCTACGTCCTCACCCAGGCCGCAGGCGCCACCAGCCCCCGCGTCGTCGCCACCCTGGTCGACCCCAAGGACCGCTACACCGTGACCGACTTCGCCGTCACCGGAGGCGCCGTCACCGCCACCCTGCTCGGCTATTCCTCGGACAATGTGCCCAGTTGCTGCCCGGACCTGAAGTCGGCCGCCAAGTGGCAGTGGAACGGCCACGCGTTCGTCCGCTCCACCCCCGCCGCCACCCACAGCGTCTGACGGGCGCCCCGGCCACCCGGACCGCGCAGGCCCGGCGGACCCGCCGCCCACGCCACGCGGAGTGGCCGGAAAGTCACTCCGCGTCCGGGCCGTACACCTCGACGCGGTCCGCGACCCGGCGCACGTGGATGCACTCGCCCGGACACTCCCGCGCCGAGTCCACCACGTCCGTGAGCAGTGGCAACGGCACCGGCACCGACGCCCCCGGCGCCTGCAGCAGCTCGTCGTCCGCGCCCTTCACATAGGCCAGGCCGTCGATGTCCAGCTCGAACACCTCCGGGGCGTACTGGGCGCAGATCCCGTCCCCCGTACACAGATCCTGGTCGATCCAGACCTCCAGCGCCTCACCGCCGGCCAGGGCCTCCTGCTGCACGGTCATCTCTCCTGACGTCGAAAGCGCCGGGCAGCCGGACCCGGGGTTCACCCGGTCCCGCCCCGGCGGGTGTTGAACGACTTCGACCCTACCTCCGGCCCACAGCCGCCCGCGCACCCTCCTCGCACCCCTCCCGCCCGCTCTCCGGGCACCCCCTCCGCCCGCGCGCACGGCGCGTCCCACCGCGCGGACGGCGGCGCCCGGCCACCGGAGCGATCGACTTGAGCCAACCCGCGGCCCGGCCCCGCGAACACGCCCCACATCCGACCGGTCGCTCTGTGTAAGAAATGCGCCACCGGGGCACAACCCCTGAACCGGCATTGGAGCGGACAACTCCGGTCAGTAACGGAGGGTTTTGACCACTCCAGGCCTGGAACACGCCGCTTCTGAATCGCGTTGAGTGGGTATCCACCCGGCACGAGGGAGAACGCAATGGGTGACCGACGACACACCTTGACAGTCTTTGTGATCTAGGGGTTTCAATCGACACCCACCCAGGTAGGGTCTGGAAGCGTCCAGCTCCCCTTGGAGGAGGTGAGGACCGTGGCAGCCCACGACGACGACATGAACCGCGGCATCCGCCCGGGACGAGGGTCCGACGACCCGTCCGAGCAGATCGCCTATCTTGAGCAGGAGATCGCCGTCCTGCGACGCAAGCTCGCCGACTCTCCGCGACACACGAGGATTCTCGAAGAGCGGATCGTCGAGCTGCAGACGAACCTGGCCGGCGTGTCCGCCCAGAACGAACGACTCGCGAACACCCTCCGCGAGGCCCGCGACCAGATCGTGGCCCTCAAGGAAGAGGTCGACCGACTCGCACAGCCGCCCGCCGGCTTCGGTGTCTTCCTCACAGCGAACGAGGACGGCACCGCCGACATCTTCACCGGCGGCCGCAAACTGCGGGTGAACGTCAGCCCAAGCGTTGACCTGGACGACCTCAGGCGCGGCCAGGAAGTCATGCTCAACGAAGCGCTCAACGTGGTCGAGGCCATGGAATACGAGCGCGTCGGCGACATCGTCACCCTCAAGGAGATCCTCGAGGACGGCGAGCGCGCCCTCGTCCTGGGGCACACCGACGAGGAACGGGTCGTACGACTCGCCGAGCCACTGCTCGACGTGAACATCCGCCCCGGCGACGCACTCCTCCTCGAACCCCGCTCCGGGTACGTCTACGAGATCGTCCCCAAGAGCGAGGTCGAGGAACTCGTCCTCGAAGAGGTCCCCGACATCGGCTACGAGCAGATCGGCGGACTCGGCGGCCAGATCGAGGCCATCCGCGACGCGGTCGAGCTGCCGTACCTCTACCCGGACCTGTTCAAGGAGCACGAACTGCGCCCGCCCAAGGGCGTCCTGCTCTACGGACCCCCCGGATGCGGCAAGACGCTCATCGCCAAGGCCGTCGCCAACTCGCTGGCCAAAAAGGTCGCCGAGGTCACCGGCCAGGCCGCAGGCAAGAGCTTCTTCCTCAACATCAAGGGCCCCGAACTCCTGAACAAGTACGTCGGCGAGACCGAGCGGCAGATCCGCCTCGTCTTCCAGCGTGCACGGGAGAAGGCCAGCGAGGGCACCCCCGTCATCGTCTTCTTCGACGAGATGGAATCCCTCTTCCGGACCCGTGGCTCCGGTGTCAGCTCGGACGTCGAGAACACCATCGTCCCGCAGCTGCTCGCCGAGATCGACGGTGTCGAAGGCCTGCAGAACGTGGTCGTCATCGGCGCCTCCAACCGCGAGGACATGATCGACCCCGCCATCCTGCGGCCCGGCCGCCTCGACGTGAAGATCAAGATCGAGCGTCCCGACGCCGAAGCCGCCAAGGACATCTTCGGCAAGTACCTCACCGAGCGCCTCCCGCTACACTCCGACGACGTCGGAGAGCACGGCGGCAGCAAGGCCACCACCGTCGAAAGCATGATCCAGACGGCAGTGGAACACATGTACGCCGAATCCGAGGAAAACCGCTTCCTGGAAGTCACCTACGCCAACGGCGACAAGGAAGTCCTCTACTTCAAGGACTTCAACTCCGGCGCCATGATCGAAAACATCGTCGGACGCGCCAAGAAGATGGCGATCAAGGACTTCCTCGAACACAAGCAGAAGGGTCTGCGCGTCTCCCACCTCCTCCAGGCCTGCGTGGACGAGTTCAAGGAGAACGAGGACCTGCCCAACACCACCAACCCCGACGACTGGGCCCGAATCTCCGGAAAGAAGGGCGAACGGATCGTGTACATCCGTACCCTCATCACCGGAAAGCAGGGCGCGGACACCGGACGCTCCATCGACACGGTGGCCAACACCGGACAGTACCTGTAAAACACAGGGCGGCTGCGGGTGCCCTCACCGGGTACCCGCAGCCGACTGTTTTTCCGGCCAAAACCGGAACCGAGGCGAGCAAGGCAATGACGCAAATGATCTCCCCACCAGCGCAAAGGCGTTCTAGGCTCTTTCCTACCGCCGAGTCGCGCAGTGCGGGGACGGGCACCGCACACGCACCGGAGCGCCAGCGGTACGCGAGCGCAGCCCACGACCGAGGGCTCCGCCGGGCAAGGAGGGCCGCATGACCGTACGGCGAGTAATGGGCATCGAGACGGAGTACGGAATCTCCGTCCCCGGCCACCCCAACGCCAATGCCATGCTCACCTCGTCCCAGATCGTCAACGCCTACGCGGCGGCGATGCACCGGGCCCGACGGGCCCGCTGGGACTTCGAGGAGGAGAACCCGCTACGGGACGCCCGAGGCTTCGACCTCGCACGCGAGGCCGCCGACGCCAGCCAGCTCACCGACGAGGACATCGGCCTCGCCAACGTGATCCTCACCAACGGCGCACGCCTCTACGTCGACCACGCACACCCCGAATACAGCGCCCCCGAGGTCACCAACCCCCGCGACGCCGTCCTCTGGGACAAGGCCGGCGAACGCATCATGGCCGAAGCCGCCGAACGGGCCGCCCAGCTCCCCGGCGCCCAGCCCATCCACCTCTACAAGAACAACACCGACAACAAGGGCGCCTCCTACGGCACGCACGAGAACTACCTGATGAAGCGGGAAACCCCCTTCTCGGACATCGTGCGCCACCTCACCCCCTTCTTCGTCTCCCGCCAGGTCGTCACCGGCGCCGGCCGCGTCGGCATCGGCCAGGACGGCCACGAACACGGCTTCCAGCTCAGCCAGCGCGCCGACTACTTCGAAGTCGAGGTCGGCCTGGAGACCACCCTCAAACGGCCCATCATCAACACCCGCGACGAACCCCACGCCGACGCGGAGAAATACCGCCGCCTCCACGTGATCATCGGCGACGCGAACCTGTCCGAGATCTCCACCTACCTCAAGCTCGGCACCACGGCCCTGGTCCTCTCCATGATCGAAGACGGCTTCATCGCCGTCGACCTCGCCGTCGACCAGCCCGTACGCACCCTCCACCAGGTCTCCCACGACCCCACCCTCAAGCGCCTCGTCACCCTCCGCAGCGGACGCACACTCACCGCCGTCCAGCTCCAGATGGAGTACTACGAGCTGTCGCGCAAATACGTGGAGGAGCGCTACGGCGCCGACGCCGACGACCAGACCAAGGACGTCCTCGCCCGCTGGGAAGACACCCTCAACCGCCTCGAACACGAACCCATGAGCCTCTCCGGAGAACTCGACTGGGTCGC
Organism: Streptomyces sp. NPDC048278; assembly: GCF_040652195.1. Classification (NCBI taxonomy): domain Bacteria; kingdom Bacillati; phylum Actinomycetota; class Actinomycetes; order Kitasatosporales; family Streptomycetaceae; genus Streptomyces; species Streptomyces sp. NPDC048278. The sequence continues at coordinate 4,858 of NZ_JBEZLP010000006.1, forward strand.
CAAGCTGGAACTCATGGAGGGCTACCGCCGCCGCGACGGCCTCGACTGGGACGCCGCCAAGCTGCACCTCCTCGACCTCCAGTACGCCGACGTGCGGGCCGAGAAGGGCCTCTACAACCGCCTCGCGGCCCGCGGACGCATGAAGCGGCTCCTGGACGAGGCCGACGTCGAGCGCGCCCGCACCAGCCCGCCCGAGGACACCCGGGCCTACTTCCGCGGCCGGTGCCTGGAGCAGTACGCCGACGACGTCGCCGCGGCCAGCTGGGACTCGGTCATCTTCGACCTCCCGGGCCGCGACAGCCTCCAGCGCGTCCCAACCCTGGAACCGCTACGCGGAACGCGAAATCACGTCAAGGAGCTCCTGGACCGCTGCCGCACCGCAGAAGACCTGGTCAGGGTCCTCTCCGGCGGCTGAACGGACCCCCGGACCACACCGGGCGGCCGGGGTCAAAACCCCGGCGCCCGGGAATCATCGAGGTGGCCCCCGTACGTTGGAGAAACTGCGGGGCCGATGTCGGACCCGGCTTGTAGGGTCTGATCATCACCGATCGGCAGGAATGCCGACCTGTCGACCATGTCGGGCGAACTGAGCGGGGTGAGTGTCATGGCAACCAAGGACACCGGCGGCGGACAGCAGAAGGCGACGCACTCCACCGAGGAGGTCGAGGAGCAGGCGGCAGAGTCGCAGGGCTCCGAAGACCTCAAGGAACGACACGAGAAGCTGAGCGACGACGTCGACTCGGTTCTGGACGAGATTGACGATGTCCTCGAGGAGAATGCGGAGGACTTCGTTCGGTCATTCGTTCAGAAAGGCGGCGAGTAGCCTTCGAATCGAAGGTGGTGGGGGCGTTGCGGATGGCAAGCGAAGAAGGTGTGAAGCGCTGCGTGCGGTGTGGGGAGCGCAAGCCGCACGCAGCGTTCGACCGTAAGCGGTCGAATCTGGATGGGTTGCAGCGCCATTGTCGGGGCTGCAGGGTTACCTACCACTGCCGAGCCCCGGAACCGCCTGGCCTCGCACGGGTCCCTGAGGGGCACAAGCGTTGCCGCGGATGCGGTGAAGTGAAGCCGCACGGTGAGTGGCACCGAAAGGGCGATGGCCTGGCCAGCCGCTGTAAGGCTTGCAGAGCGGCGGTACGGCCTGCGGAGCACCTTCGACGCAAGTACGGGTTCACCGAAGCCGAACGCGACGAGTTGATCGCCTCCCAAGGCGGAGTCTGCTGTATCTGTCTATCTGCCCCCGCCGTGCATGTGGATCACTGCCACAAGACGGGTAGGGTCCGAGGCGTACTGTGCTTCAACTGCAATTCGGCCATCGGCAAATTGAGGGACAAGCCCGACGCCGCTCGCCGAGCCGCTGCTTATCTGGAAGGAAACTTGTGGAAGCCAACACTCGTAGCACCGGGCGTCTACCAGCTGCCTTCCTGACGCCTGGGTCCTCTTCGTTCATGGACTTTCTCGGTGAGCACCAGCCGGAGTTGCTGCCCGGCAGGCGGCAGTTGCCGCCGACGCAGGGGGTGATCGAGGCGCCGCACGGGACGACGATCGTGGCGGTGACCTTCCCCGGGGGCGTGGTGCTCGCCGGTGACCGTCGGGCCACGATGGGCAATGTGATCGCGCAGCGGGACATCGAGAAGGTGTTCCCGGCGGACGAGTACTCGGCCGTCGGTATCGCCGGCACCGCCGGTCTCGCCGTGGAGATGGTGAAGCTCTTCCAGCTGGAGCTGGAGCACTTCGAGAAGGTCGAGGGCGCCCAGCTGTCCCTGGAGGGCAAGGCGAACCGGCTGTCGACGATGATCCGGTCCAACCTGGGGATGGCCATGCAGGGCCTGGCGGTCGTGCCGCTGTTCGCCGGGTTCGACGTGGACCGGAACAGGGGGCGGATCTTCTCGTACGACGTGACGGGTGGCCGTTCCGAGGAGCACAACTTCGCGGCGACGGGTTCCGGCTCGGTCTTCGCGCGGGGTGCGATGAAGAAGCTGTTCCGTGACGACCTGTCCGAGGAGCAGGCGACCACGCTGGTGGTGCAGGCTCTGTACGACGCGGCCGACGACGACTCCGCGACCGGTGGTCCGGATGTCGCGCGCCGGATCTACCCGATCATCACCGTGATCACCGACGACGGTTTCCGCCGGCTCACCGAGGACGAGGCGTCCGAGCTGTCGCGTGCGGTGCTGGCGCGCCGTCTGGAGGAGCCGGACGGCCCGCGCGCGGCGCTGCTGTAGGGCTTCGGCGTTCTTATCAAGGTGATCCCAGTGACTTCGACGGAACCCTAAGGAAGGGGACGGATACCGGTGTCGACGCCGTTCTATGTCTCACCTCAGCAGGCGATGGCGGACCGTGCCGAGTACGCCCGCAAGGGCATCGCGCGTGGCCGCAGTCTGGTTGTGCTCCAGTACGCCGACGGCATCGTGTTCGTCGGTGAGAACCCGTCCCGTGCGCTGCACAAGTTCAGCGAGATCTATGACCGGATCGGTTTCGCTGCCGCCGGTAAGTACAACGAGTACGAGAATCTGCGGATCGGTGGGGTGCGCTACGCCGACCTGCGTGGTTACACCTATGACCGTGACGATGTGACGGCGCGTGGTCTGGCGAACGTGTACGCGCAGACTTTGGGCACGATCTTCTCGTCGGCGGCGGAGAAGCCGTACGAGGTGGAGCTGGTCGTCGCGGAGGTGGGGGAGACTCCGGAGGGTGACCAGATCTATCGGTTGCCGCACGACGGTTCGATCGTGGACGAGCACGGTTCGGTGGCGGTCGGTGGCAGTGCGGAGCAGATCAGTACGTATCTGGACCGTGAGCACCGGGAGGGTATGACCCTTGCGGAGGCTCTGAAGCTGGCTGTGACGGCGTTGTCGCGGGAGTCGAACGGTACGCAGCGGGAGATTCCGGCGGAGCGTCTTGAGGTCGCGGTGCTGGACCGGACGCGTCCGCAGCAGCGGAAGTTCAAGCGGATCGTGGGTCCGCAGTTGTCGCGGCTGCTGGAGGCGGGCGGCGCGGCGACGGCTGCCGAGGCCGAAGGAGCCGAAGGGGCGGAGGAGTCCGGCGGGGACGTCGAGTAGCCCTTGGTGTGAGCCCCGTTCTGCGCGCCCCGTCCGGTGGTTACCGGACGGGGCGCGGGCGTGTGGGCACGCGTTCGCCTGTTCGGGGGCTATTTCGGGGGCTATGAGGGGCGTGGGGGTGCTGTGGAGCCTCGTACGACCAGTTCGACGGGGATGTCTCCGTGTTCCGGTTCGCGGCCGTCGAGGACGGCGAGGAGGGCTTGCATGCCGCGTTCGCCGAAGAGTTCGGCGTCGAGGCGGACGGTGGTGAGTTCGGGGTCGATGGCGGTGGCGAGGGCGAGGTCGTCGAGGCCGGTGACGGAGATGTCGTCGGGGATGCGGAGGCCTTGGCGGCGGAGGGCTTTGTAGGCGCCGGCGGCGAGTTTGTCGTCGTCGCAGACGAGGGCGGTGGGGCGGGGGCCGGGGGTGGTGAGGGCGGCTTCTGTGGCGGTGAGGGCGCCTTCGATGGAGATGGGGGCGTGGATGGTTCGTACGGTGGTGCCGGGGACGTCCGCGGTGCGGGTGGCGAGTGCGCGGGCGCGTACTTCGAAGGTCCAGGAGGCGATGTCGGCGGCCAGGTGGAGGAAGTGGCGGTGGCCGAGGTCGAGGAGGTGGTCGGTGACCTGGTGGACGCCGTCGGCGATGTCGAGGTTGACGGTGGCGGCGCCGAGGCTGCCGTGGGGGTCGCTGTCGAGCATGACGAGGGGGAGTTGGTCGCCGCGGATGGCGGTGAGGGCGTCGGCGGCCATGGAGGAGGCGATGACGCCGTCGAGGGCGGCCTGGGCGGAGGCGAAGGGGTTGCGGGCGGGGCCGATGCCTTCGGGGGAGGGGTAGAGGACGACGCCGAAGCCGTGGGTGGCGGCGATGCGGGCGGCGCCGGTGTAGACGCCGGCGAAGAATTCGGTGGTGAGGGCGGGGACGACGAGGAGGACGGTGCGGGTGCGGCCGAGGCGGAGGTTGCGGGCGGCGAGGTTGGGGCGGTAGCCGAGGTCGCGGGCGGCTTCGCGGACACGTTGGGCGGTGGCTTCGGAGACTCGGCCGCGCCATTTGTCGCCGAGCACGAGCGACACGGCTGCCTGGGAGACGCCGGCTGCCTGGGCGACGTCGCGGCTCGTGGGGCGCGTGCTGGGTGGCACCGGGGGTGGGCTCCTTCGTCTGGACGTGTGAACAGCGCACATGGTACGTATGGGAGTCGGGGTTATACGTAAAACGTGGAGGTGGGACATGGCCGCGGGGTACCTGGAGATCCTCAGGGCGAGGCACGCGGCGCGGCTGCTGACGGGGACGCTGGTGGGCCGGTTGCCGAACGCGACCGCGGCTCTCGCGATCGTGCTGTTCGTGCGGGCGGAGGGGGGTACGTACAGCCTGGCGGGGGTGCTCGCGGCGGTGTACGGGGTGGCCAACGCGGTGGGGCAGCCGGTGCTGGGGCGGCTGGTGGACCTGTGCGGGCAGCCGCGGGTGCAGTTGCCCGCGGCGCTGGCGTCGGCCGTGGCGATGGCGGTGTTCGCCTTCGCGGGTACGGGGTCGCTGTCGGTGGCGTGTGCGGCCGTGGCGGCGGCGGGGCTGTGCACGCCGCCGTTGGAGGGCGGTCTGCGTGCGCTGTGGCCGAGTGTCCTCGGGGAGGGGGAGCGGGTGCACACGGCGTATGCGATGGACGCGGTGGCGCAGGAAGTGATGTTCACCGTGGGGCCGTTGCTGGTGACGTTGTGCGTGTCGCTGTGGTCGGCGCAGGCGGCGTTGCTGGTGGTGAACGTGGTGGGGGTGCTCGGGGCGTTGTCGGTGGTGGTCTCGGCGCCGTCGCGGGCGTGGCGTTCGGCGCCGCGGGAGGCGCACTGGCTGGGGGCGCTGCGGTCGCCGGGGCTGTTGGCGTTGCTGGCGGCGTTCCTGTTCGTGGGGGTGGCGATGGGGTCGATCACGGTGGCGTCGGTGCCGTACGCGGACGGGCATGGTGGTGACGCGGTGTACGGCTGGATGATGGCGGGGCTGGGGCTGGGTGCGCTGCTGGGGGGCAGTGTCTACGGTGCGCGGCGGTGGGCGGGGGAGCCGGCGCGGCGACTGCGGGTGTTGGTGGGCCTTCTGGCGGTGTGTTATCTGCCGTTGATGCTGATGCCCGATGCGTTGGCCATGGTGTTGCTCACAGTGCTGGCCGGGGTGTTCCTGGCGCCGTCGATCGCGTGTGCGTTCGTGCTGGTGGACCGGCATGCGCCGAGCGGGACGGTCACCGAGGCGTTCTCCTGGCTTGTGACGACGTTCACGGTGGGGGCGTCGGTGGGAACGGGCCTGGCGGGCCCGGTGGTGGAGGCGGGCGGAGCCGTGTGGGGGTTCGCCGTGCCGGGTGCGGCGGGGGGTGTGTCGTTGCTGGTCCTGGCGGTCACGGGGCGGGTCCTCGCAGCTCCCGGTGGGGGTGCGGTGGTTGCGGCCGGTTCGGAAAATGATCCAAATCGTGCTGTCGAACCCCGTTTCAGCTCAGGGGATCGGGCGTAATGTTCAGTCATGGACCGCCGCATTTTCGGGCTGGAGAACGAGTACGGCGTCACGTGCACGTTCAGGGGACAGCGCCGCCTGTCGCCTGACGAGGTGGCGCGGTACCTCTTCCGCCGTGTCGTGTCATGGGGCCGTAGCAGCAATGTCTTTCTGCGGAACGGCGCCCGGCTCTATCTCGACGTGGGCTCACATCCGGAATACGCGACACCCGAGTGTGACAATGTGACCGAACTGGTCACCCACGACAAGGCCGGCGAGCGCATTCTCGAAGGGCTGTTGGTGGACGCCGAACGACGCCTGCATGAGGAAGGAATCGCGGGCGACGTCTACCTTTTCAAGAACAACACGGACTCGGCGGGCAACTCCTATGGTTGCCACGAGAACTATCTGGTGGCGCGGCACGGGGAGTTCTCCCGGCTCGCGGACATCCTCATTCCGTTCCTGGTGACCCGGCAGCTGCTGTGCGGCGCCGGGAAGGTGCTGCAGACGCCGCGCGGTGCGGTGTACTGCGTCAGCCAGCGGGCGGAGCACATCTGGGAGGGCGTCTCCTCGGCGACGACGCGTTCCCGGCCGATCATCAACACGCGCGACGAGCCGCACGCGGACGCGGAGCGCTACCGCCGGCTGCACGTCATCGTCGGCGACTCGAACATGTCCGAGACGACGATGCTGCTGAAGGTCGGCGCCACCGACCTGGTGCTGCGCATGATCGAGGCGGGCACGGTGATGCGGGACCTGACCCTGGAGAACCCGATCCGGGCGATCCGCGAGGTCAGCCACGACATCACGGGCCGGCGCAAGGTGCGCCTGGCCAGCGGCCGGGAGGCCTCCGCGCTCGAGGTGCAGCGGGAGTACTACGAGAAGGCCGTCGACTTCTGTGAGCGTCGCGGTATCCGGACCGGCACGGTCGAGCAGGTGCTTGAGCTGTGGGGCCGGACCCTGGACGCGATCGAGGCCGAGGACCTGGACCGGATCGGCACCGAGATCGACTGGGTGATGAAGTACAAGCTCATCGAGCGGTACCGGGCCAAGCACAACATGACCATGTCCCATCCGCGAGTGGCGCAGATAGACCTCGCTTATCACGACATTCACCGTCGTCGGGGTCTGTATTACCTGCTGGAGAAGAAGGGGCAAGCCGCGCGGATCTGCAATGACTTGAAGATCTTCGAGGGCAAGTCGGTGCCGCCGCAGACGACTCGGGCGCGCCTGCGCGGCGACTTCATCCGGCGGGCGCAGGAGCAGCGCCGGGACTTCACGGTCGACTGGGTGCATCTGAAGCTCAACGACCAGGCGCAGCGCACGGTGTTGTGCAAGGACCCGTTCCGTTCGGTCGACGACCGGGTGGAGAAGCTCATCGCCGGTATGTGAGAGATCGGCACAGAACGCCACACGGGCGCCGTACGTTTTCCGTACGGCGCCCTTCTCACGTCGTAGAGTTGCGCGCACGCCATCCGCAAGATCGACCGATTACGAGGCTCTTCCGTGCGCCGACGCTCTCTTCTCCTTGCCGCTGTTCCCGCGGGGCTGGTCACGCTCGCCGGGTGTGGTGACAACTCGTCCGCCTCCAGCAAGGCCAGCGCGTCGCCGTCGGCCTCCGCCTCGGTGCCGCCGCCGAAGATCGTGGACGGGCCGTTGCCGGCGATCACGGCGGGCGCGAAGTTCGACGAGAAGCCGACGGTGGCCAAGGGCAGCGGGGACCCGTCGAAGAACCTGGCGGTCAAGACGGTGATCGCGGGCAGCGGCAGGTCGGTCGCGGAGAACGACTTCATCCAGGCCAACTACCTGGGGCAGATCTGGTCCACGGCGAAGGTCTTCGACCAGTCGTACGACCGTACGCCGCTGCTGATGCAGCTGGCCGCGGGCAGCATCATCGACGGCTGGCGGTACGGGCTGGCCGGGAGGAAGGTCGGCAGCCGGGTGCTGATGGCCGTGCCGCCGACCTGGGGGTACGGCACTGCGGGCAACTCGCAGGCGGGGATCAAGGGCACGGACACGCTGGTGTTCGTGGTGGACATCCTGAACTCGTTCAACTCGAAGAGCTCCAGCACGGGCAAGGTGGTCGCGCAGAGCGACGCCGCGCTGCCGAAGATCGGTACGAACACGGACGGCAAGGCGCCGTCGGTCGAGATTCCCAAGGTGGACCCGCCGAAGAAGCTGGTGGCGAACTACGTGCTGGAGGGCGACGGCGCGGAGGTGCAGGCGGCGCAGACCGTCCTGTGCCAGTTCAAGGGCGAGGTCTGGGACAGCGGCAAGGTCTTCGAGCAGACGTACGAGAGCGGGCGGCTGGCCCAGTTCTCGCTGGAGCAGATGCAGCAGGTCCTCAAGGGGCTGGCGCAGGGGATCACCGGCAAGAAGGTGGGCAGCCGGATCCTGGTCGTCACGCCGCCGGACCTGGCCTACGGGAACAACCCGCCGAGCGGCGGTGTGGTGGAGAAGGGTTCGACGCTCGTGTTCACGGTGGACATTCTTGCGGCGATGTAGTCGCGCGGGCACGACCCGGGCGGGGATGAAAGACTGTCCCGGTTCAGTGTCGTACACAAGCAGGAGCCCAAGACGTGAGCATCGACAAGCCCGAGATCGACTTCCCCGAGGGCGAGGCCCCGGCCGACCTGGAGATCAAGGACATCTGGGAGGGTGACGGCGAGGTGGCCCAGGCGGGTCAGACCGTCACCGTCCACTACGTGGGCGTCGCGTTCAGCACCGGCGAGGAGTTCGACGCCAGCTGGAACCGCGGCGCGCCGTTCCGCTTCCCGCTGGGCGGCGGCCGGGTCATCAAGGGCTGGGACCAGGGTGTGCAGGGCATGAAGGTCGGCGGGCGTCGCCGGCTGACCATCCCGGCCCACCTCGCCTACGGGAACCAGAGCCCGACTCCGGCGATCAAGCCCGGCGAGACGCTGATCTTCGTCGTGGACCTGATCGCGGTCTGATTCCCCGGCTCGGGCCGCCCCGGCCCGGTGCCGCCAGGCGCTGACCGGTCCCGGTCGGAAACCGGCTGGCCGAGGGCCCGTGCCGTGTGCGCGGGCCCTCGGCCTTTGTCGAGTCGTGTCCGTTTCGGTGCTCGTTGTCTGTACTGGCTTTTGCCGTGACACTCCGGAGCGGTACGGTCATCGGTCAGAAGCACCATGAGGAAGGCGAAGGGCGTCGATGGCCATTGCCAAGGCCGAGCGGCTGATGAACCTGGCGCTGTGCCTGCTGGGGACGCGCAGGCCGCTCAGCAAGCGTGAGCTGCGGGAATCCATTGAGGCCTACCTGGAAGCGGGCAGTGACGACTCCTTCAGCCGGATGTTCGAGCGGGACAAGGACGATCTCCGCGAACTCGGACTGGTGATCGAGACCGTCGAGAACCTGGACGGCGAGATCGGCTATCTCGCGCGCCGGGACAGCAACCGCCTGCCGCCCATCACCCTGGACGCCGAGGAGGCCGCCGCTCTCGGACTCGCCGCCAAGGTCTGGCAGCAGGCCCGGCTCGCCGGCGCCGCCAGCGGTGCCCTGCAGAAGCTGCGCGCGGCAGGCCTCCCCGAGGACGTCGACCCGTACGAGTCCCATGGCGCCCTGGAGCCGCGGATCCCGGTGCACGAGGCCGCGTTCGAACCGCTGATGCTGGCCTGCCGGGACCGCCGCCCGGTCGTCTTCGACTACCGCAAGGCCACCGCCGCCCACCCGGAGACCCGGAACGTGGAGCCCTGGGCCCTGGAGTGCTGGCGCGGCCACTGGTACCTGGCGGGCTGGGACCGCGACCGGGGCGCGGAGCGGGTGTTCCGGCTGTCCCGGATCACCGGGAAGGTCCGCTCCCGGGGCACCGCCTTCACCGCACCGGTCCCGGACGTCGTCACCGTCCGTGAGACGGTGGCGAGCTGGGCCGGCGAGATCGCCGACCGCTCCGCGCTGATCCGGCTGCGCTCCGGCGCCGGCTACCCCCTTCGGGCGAAGGCCACCGCGGTGCGGGAACTCGGCGAGGGGTGGGACGAGTTGGAGATTCCGTACGGGCACGGGCTGGATGCCTGGCTGGTGGAGTTCGGGCCGGACGTGATGGTCCTGGAGCCGGCCGAACTGCGGGCGGACGTGGTGGACCGGCTGCGTGCCGTGGCCAAGGGCTGAGGGGGAGCGGAGCAAGGCAGTGGCAGGCAAACCGGTCAGGCCCGTGAACGCCATCGACCAGACCCGGCGGATGCTCTCCCTGGTGACCTATCTGCGCGAGCGCCCCGGCGCCCGGATCGCGGACGTGGCCCGCGCCTTCGGCGTCACCGAGGACGAGCTGGTCTCCGACCTCGACGTGCTGCCCATGTGCGGCACCAGCTTCCGGGGCGGCGATCTGCTGGACATCGACACCGACGGCGAGCGCATCTGGTGGCACAACGCGGCTGCGCTCGGCGAGGAGGCCGCCGAACCGCTCAGGCTCGCCGCCGACGAGGCGACCGCGCTCCTGGTCGCCGCCCGCGCGGTGGCCACCCTGCCCGGGCTGCGCGAGGGCGACCGGCAGGCGCTGCTGCGGGCCACCGCCAAGGTGGAGACCGCGGCCGGCGAGGCGGGCGACGCCAGCGCCCGGCTCTCGGTGACCTTCGAGTCCGAGGGCGGGGTCTTCGCCGACGTCGACCGGGCCATCGCCGAGCGCCGCCGGCTGTGGATCCGCTACTACTCACCCGCCCGCGACGAGCTGACCGAGCGCGAGATCGACCCCATCCGCCTGGTCAGCGTCGGCCACACCTACGTCGAGGCCTGGTGCCGCCGCTCCGAGGCCCGGCGCACCTTCCGGCTCGACCGGGTCGCCGAGATCAGGATCCTCGACGAGCCGTCCGCACCCCCCGAGATCGAGCTGCGCGACCTGTCCGAGGCCCTGGTGCAGCCCGCCGCCGAGGACCCCGAGGTGGTCGTGGAGGTCGGCCCGGCCGGCCGCTGGGTCGCCGAGTACTACCCGCACGACAGCGCGGATGAGCTTCCCGACGGCGGGCTGCGTATTACCCTGCGCACCCCCGATCCGGCCTCCCTGCGCCGGCTGGCCCTCAGGCTCGGCGGCGACGGCCGGATCGTGTCACCGCCCGAGCTGGCCGACAGCGCCCGCCGGGCGGCACGTGACGCACTGGCGGCGTACGACCAGGTTGGGCACGGCGACGAGGAAGGGCAGGGGCTTTGAACGAGTCTTCGGGCGTTCTGAGCGAGTCTTCGGGTTCCGGTGGCGCGAGCGCGCGGGAGATGACGGTCGCCGCCGCCTTCGCCGGGATGAGAAGAGTGGTCCCCGTGGTGTTCCGGGCCGGCTGCCCGGACTGCCGGGGCAGCTTCGAGCTCACCGCGAGCGCCCTGCGGCTGGCCATCGGAGCCACCAGCAAGACGACGTTCTACTCGTTCACCTGCCCCGACTGCGGGACCGCCGTCCGCAAGCCCGCCGGGGAGCGGATCGTGGAACTCCTCACCGGCGGCGGGGTCAGGACACTGCGGCTGCACCCCACCGTCTAGGCTCGCCCCATGTTCTGGGCGATGGTCGCGGTAGCTGTGGGTTTCGTGGGTCTCGCCGTGCTCGGCGTGCTCGCCGTCCGGGTCTTCCTGGAGGCGCGGCGGCTGGGCGCGCAGGTCACGGACTCGGCACGGCGCATCAGCCGGGCCGCGGAGGACCTGGAGCGGGCCGCCGAGAGCGCCGCCCGTACTGTCGACGCACTGTGACGCCCGCTGTGGAAGCGGTGTGAGTACTGGGCCATAAGCGGTTTGCGTCACTTCGCCCTGTCACGGTGCCCGCAGGGAAAGGTACGCTGCTGAACGCGGCACGGAGAACGAGGCCCGGGCCGCGGACCGGGAGTACGCACGGGGATTGCCTCACGTTCACCCCTGAGCGTTACGATCGCTGAGAGCACGATCACTCGGACGCATGTCCGACGGATCGGACAGCACCCCACCCAGCCGCCTCGGTGAGAAGGTAAAGACTTATGTTCGGAAGGCTCGGAGCCCCCGAGATCATTCTCATCCTTGTCGTCGTCATCCTGCTGTTCGGCGCGAAGAAGCTTCCGGACATGGCCCGCTCGCTCGGCAAGTCCGCGCGCATCCTCAAGAGCGAGGCCAAGGCGATGAAGGAAGACGGCAACAGCACCACCTCCGCCCAGGCGCCCGCCTCCGGCGAGCAGTCCGCGGCCCAGCGCACCATCCAGGCGGCCCCCGGCGACGTGACCAGCTCCCGCCCGGTCAACGAGCCGTCGGACACCACCCAGCGCTGACGCAAGGCCGGTAGCCCCCGGCCTGCCGCACGAGATGAGGACGTGGGTTGCCAAAGTCTGCCCGCAAAGAGGAGAAGGATCCCGAGGGGCGGATGCCTCTCGCGGATCACCTTCGTGAGCTCCGCAACCGGCTCGCGAAGGCCATGCTGGCCATCATCGTCATCACGGTGGTCGCCGCCTTCTTCTACAACAACATCATCGACTTCCTCACCAAGCCGATCCTCGAATCCGTCGGTTGCGCGCACACCTTCTCGGAGATGAACAAGACCACGGGCGACGAGCAGTGCGCCCAGATCACCATCAACGGTCTGCTCGCTCCCTTCACCCTCGCCCTCCAGGTCTCCCTGATGGCGGGCGTGGTCTTCGCCTCCCCGGTCTGGCTGTACCAGCTGTGGGCCTTCGTCGCCCCCGGTCTGCACCGGCACGAGAAGAAGTACGCCTACGCGTTCGTCGGCACCGGCGTCCCGCTCTTCTTCGCCGGCGCGTTCTTCGCGTACAAGGTCCTGCCGACCACCGCGAAGGTGCTCATCGGCTTCACCCCGCACGGGGTCAGCAACCTGCTTCCGCTCGACGACCTGCTGCAGCTGGTCACCCGCATGGTGATCGTCTTCGGTCTCTCCTTCGAGCTGCCGCTGCTCCTGGTGATGCTCAATCTCACCGGCATCATCACCGGCAAGCGCATGCTCGGCTGGTGGCGGGCGATGATCCTCGGCATCACGGTCTTCGCGGCCGTCGCCACCCCGAGCACCGACCCGCTCTCCATGCTGGCGCTCGCCGGACCGATCTGGGTGCTGTACTTCGGCGCGGTCGCGTTCTCCCTTCTCAACGACCGGCGCAGGCGCCGCCGCGACGACGACGGCCTCGACGACGACGAGGCCTCCGACCTCGACCTCACCCCCGAGGACGTCGGCGAGATCGAGACCGTCTCCGCCAGCCGCGCGCTGCCCGAGGGCCCGGACCGGGTCAACGGATACGACGACGTGACCTGACAGGTCGACCCCCGTCACCCGGAGGTGCCCGCGTCACCTGACGCGGGCACCTCTTTGTCGTCCGTTGTCCCATGTTCCGGATAATGATCGTCCTGTTGTCAGTGGGGACCGGTACGCTCGAAAGCACGATGACAGAGGACCTCTCACCGGCCGAGCGGTATGCGGCGGCCCGCAAGCGGGCCACCGAGCAGGCCACCGCGCTCGCCTCCTTCCGCGAGATGTACGAATTCGGCCTCGACCCCTTCCAGATCGAGGCCTGCCAGGCACTCGAAGCCGGAAAGGGCGTACTGGTGGCCGCCCCCACCGGCTCCGGCAAGACGATCGTGGGCGAGTTCGCCGTCCACCTCGCCCTGATGCAGGGCAAGAAGTGCTTCTACACGACACCCATCAAGGCGCTGTCGAACCAGAAGTACGCCGACCTCTGCCGCCGCTACGGCGACGGCATGGTCGGGCTCCTCACCGGTGACAACAGCATCAACCCGGACGCCGCCGTGGTCGTCATGACCACCGAGGTCCTGCGGAACATGCTGTACGCGGGCTCCCAGACCCTCATCGGCCTCGGCTACGTGGTCATGGACGAGGTCCACTACCTCTCCGACCGGTTCCGCGGCGCCGTCTGGGAAGAGGTGATCATCCACCTCCCGGAGTCCGTGACCCTGGTGTCCCTGTCGGCGACGGTCTCCAACGCCGAGGAGTTCGGCGACTGGCTCGACACCGTCCGCGGCGACACCGAGGTCATCGTCTCGGAGCACCGGCCCGTCCCGCTCTTCCAGCACGTGCTCGCCGGACGCCGGATGTACGACCTGTTCGAGGAGGGCGAGGGTCACAAGAAGGCCGTCAACCCCGACCTCGCCCGGCTGGCCCGCATGGAGGCACAGCGTCCGTCGTACCAGGACCGCAGACGCGGCCGGGCCATGCGCGAGGCCGACCGGGAGCGGGAGCGCAGACAGCGGTCCCGGGTATGGACACCGGGCCGCCCCGAGGTCATCGAACGCCTCGACAACGAGGGCCTGCTGCCCGCCATCACCTTCATCTTCAGCCGCGCCGCCTGCGAGGCCGCCGTCCAGCAGTGCCTGTACGCGGGCCTCCGGCTCAACGACGACGAGGCGCGGGACAAGGTGCGCGCCCTGGTGGAGGAGCGCACCTCCTCGATCCCGCCGGAGGACCTGCACGTCCTCGGCTACTACGAGTGGCTCGAAGGCCTGGAGCGCGGCATCGCCGCCCACCACGCCGGCATGCTCCCGACCTTCAAGGAGGTCGTCGAGGAACTCTTCGTACGCGGCCTGGTGAAGGCCGTGTTCGCCACCGAGACCCTCGCGCTCGGCATCAACATGCCCGCCCGCTCGGTCGTGCTGGAGAAGCTCGTCAAGTGGAACGGCGAACAGCACGCCGACATCACGCCCGGCGAGTACACGCAGTTGACCGGCCGGGCCGGCCGGCGGGGCATCGACGTCGAGGGCCACGCCGTGGTGCTGTGGCAGCGCGGGATGAGCCCCGAGCACCTCGCCGGCCTTGCGGGCACCCGTACGTATCCGCTGCGCTCCAGCTTCAAGCCGTCGTACAACATGGCGGTCAACCTGGTCGAGCAGTTCGGGCGGCACCGCTCCAGGGAACTCCTCGAGACGTCGTTCGCCCAGTTCCAGGCCGACAAGTCGGTCGTCGGGATCTCCCGTCAGGTCCAGCGCAACGAGGAAGGACTCGCCGGCTACAAGGAGTCCATGACCTGCCACCTCGGCGACTTCGAGGAGTACGCCCGGCTGCGGCGGGAGTTGAAGGACCGCGAGACGGAACTGGCCCGGCAGGGCGTCTCCCAGCGGCGTGCCGAGGCGGCCGTCGCCCTGGAGAAGCTCAAGCCGGGAGATGTCATCCACGTCCCGACGGGCAAGTACGCGGGACTGGCGCTCGTGCTGGATCCCGGGCTGCCCGCCGGGCGGTCCAACGGCCACCGCGGCTTCGAACAGCACGACGGGCCCCGGCCGTTGGTGCTCACGGCCGAACGGCAGGTCAAGCGGCTCGCCTCCATCGACTTCCCGGTGCCGGTCGAGGCGCTGGAGCGGATGCGGATCCCCAAGTCCTTCAACCCCCGCTCCCCGCAGTCCCGTCGCGACCTCGCCTCCGCGCTGCGCACCAAGGCCGGGCACATCCCCCCGGAGCGGGCCCGCAAGAAGCGGTCGCAGGCGGCGGACGACCGGGAGATCGCACGGCTGCGCACGGCGATCCGGGCCCATCCCTGCCACGGCTGCAACGACCGCGAGGACCATGCCCGCTGGGCCGAGCGCTACCACCGGCTGATCCGGGACACCTCCCAGCTGGAGCGGCGCATCGAGGGCCGCACCAACACCATCGCCCGGACCTTCGACCGGATCGTGGCGCTGCTGACCGAGCTGGACTACCTGCGCGGCGACGAGGTCACCGAAAACGGCAAGCGGCTGGCACGCCTCTACGGCGAACTCGACCTGCTCGCCAGCGAATGCCTGCGGGCCGGCGTCTGGGAGGGCCTCAGCCCCGCCGAACTCGCCGCCTGCGTCTCGGCGCTGGTGTACGAGGCCCGGGTCGGCGACGACGCGATGGCGCCCAAGCTGCCCTCCGGGAAGGCCAAGGCCGCGCTCGGCGAGATGGTGCGGATCTGGGGGCGGCTCGACGCCCTCGAGGAGGACTTCCGGATCAACCAGACCGAGGGCGTCGGACAGCGCGAACCGGACCTCGGCTTCGCCTGGGCCGCCTACATGTGGGCCACGGGACTGGGCCTGGACGAGGTGCTGCGGGAAGCGGAGATGCCGGCCGGCGACTTCGTGCGGTGGTGCAAGCAGGTCATCGACGTGCTGGGGCAGATCGCGGCGGCTTCTCCTGTGGAGGGCTCGACCGTGGGGAAGTCTGCGCGTAAGGCGGTTGATCTGGTGCTGCGGGGGGTTGTGGCCTACTCGTCGGTGGGGTGACCTGTCGGAGCGCGGGTGCGGGTGTGTGGGGGCTGGTCGCGCAGTTCCTCCCCCAGCCTTCGGCCGGGGGGACCCCCAGCGCCCCTGGGTAGGGAGGGTCACCCTCGGCCGAGAAAGTTCCGCCAGCCTCCGTGCCGTGTGATGTCCTCGGCGTCTGTCAGGGCGCTCGGTTCGCAGAGGAAGCCGGGGACGGTGGTGCCGTCCGAGAGGTCGATGCTGCCGAGTGTCATGGGGTGGGGGAGCGTCGCGAGGAGGTGGCCCAGGCCCTCGGGGGGAAGGGACCAGACCTCCGTCTCGATCGCGGCGCCGCCCTCGCCGACGTGGACCAGGCCCGGCTTCGGCGGGGTCGTCCGCAGGGCGTAGAAGCGGTAGGCGGGTGCCGTGGTCGTCGTGCGGTCGAGTACCGCGCCCAGTGCCAGGAGCTGGGGGTTGAGGGGCTGGCCCGTCAGGTGGGCGCCGGCCACCGCCAGGCGCACTCTCGGTTCCAGGGTGCGGGCGATCGTGGTGAGGCGGGCGTCCGTGAACGCCGGGCCGATCAGCATCACGCCGAACGGCAGGCCGTTCACCTCGCCGGCCGGGACGGCCACGGCCGCCAGGTCGAAGAGGTTCGTGGAGTTGGTGAAGCGGCCCAGGCGGGCGTTGGCGCCCAGCGGGTCGGCCGCGACCTCCGCGAGGGTGGGGTGGCCCGGAGCGGTGGGGAGGAGCAGGGCGTCCGCGTCGGCGAGTTCGGCCAGGGCGCGGGCGCGCAGGTCCGCCAGGCGGTCCTGGTCGGTGAAGAGCCGGTGGGCCGGGATGTCCCGGGCCCGGGTGATGATGCCGGCGACGGTGGGGTCGAGGCCCTCGCCGCCGGACGAGATCAACTTGTCGATGAAGGGACCCACGGCCGTGTAGCGCTCGGCCACGAAGGCGCCCTCGTAGAGCATCGCCGCCGCCTCGGTGAACGGGGTGAGGTCGAGCGGGCGGATCGAGGCACCGGCGGCGGTCAGGCGGTCCACCGTCTCCTCGTAGGCCTTTGCCCAGCCCTCGTCCAGTTCGCCGAGCTGGGCGAGCGGCGGGACCGCGATCCGCCAGGGACCCGGGGCCCGCTGGGGGAGCGGCGGCAGGGGGCGGTCCGGCGGTGCCGCCATGTACGACAGTGCCTGCTCCGCCTCCGGGAGGGTGCGGGCGAACACCGTCACGCAGTCGACGGACGCGCAGGCCGGGACGACACCGGCCGTCGGGACCAGGCCGCGGGTCGGTTTCAGGCCGACGATGCCGTTGAAGGCGGCCGGGACCCGGCCCGAGCCCGCGGTGTCCGTGCCGAGGGCGAGGTCGACGATGCCGAGGGCGACGGCGACGGCCGAGCCGGAGCTGGAGCCGCCGCTGATCCTTTCGGGGTCGATCGCGTTGCGGACCGCGCCGTGCGGGGAGCGGGTGCCGACCAGGCCGGTCGCGAACTGGTCGAGGTTGGTGGTGCCGAGGGCCAGTGCGCCGGCCGCGCGCAGCCGGGCCACCACGGGGGCGTCGGCCCGGGGTTCGTAGGCGTACGCCGGGCAGCCCGCCGTCGTGGGCAGCCCGTGCACGTCGATGTTGCCCTTGGCGGCGAACAGGCGGCCGGCGAGGGGAAGGTGTTCCCCCGCGGCCACCCGCTCGTCGATCGCGCGGGCCTCCGCCTCGGCCTCCGCCCGCGGGCGCAGGTCGATCCAGATCTCGGGCCGGTCGACCGCTTCGATGCGCGCGTAGGCGGCACGGACACGGGAGACGGTGCTGGACATGCTCTTGCTCCTGTCGCTCAGTTCGCGGCCGGTGCCAGGACGAGCAGGGCCGTCCCCGCCTCCACCTGGTCGCCGGGCCGGGCCAGGATCTCCGTCACCACACCGGGCATCGGCGCGTGCACCCTGGACTCCATCTTCATCGCCTCCAGGGCGAGGAGCGGCTGGCCCGCCGTCACCTCGTCACCAGGGCGCACGTTCAACTGCCATACGGAGGCCGCGAACTCGGCCTCTATCAGCCGGCCGCCCGGCGGCACGGACACCTCGGCCGGGGCGGCGGCCGGGGCGGCCGAGGCCTCCGCCCTCGCGAACTCGCCCGCCGCTTCCCACGCGTCGCGCTCCGCCCCGAAAGCCGCCTGCTGCCGTGCCCTGAACTCCTCGATGGACGCGGCCTGTTCGGTGAGGAACGCCTGGTAGGCGGAGAGGGAGAAGGTGCCCTCCTCGATGCGCGGCACGAACCGGCCGGAGGTGATGTCGGCGCGCAGGTCGAGGAGTTCGTCCGCGGACACCGGGTACCACCTGATCCGGTCGAAGAACCGCAGCAGCCAGGGCCGGCCCGGCTCGAACGCGCCGCGCTGCTGCCAGCCCGACCACACCTGGGTGGTACGGCCCACGAACTGGTAGCCGCCCGGGCCCTCCATGCCGTAGACGCACAGGTAGGCGCCGCCGATGCCGACGGAGTTCTCGGCGGTCCAGGTGCGGGCCGGGTTGTACTTCGTGGTGACCAGGCGGTGGCGGGGGTCGAGCGGGGTGGCGACCGGGGCGCCCAGGTAGACGTCGCCGAGGCCGAGGACCAGGTACTCCGCGTCGAAGACCGTGCGGTGGACGTCGTCGACCGAGTCCAGGCCGTTGATCCGGCGGATGAACTCGATGTTCCACGGGCACCACGGGGCGTCGTCGCGGACGCCCGCCATGTAGCGGGCGATCGCCTCGCGGGTCGCCGGATCGTCCCAGGAGAGGGGGAGATGGACCGTGCGGGAGGGGACCACGAGTGCGTCGGTGGGCGGGAGCGAGGTGACGATCTCCCGTACCGCGGCAAGGAGTTCGGACTGGGGGAGAGCGGCAGGGTCCGTCTGCACCTGGAGCGAGCGGATACCGGGGGTGAGGTCCCTGACCCCGGGAAGGTCCGCCGCCGTCACCGCCTCCATCAGGGCGTGCACGCGCATCCGCAGGGCGAGGTCCAGCTGCATCGGGCCGAACTCGACCAGCAGGTTGTCGTCGCCGCTGCGCCGGTACGTCACGTCCCCGTCCCGGGCCAGGACACCGCCGTCGACGATCTCGGGGCGGGGCGCGCCCGTCACGTCGACCGGGGTGAAGCGGACCGTGTCGCCGGGGCGGAGCTGGCCGAGCTTCCAGCGTTCGCCGCTCAGGACCGTGGCCGGGCAGACGAAGCCGCCGAGGGAGGGGCCGTCGGGGCCGAGCAGGACCGGCATGTCGCCGGTGTAGTCGACGGCGCCGACCGAGTACGGGGTGTCGTGGATGTTGGAGGGGTGCAGGCCCGCCTCGCCGCCGTCGGTGCGGGCCCAGCGCGGCTTGGGGCCGACCAGCCGGACTCCGGTGCGCGCCGAGTTGAAGTGCACCTTCCACTCGGCTGCGTAGAAGTCGCGGATGTCGTCCTCGGTGAAGAACTCCGGTGCCGCGTGCGGGCCTTCGACGGCCGCGAGCTGCCAGTGGGCGGTGAAGCGCGGGCGTTCGGCGACCGGCTGCCCGTCCGTGACGGTCCCGCCGTGCAGGACGTCACCGGTGCGCAGGGCCCGGCCGCCGTGGCCGCCGAACCGGCCCAGGGTGAAGGTGCTCGCACTGCCGAGGAAGGCCGGGACGTCCAGGCCGCCGCCGGCGAACAGGACGTAGGTGCGCAGGCCGTGCCCGGCGGGGGCGCCGATCTCCAGCAGGCCGCCCGCCGGGACGGTCACCGGCTCCCACTGGGCGGCCGGGACGCCGTCGACCGTCACCGGGGCCGGGGCACCGGTCACGCAGACCGTGGTGGGGTGGGTGAAGCGCAGGGACGGGCCCTGGAGGGTGCATTCGAGGCCGGGCGCACCGTCCGGGTTGCCGAGGGCGCGGTTGCCGAGGCGGAAGGAGCGGTCGTCCATCGGGCCGCTCGGGGGGACGCCGACCTGCCAGTAGCCGGTGCGGCCCGGCCAGTCCTGGACCGTGGTGAGCGTGCCGGCGGCGACGGCCTCGATCCGGGGGGTGGGGTCGGTGACCCGGGCGAGGGTGGCCGTGGAGTGGGCGGCGGAGCGGAAGTCCCGGTCGGCGAGCGCCGCGCGGACCAGGCCGAGGTTGGTCTCGATGCCGTCGACGCGGGTGCCGGCCAGCGCCTCGTCCAGCCGCCGCAGCGCCTCGGCGCGGTCGGGGCCGTACGCGACGACCTTGGCGAGCATCGGGTCGTACGACGTCGTCACCTCGGTGCCGGTCTCCACCCAGCCGTCGACGCGTACGCCCGCCGGGAACTCCACCCGGGTCAGCAGGCCCGCGCTGGGCCGGTGTTCGCGGGACGGGTCCTCGGCGTAGACGCGGGCCTCGACGGCGTGGCCGCGCGGTGCGCCCGGGTCGCGGACGACGCCGGTCTCGCCCTGGGCGAGGCGCAGCATCCAGGCGACCAGGTCGACGCCGTAGATCTCCTCGGTGACCGGATGCTCCACCTGGAGGCGGGTGTTGACCTCCAGGAAGTAGGCCTCCTCGCGGGCCGCGTCGTACACGAACTCGACCGTGCCGGCCGAGCGGTAGCCGACCGAGGCGCACAGGTCGCGGGCGGAGGAGGCGAGTTGAGCGCGGACGTGGTCGGGCAGGCCGGGGGCGGGGGCCTCCTCGACCACCTTCTGGTTGCGGCGCTGGAGCGAGCAGTCGCGGTCGCCGAAGGTGACGACCCGGCCTTCGCCGTCGCCGAAGACCTGGACCTCGACATGGCGGGCGTGCTCGACCAGGCGCTCCAGGAAGACCCCGGCGGAGGAGAAGGAGGCGGCGGCGACGCGCTGGACGCGGTCCCATGCATCGGTCAGTTCATCGGCCGATCGACATGCCGACATGCCGATACCGCCGCCACCGCCGGTGGCCTTGAGCATGACGGGGTAGCCGATGGCGGACGCCGCGCGGCGGGCCTCGGCCACGTCCGTCAGCAGTCCGGTGCCCGGTGCCAGGGAAACCCCCGCGGCCTGTGCGGCGGCCCGTGCGGTGTGCTTCGCGCCGAACAGCTCCAGTTGTTCGGGGGTCGGGCCGACGAAGACGATCCCGGCCTCCTCGCAGCGCCGGGCGAAGGCGGCGTCCTCGGACAGGAAGCCGTAGCCGGGGTGGATCGCGCCCGCGCCGGTGTCCTTGGCGGCCTTGAGGATCAGGTCGGCGTCGAGGTACGACTCCTTCGCCGGGGCCGGGCCGAGCCGGACCGCCTCGTCGGCGAGGCGGACGTGCGGGGCCGAGCGGTCGGGGTCGGAGTGGACGGCGACCGTGCGCAGGCCCAGTTCGCGGGCGGTGCGGATGACGCGGACGGCGATCTCGCCACGGTTGGCGACCAGGAGCGTGTCGAAGGAGGTCATCCGGCGGCTCCGGTGATCGTCGTCTCGACGGCCGTGGGGTCGAAGCCGTTGCAGGGGTTGTTGATCTGGGGGCAGTTGGAGACCAGGACGAGGACGTCGCGTTCGGCGCGCAGGGTCAGCTTGCGGCCGGGGGCCGAGAGGCCGTCGACGATGCCGAGGGTGCCGTCCTTCTCGACGGGGACGTTCATGTACCAGTTGATGTTGGAGACCAGGTCGCGTTTGCCGAGGCCGTGCCGTGCGCCCTCCGCGAGGAAGTTGTCGACGCAGGCGTGCTGGGACCAGGTGTGGTGGCCGTAGCGCAGGGTGTTGGACTCCTTGGAGCAGGCGCCGCCGACCGTGTCGTGCCGGCCGACCTCGTCGGCGGTCACCGTCATCAGCGGGGTGTGCTCGTTGGAGAGCAGCACGCTGCCGGTGGTGAGGAAGATGCTGCCCTGGGCGTGGACAGTGTCGGGCGCGCTGTAGCGGACGGCCGTGTCGTGGGCGTCGTAGACGAGGAAGTCGACGGCCTGGTTGCCGTGCAGGTCGGTGAGGGTGAGGGTCTCGCCCTCGCGGATCACGGCGGACCAGGCGGCGCGGGCCGGGACGACGGCGGTCCGCCTACTCGTACTCGTGCTCGTGCTCATGCGAGCCCCCTCGCGGCGAGGAATTCACGGGTGTCGAGGAAGGCGCGGCGGCCCTCGGGGGTGGCGTCCCAGAGCGGGGCGCCGGGCGCGGTCGGGGCGGCGCGCCAGGCCAGGACCTCCAGGGGGGTGCTGACGTAGTCGGGGCGCGGGTCGGCCGGGTGCGGGACGTTCGCGATCAGTACGGTCACGTCCTGCTCGGCGCGGAGCGTGACGCTGCCGCCGGGGCCGGCCGAGCCGGTGAAGTCCAGCGTGCCGTCCTCGCGTACCTCCACGCCCTGGAAGAACGACAGGGACGGCGGCAGGTCGCGCGGCTCCAGGCCGTTCTTGGCCGCCGCCAGCTTGAACAGCTCGCGTCCGGCGGGGGAGGGGGACTGCGGGGTGCCGTCGCCGTACCGGTGGGTGTTGCGGACCAGGGTGGAGGTGCCGCACAGGGCGTCATGGCGGCCGGAGGTGTCGGCGACGACGGAGGCGAGGACCCGGCCCTGGTCGGAGAGGAGCAGTACGCCCTCGCCGAGGTAGGCGTTCCACTGCACCTTGACCGTGTCGGCGACGTTCAGCCGCTCCCAGGGGCGGCCGTCGGCGTACAGCAGGAGGTGGGCGCAGGCGTCGCCGGTCAGGTCGGTCAGGCGCAGTTCGGTGCCGCGGGCCAGGACGCGGTGCGTGTAGTTGCCGCCCGCCACCGTCTCGGCCCACACCAGGTGCCCGGCCTCGCAGGGCGGGTCCGGCCAGTCGGCGGCCGGTACGACGGGCATGGCCTCGGCGCGGGTGCCCTCCTGGGCACGGGCGTGCGCACGGGCTCCGTACGTGGTCGCTGTCGCCATCGCTGACCTCCGGCTCCTTCGGCTGCAGGGTTGTTTCTGTCGCCCGACAGAAATTAGGGGCGGGCCGGGTCGGCGGCGTTGCCGTCGCGTTCCGGCCCGGTTACCGAGGGCTCACCGGGGGCGGCGGCCCGGTGGCTGCGGCGTCGGCGTGATCGTCGTACGGCGTCGTGTGCGAGGATCGAACGCATGGGGACGAGCAGTGGCCGCCGGGTCGGCCGGCCGCGGGCCGCGCAGCGGCCGGACAGCGGCCTTGAGCCGCGGGCCGAACTGCTCACGGCAGCCGCCGAGTTGTTCACCACCCGCGGCTACGCGGCCACCACCACCCGGGCCGTCGCCGAGCGGGCCGGCATGCGGCAGGCGTCGATGTACCACTACGTCTCCGGCAAGGAGGAGCTCCTCGCCGAGCTGCTCGAGTCCACCGTCACGCCCTCCCTGGCCTGCGCGCGCGAGCTGCTCGCCGACGACGCGACCCCGGCCGAGGAACGGCTGCGGATCCTGTGCCGGGCCGACGTGGAGCTGCTCTGCGCCGGGCCGCACAATCTCGGCGCGCTCTACCTGCTCCCCGAGGTGCGCGCCGAGCGGTTCGCCGGCTTCCATGCCGTTCGCGCCGAACTCAAGGACGCCTACCGGCAGTTGATCGCCGGTACGGCGGCCGGCGGGACGCTGGCCAAGGGGGAGCTGGAGCTGCGGACCGACCTCGTCTTCGGGCTGATCGAGGGCGTCATCCTCGTCCACCGCTCCGAACCGGAGCGCCCCGCCCACGAGTTCGCCCGCGCCACGGCCGAGGCCGCCCTGCGGATCGTGGGGGTCTGAAGGGACCCTCGGGGCCGGTGGGGGTTTCGCTCCGGAGGGCCCTTTCACCCGTCACGGTGAGTGGCCCCCGTACGCCCGTGCGTCGTGACGCGCCGTGTTCGAGTGAATGCCCTCCGTGCAAAACGACCGAGGGTACTCCAGTACTTCGGGCGTTTTCAGGTGCTTGCCGAATATGACATGGCGTTGATCCGGTCGGACTAAGCTCGCCCGCGGCGCACCGAGTTGAGGTGAATTCGTGCGTCTGTTCCCAAACATACGGAAGATCCAGACTGCTCCATGAACCTTCCCCCCACGAGCTCCCCCGACACCCAGCCGATTCGTCTCAGAAGGCATACATGGTGAGTGTGCAATCGCCTCCCGATGGCCGTGAACTTTCCCTGGCGCGCGTGCTGTTGCTGCCCGCCATACTGATGGCCGCGGCGACCGCCGCCGCCGTCGTCCTGGTGGCGGGGTCCGCCCGGATCGCCGTCGGCGTGTGCGGTGCCGTCGGCATGCTGCTGGTGCTCGCGACGGCGGCGGAAGCGGTGCGCCGCGGCCGTGGGCTCCGGGACGCCCGGGCCGAGCACGACCGTCACAGCGCGTATCTGGAACGGCGCCTCGCCGCGAGCGAGGAGGAGGTCGAGCACCTCGGCCGCGAGGTCTTCCCGACCGCGCTCTACCGGCTGAAGGCCGGCGAGTCACCCAAAGAGGTGGTCCGCCAGCTCTTCGACGTCGACCCGCGGATGCGCCACGCCCCCGAGTCGCAGCGCCGGCTGATCCGCATCATGCTCGACATCGTCGACGAGGAGGACCTCCAGCGCGACTCCCTGGAGCGCTCCTTCGTCAGCGTCGCCCGGCGCGTCCAGGCCATCGTCCACCAGCAGGCCCACGAACTGCGGGAGATGGAGGAGGACCACGGCCGCAACCCCGAGGTCTTCGACGACCTGCTGCGCATCGACCACGGCACCGCGCTGATCGGACGCCTCGCCGACTCGGTCTCCGTGCTCGGCGGCGGCCGGCCGGGCCGCCAGTGGCCCAACCCCGTCGCCCTCTACAGCGTGCTGCGCGGTGCCATGTCCCGGATCCTGGAGTACCGGCGCATCGAGCTGCACTCCATCTGTCAGGTCAACATCAAGGGCACCTCCGTCGAGCCGGTCATCCACGCCGCCGCGGAACTCCTCGACAACGCCACCCGCTACTCGCCGCCCTCCACCAAGGTGCACGTCACCGCCGTCGAGGTGCAGTCCGGCGTGTGCATCGAGATCGAGGACGCCGGCGTCACCCTCAACGAGGAGGCCCGCGACCGCCTGGAGGGCCTGCTGGAGAAGGCCAAGCAGGGCAAGGACATCCAGGTCCTCGGCGAGAACCCGCGCCTCGGCCTCTCGGTCGTGGGCCGCCTGTGCAAGACGTACAACATGGACGTCTCGCTGCGCGCCTCCGCGTACGGCGGTGTCCGGGCCGTCCTCATCGTGCCCAGCGACATGATGACCACCGACCCCGCCCCCGGCATCGCCCACGGCATCGGCGCCACCGGCATCCCCAAGCCCGAGCTGGGCGCCCTCGAAGGCCCCAAGCGCCCGCCCAAGCGGCGCCGGCCCACCAGCCCCCGCATCCCCGCCGGGATCTCCATGGAGGACGACGTCCCCGAGGTCACCGAATGGACCGCGGGCGGGCTGCCGCAGCGGCGCAGCCGGATGAAGACGCCGCTCAGCCAGCGGATCGCCGAGCAGGCCGCCATCGAGCGCGCCGAACGCGAGGGCAACCCGACCATCTGGTCGCAGCACAAGGAGCCCGAACCCGAGCCGGAGCCGGAGCGCCGCGAGCCCGGCCTCTGGGTCGAGGCGTTCTGGGAGGGGCTCAAGAAGAACAACCCGGGTGTCCACCCCACCGACTTCACCCGGAACCCCACCAAGTACCTGCATCTGATCAACGATCCGGCCGGCACCGAGGCCGACGACGAGGGGGACCTCAAGTGATCCAGCAGCGAGGCAACTTCGACTGGATGCTCAAGCAACTCGCCGACGGCGTACCGGGCGTCGAGATGATCGTCGTGCTCTCCGCCGACGGCCTGCGCATCGCCCGGCACGGCGGCGACCCCGACGCCGCCGACCGGCTCGCCGCGGCCTGCGCGGGCGTGCAGAGCCTGGCCAGTGCCGTCGCCCAGGAACTCCCCATCAGCAACGGCGACATGAACCTCGTCCTGATCGAGATCGACAGAGGTTACTTCTACCTCATGTCCGCGGGTGCCAACGCCTACCTCGCCGTGCTCGCCGACGTCACCTGCGAACCGGGCCGGATGAGCGAGATGATGCGCGACCTCGTCGTCCGCATCGGCGCCCACCTCACCAGTCCGCCCCGGCGGAACGGGCAGACCGTATGACTCCTCCGCAACGCAAACGGCGCCGGCCCAGGCCGGAACTCGCTCCGCCCCCGGTCCCGTCCGCGCCGCCGGTCCCCGAGAGCGGCGGCGAGGACGAGGACAACAAGAACCCCGAACGGCTCTACGTCATCAGCGGCGCCGACGGCGCCCGGGCCGAACTCGACCTGGTCACCTTAATCGTGGCGCGCGCCGCCGCACCGCCCTCCGTCACCCCGGAGCAGGCGGCGCTGCTCCGGCTCTGTCTCGCCCCGCTGTCCGTGGCCGAGCTCTCGGCCTATCTCAACCTGCCGTTCAGCGCGATGACGGCACTGATCACCGAGCTGATCACGGCCGAACTGGTGCAGGCGCGCGCCCCCATCGTCCGCCAGGCGCTCCCCGACCGTTCACTCCTCGAAGCGGTGATGCATGGACTTCAAAAGCTCTGACACGATCCCCGGCCCCCGCACCGCGGACCATCTCCCGCACACCGCCCAGGCCGCGGTGAAGATCGTGATCGTGGGCGGCTTCGGGGTCGGCAAGACCACCATGGTCGGTTCCGTCAGCGAGATCAGGCCGCTGACCACCGAGGAGACCATGACCCAGGCCGGCATCGGGGTCGACGACAACTACGGCTCCGACTCGAAGACCGCCACCACCGTGGCCATGGACTTCGGCCGCATCAGCATCACCGACCAACTGGTCCTCTACCTCTTCGGCACCCCCGGCCAGGAACGCTTCTGGTTCCTGTGGAACGGCCTGTTCGAAGGCGCCCTCGGCGCGGTCGTCCTCATCGACACCCGTCGCCTGGAGGTCAGCTTCGACGTGATGGGGCGCCTGGAGGAGCGCGGGGTGCCGTTCGTCGTCGCCGTCAACTCCTTCCCGGACGCGCCCCGTTACCCCGTCGAGGAACTGCGCACCGCGCTGGACCTGCCGCCCGACGTCCCCATCATCGAGTGCGACGCCCGCCGCCGGGCCTCCAGCCGAGACGTCCTGATGACCCTGATGCGCTTCCTGCACTCGCTCGCCATGTCCGGCGCGCTCACCTGACCCCTCTCTCGAACTCTTTCGGATCTCTTCGGAGCGATCACTGTGACGCCTGAATCCCCCCTCCCGGCCGGCGCCAGCACGGGCCCGGTCCCGCCGCCCGGCTGTCCGGCGCACGACCGCGGCCCCGGCGGACTCCAGCGGCTCTACGGCGCCGACGCGGACCACCTCGGCGAGCTGTACGAGCAGCTGCGCGAGGAACACGGCTCCGTGGCCCCCGTCCTGCTCCACGACGACGTACCGGTCTGGGTGGTCCTCGGACTCACCGAGAACCTCCAGATGGTCCGCACCCCCGCCGTCTTCACCCGGGACAGCCGCGTCTGGACCCCGCTGCGCGAGGGCATGGTCAAGCCCGACCACCCCCTCATGCCGCACATCGCCTGGCAGCCGATCTGCTCGCACGCCGAGGGCGAGGAGCACCTGCGGCTGCGCACGGCGGTCCAGGGCGCCATGACCACCATCGACCACCGCAGCATCCGCCGCCTCATCGGCCGCTACACCCAGCTGCTGGTCAACGAGTTCTGCGAGAAGGGCCGCGCCGACCTGGTCTCCCAGTACTCCGAGCACCTGCCGATGGCCGTCATGTGCGAACTGCTCGGCATGCCCGAGGAGTACAACGAGCGGATCGTGGAGGCCACCCGGGACGCCCTCAAGGGCACCGAGACCGCGATCGCCAGCAACGAGTACGTCATGGGCTGCCTGACCCGGCTCACCGCCCGCCGCCGGGCCCGCCCCGAGGACGACTTCGCCAGCCACCTCGTCAACCACCCGGCCGGACTCAACGACGACGAGGTCGCCCAGCACCTGCGGGTCGTCCTCTACGCCGCCTACGAGACCACCGCCAACCTCCTCGCCAACGCCCTGCGCATGGTCCTCACCGAGCCCGGCTTCCGCGCCCAGCTCAACGGCGGCCAGATGACCGTGCCCGAGGCGATCGAGCAGTCCCTGTGGGACGAGCCGCCGTTCAGCACCGTCTTCGCCTACTTCGCCAAGCAGGACACGGAACTCGGCGGCCAGCGCATCCGCAAGGGCGACGGCCTGCTCTACGCGCCCGCACCGGGCAACGTCGACCCGCGCGTCCGCCCCGACCTGAACGCCAACATGCAGGGCAACCGGTCCCACCTCGCCTTCGGCGGCGGCCCGCACGAATGCCCCGGGCAGGACATCGGCCGTGCCATCGCCGACGTGGGTGTCGACCAGCTGCTGACCCGGCTCTCCGACATCCAGCTCGACTGCGACGAGGAGGAGCTGCGCTGGCGCGCCTCCATCGCCTCCCGGCACCTGGTGGAACTGCCGGTGCGCTTCGACCCCAAGCCGAAGCAGGACGTCACCCTCATGCCGAGCCCGGCCCTCGTCCCGCCGCAGCGCACCGACTGGCAGGTCGGCGGCCCCCGCCCGGCAGCCCCGGAACCGGTCCCGGTCCCCGAGCCCAGGCCCGCGCCGCCGGTGGCCGTGTCCGCCTCCGAACCGGCCGTGCCGCGCGGCATCTGGCCCAGGCTGCGCCGCTGGTGGCTGGGCCGCTAGGGGACCTGGTCACCGGCCCACGCCGGGTACGACTCCCAGGCCCGCAGCGTCCGCCCGCTGCACAGCCGGTGCTCCACCCCCGTGACCGGATCGGTGAACTCCAGCCGCCGCGCCAGCAGTTGCAACGGCCGCCGGAAGTCACCGTCCGGCACGGGTCCCGCCACCTCGGGATACAGCGGATCCCCGAGGATCGGCACGCCCAACGCGTTCATGTGGACCCGCAGTTGATGGGTCTGCCCGGTGTGCGGGGTGAGCCGGTACCGGCCCAGGTCACCTCTGCGCTCGACCAGCTCGACGACCGTCTCCGCGTTGGGCTCCCCCTCGATCTCCCGGGCCGCCATGACGCCGCGTTCCTTGAGGATCCGGCTGCGCACGGTCCGGGAAACGGTGAGCGAAGGGTCGTACGGCGCGATCGCCTGGTACTCCTTGCGCACCCGCCGCTCGCTGAACAGCCTCTGGTACGCGCCGCGCTCCGCGGGCCGCACGGTGAACAGCACGAGCCCGGCCGTGAGCCGGTCCAGCCGGTGCGCGGCCCCCAGCGCCGGAATCCCCAGCTCCCGCCGCAACCGGGCGAGCACGGTCTCGGTGACGTGACTGCCCCGGGGCGTGGTGGCGAGGAAGTGCGGCTTGTCGGCGACGACGAGGTGGTCGTCGCGGTACACGACCTCGAGAGGGAAGGGGACGGGGACCTCGGGCGGCAGGTCGCGGTGGAACCAGAGGTAGCGGCCGGGGGAGTAGGGCGCGTGGGCGTCGACGGGCTGACCGTCGGCGCCCACGACGAGCCCCGCGTGCAGCATCTCCTCGACAACGCCGGGTCCGGCTCCGGAGAGCCGCGCGATCAGGTACGCGCCGACGGTGTCCCACTCCTCGGAGAAGGGCAACCGCACCCGAACGGGGTCCACTCCTTGGTGCTGAGGGAGGGGAGAGGGCGGGGCCGCGGTCTTACGTCTCATTTGGAGTCAAGGGTAAGCGCCACGCGCCTTGCTTGGGGGCGCGGGGAACTGCGCGACCAGCCCCCACACACCCGCACCCGACCCGCTACGCCACAGCCTCCGGCACAGCAACAGCACTTCGAGACTCCGCCCGGGCAAACCTCCAAACCCCGCCCACCACCACCGTCCCGACCAGGAACAACACGGTGAACCACCGGAAGTACCAGTGGCCCCCACTGGGGTCGTACACCGCCCCCCGAGGCCACGCCAGATTCACCGTCATCACCAGCCCGTACAGCAGCGCACCCGCGTTCACCGGCACCCCCCACCGCCCCAGCGAGAACAACGGCGCCCCGGTCTCGTCCGCCCCCTCGGCCCGGAACTCCCCGCGCAGCCGCCGCACCAGCAGCGGCCCGGTCACCATCGCGTACGCGAGGTACAGCATCACGATGCACGTGGTCCCGATCGCCAGGAACGCGTCCGGCGACGCGAAGTTGAGCAGCAGCAGTACGGCGGCCAGCACCCCCACCACCACGGCCGGCGCCCCCGGCATCCCGGTCCGCGGATTCACCCGCGCCAGCCGATCGGCGAACGGCAGCTGCCCGTCCCGCGCCATGGAGAACAGCATCCGCGAGGCCGCGGTCTGGATCGCCAGCGTTGCCACCGCGATGGCCACGACCACGTCGGCCAGCAGCACCCGGCCCACGCCGTCCCCGAGGCTGCTGGTGAGGACGTAGCTCAGCCCGTCGACCCCGAGGCGCCCGTCGGTGAGGCTGGGCGCGGCCAGCAGTCCGCCGAGGATGACCAGACCGCCGAGCAGGCCCGCGGTGGACAGCGCCGTGAGGATCGTGCGCGGCGCCGTACGCCGCGGGTGGTGGGTCTCCTCGCTCATCTCGCCCGCGCTGTCGAAGCCGATCATCACGTACGCGGCCGTGAACGAGCCGACCAGGAGCGCGCCCAGCAGACCGCCCTCGGCGGCCGTACCGGTGTGGAACGTGATGCCGGGGGAGCGCTTGGAGTGGGTGAGGAGCAGGACGACGATCAGTACCGCGCCGATGATCTCGGCGGTCACCCCGACCCGGTTGATCACGGACATCACCCGGTTGTCCATGACGTTCACGAGGGTGGTCAGCACCAGCAGGACGACGCCGAGGACGGCCGCGTTCGCGGTCCCGTCGGCCGAGGTCACCGCGGTGTCCGTGCCGATCAGCTGGAAGCCGGACCACAGCGCGGGCAGCACCATCTGGAGGGCGAGCGCCGCCGCCGCGACCACCACGATCTGCCCGATCACCATGATCCAGCCGGCGAACCAGCCGAAGGAAGGGTTGGACAGGCGTGAGGACCACTGGTAGATGGCGCCGGAGATCGGGTAGCGGCCGGCCAGTTCGGCGAAGCACGCGGCCACCAGCAACTGGCCGATCAGGACGGCCGGCCAGGCCCAGAAGAAGACCGGGCCGCCGAACGCGTACCCGAAGGCGAAGAACTGGAAGACGGTCGTCAGTACGGAGATGAAGGAGAACCCGGCGGCGAACGAGGCGTACCGGCCGAGGCTGCGGTGCAGCTCCTGGCGGTAGCCGAACTCCTCCAGGGAGCGGTCGTCGGGTTCCACTGAGCGGTCGTCGAGTGTCGTCACGGCGGCACCTGCCTGTCAGGGCGGACGTCCTGTCGAGGACGGAGAGCGCGGATTTCCTGTCGGGCGACAGAAATTAGGGATGCGCTGTTTCGGACGCGTCACGCGGGCGTGTCCGGGGCGGGCCCAAGTCCTCACGCTCTTGCGGAGCCCGTTCAGACGCGATACATCGTGTGTATTGACGAGTCCGCTCGACTCGCGATATGTTCTGCCACGGATATTCGGAGACGAGGTGGTCGGTGTGGCGGTGAAGCGGCGCAAGCTCAGCAATCCCCTGGCGCTCGTCGTGCTGACCACCCTCTGGCAGAAGCCGATGCATCCGTACGAGATCGCCCAGACCATGCGCCGTCAGGGCAAGGACACCAGCACCCGGATCAACTACGGCTCGCTCTACACGGTCATGCAGAACCTGGAGAAGCACGGCTTCGTCGAGGTGGCCGACGTGGAGCGGCAGGGCAACCGCCCCGAGCGCACGGTGTACGGCATCACCGACGCCGGGCGCGAGGAGATGGTCCACTGGCTGTCCGACCTGATGGCCGTCCCGGTGAAGGAGTACCCGATCTTCGAGACGGCGCTCTCGCTGATGGGCGCCCTGCCGCCCGACGAGGTCGTGCGCCTGCTGGAGGGGCGGCTGAGCTCCCTGGAGGTGGAGGTCGCCGGCGGCAGGGCCGTGCTGGAGAAGCTGCACGAGACGCTGCCCCGGCTCTTCGTCGTGGAGGTCGAGTACCACCTGCACATGCTGGAGGCGCAGACCGACTGGGTCCGCGGCTTCGTGCGGGAGATACGGGACGGTTCGCTGCCGGGCGTCGAGGGCTGGCGCCGGTTCCACGAGACCGGCGAGTTCCCGCCGGAGTTCACGGAGGTGGAGCAGCAGTAGAGGAAGCTGCGAGAGAAACAGACCCCGGCAGAGCTGTTGCAGCAGCTCCGCCAGGGTCTCGAACCCCGAGCTGAATCCGCCGTGGGGCAGATCCGGGCGATCGAGGTGCGGCACATCCAGGATAGCCCGGCGCTCCTCAGGTGGATCAGCTGTCATCCGCTGTCATCTGTCATCCGCTCACACAGGAGAGCCCTGTCATGAACACCCGTGCGCCCGCAGTGCAGGCGCGCCAGCTGATCAAGACCTATCCCGGCGACGTCACCGCGCTGAACGGCATGGACGTCACCGTCGAACCCGGCACCGTCTTCGGGCTCCTCGGGCCCAACGGCGCTGGCAAGTCCACCACCGTCAAGATCCTCACCACCCTGGCCCGCCCCGACTCGGGCACCGCCACCGTGGCCGGCCACGACGTGCTGCGCCACCCCGACCGGGTGCGCCGCGCGATCGGCGTGGTCGCCCAGAACTCCGGGGCCGACCCGGTCGCCACCGGCCGGGAGAACCTCCAGCTCCAGGGCAGGCTCTACGGCCTGCGCGGGGCCGGGCTGAACCGCCGGGTCGACGAGCTGCTGGACCGCTTCACCCTCACGGAGGCCGCCGGACGCCAGGTCAAGGGCTACTCCGGGGGCATGCGGCGCCGGCTCGACGTGGCCCTCGGCCTGGTCCACCGCCCCGAGGTGCTCTTCCTCGACGAGCCCACCACCGGTCTCGACCCCGAGGCCCGCACCGCGATGTGGGACGAGATCGGCCGGCTGGCCGGTCAGGAGGGCCTGACCATCCTGCTCACCACGCACTACCTTGAGGAGGCCGACCGGCTCGCCGAGCGCATCGCGATCGTCGACCGCGGCCGGGTCGTGGTCGAGGGCACCCCGGACTCCCTCAAGGGCGAACTGCGCGGCGACGCCGTCCACGTGGAGCTGCGCGAGGCCCCCGGGGAAGCCGGCCGCACCCTGCTCACCGGCGCGCTGACCGGGCTGCCGGGCGTGCACGAGACGCTGTTCGACGGGCGCCGGATCAGCGCCCGCGCCGACGACGGGGCCGCCGCGATGCCGGCGCTGCTGGCCGCCCTGGAGCGGGCCGGGGTGACCGTGGTCGCCGCGACCGTCGCCCGGCCCTCCCTCGACGACGTCTACCTCCGCTACGCCGGCCGCCGTTACGCCGAGGCCGACGCCACCGACTCCGGCTCCCTCGCCCTGGCCGGAGGTGCGCGATGAGCAACGCCCTGTCCCAGACCTGGTACATGACCCAGCGTCAGCTGGTGGTGTTCGCCCGGCAGCCCGCGTTCGCCGTCATCACCCTCATCCAGCCGGTGATCTGGCTGTTCCTGTTCGGCAACCTCTTCAGGAAGGTCGTCGAGCTGGGCGGCTTCGGCACCACCTCCTACCTCGACTACCTGGTGCCGGGCGTGGTCGTGATGAGCGCCCTCAGCTCCAACATGTGGGCGGGCATGGGCACCCTGGAGGAGATCCAGCGCGGCACCCTCAACCGCTTCCTGACCACACCGGTCAGCAGGGCCGCGCTGATGAACGGCAACGTCGTGAACAACGGCCTGGTCACCGCCGGCCAGTCGCTGATCATCGTGCTGCTCGGCCTGCTGGGCGGCGCCGACTACCCGGGCGGGGTCGGCGGTGTGGCCGTCCTGCTGGTCTCCTCCGTGCTGCTCGGCACGGTCTTCGGCGCGCTGTCCAACGCGCTCGGCATGCTGGTGCGCGAGCGGGAGTCGATCATCGGGATCAACACCTTCCTGCTGCTCCCGCTGACCTTCCTGTCCAGTGCCTTCATGGCACCGTCCCAGATGCCCGGCTGGATGCGGCACATCGCCGACTTCAACCCGCTCAACTGGGCGATGGTGGCGAGCCGTTCGGCCCTGTCGGCGGACCCCGACTGGGGTGCGGTGCTCGGCCGGGGCGGGGCGCTGCTGGCCCTGGCGGTGGTGGCCGTGTGGCTGTCGATCAGGACCTTCAGGTCGTACCAGCGGTCGGTGTGACGGCAGAGAACGGCGGCACCTCCTCGCGAGGTGCCGCCGTTCTGCGGTGCTGCCGGTCTGTGGCGTGACCGTCCCGCGGTGGGGCCGGTCCGTGGTGGGGGCCGGTCGGCTCAGGCCGCGGCGGCGTCGCTCTCCTGCTCCGCCTCGATGCGGGCGTTCCACTCGCGCTTGGAGGCCTGCCAGCCGTCCTCGTTGTGGCCGAGACGCCAGTAGCCGGAGATGGAGAGATCCTCGCGCGGGATCTGGCGCTCGACGCGCAGCAGCGCCCGCAGCTCCTTCACGAAGCTCGCCTCGCCGTGCACGAAGGCGTGCACCCGGCCGTCCGGGAACTCCAGCGACCGTACGGCGGTGACCAGGGCCTCGCCGACCGGCCGTTCGCCCCGGTGCAGCCAGACGACCTCCACGTCGGAGTCGATCTTCTGCTCCTCCTCGGGGCCGGAGACTTCAAGGAAGGCGAAGGCCTTCGCGCCGGTCGGCAGGGACTCCAGGGCGCGGGCGATCGCGGGCAGCGCACTCTCGTCACCGGCGAGCAGATGCCAGTCGGCGCCCGTGTCGGGGGCGTAGGCGCCGCCCGGGCCCATGAAACGCACGGTCTCGCCGGGCTGGACACGGCAGGCCCACGGCCCGGCCAGACCCTCGTCGCCGTGCACCACGAAGTCCAGGGTCAGCTCCCGGTGTTCGGGATTCCAGGAGCGCACGGTGTAGGTCCGGGTCACCGGCCAGTGCTCGCGGGGGAACCCGGCCCGGATCTGTTCCAGGTCGAAAGGCTCCGGATAGGTGACGCCCGCCGGCCCGAAGAGGAGTTTCACGTAATGATCGGTGCAGGTGTCCGCGGCGAAACCGGCCAGCCCGTCACCGCCGAGCACCACGCGCTGCATGTGCGGGCTCAGCCGTTCGGTGCGCACCACCTGAGCGGAATGGGGCTTACGCGGCTTACGTCCCGGGCGCTCTGCCATGACCGGCCTCCCTGCTCAAATGGTTAGGTTTACCTAAGTTAGCATCTCCTTCCCGGTTGACGCCCCTTCCATGAACACTTGGCGAGTGGGTTTTGCCGGAAGAATGCCTTCCGGTGTCAGGCTTCCAGTGTCGCCAGCAGGCGGTTCATCGAGCCACCCAGGCCCCAGCGGGCGGCCAGGGTGTTCAACTGCGCCGCGTCGCGGGGGGCCTTCGGCAGCGCCGTGTCGACGTCCGGCAGCGGGACGTCACCGGCGACCCGGACCACCTTCGGCGCCACCGCGACATACGGCCGGGCCTCGTCCAGGCGCTTGCGCTGCGACGGCGTGAGCTTCGCCTTCGGGTCGTCGACCGCGGCCATGATCCCGGCCAGGTCGCCGAACTCGGCGAGGAGCTTCGCGGCCGTCTTCTCGCCGATGCCCGGCACCCCCGGCAGCCCGTCGCTCGGGTCCCCGCGCAGCAGCGCCAGATCCGCGTACCCGCCTCCGTCCACGCCGTACTTCTCGCGCAGCCACGCCTCGTCCGTCATCTGGAGCGTGCCGACGCCCTTCAGCGGGTACAGCACCCGCACCCCGCGCGCGTCGTCCACCAGCTGGTAGAGGTCACGGTCGCCGGTGACGATGTCCACCGGGCCCGCGGCGCGCGCGGTGAAGGTGCCGATCACGTCGTCGGCCTCGTACCCGGCGACGCCGACCCGGGCGATGCCGAGCGCGTCCAGCACCTCCTCGATGACCGGCACCTGCGGGGAGAGGGTGTCCGGCACCTCCTCCTGGTCCGGTCCCGTCGCGCGCTCCTCGG
Organism: Streptomyces sp. NPDC048278; assembly: GCF_040652195.1. Lineage (NCBI taxonomy): Bacteria > Bacillati > Actinomycetota > Actinomycetes > Kitasatosporales > Streptomycetaceae > Streptomyces > Streptomyces sp. NPDC048278. The sequence continues at coordinate 40,130 of NZ_JBEZLP010000006.1, forward strand.
CGACCCGGTGCGCCTTGTAGGAGGGGATGAGGTCGACCCGCCACTGCGGTCGCCAGTCGGCGTCCATGCAGGCCACCAGCAGGTCCGGACGGTGGTCCTTGACCAGCCGGTCGATGAAGTCCAGCAGCCCGCGCACGGCGTTCACCGGCGTGCCGTCCGGGGCCTTCACGGAGTCGGGGACGCCGAAGTAGGCGCGGAAGTACAGCGAGGCGGTGTCGAGAAGCATCAGTCGTGCGGTCACGCCAGGCATCATGCCGTACGGCACCGACAGCGCCCGGCTCCCGGCACCGGCCGGTCCTCCGCGCGGCCCGGCGGCACCGGCGGACGGGTCCCGCCTACGAAAAGGATCCGGCCAACCACGTAGCGCTACGGCACTGCCCAAGCCTTTCCGCCCTGCCGACCGAGCCGGCCGACCGTGCGTTCGACGTGCCTCGCGCCCTGTCCCGCTGCGCCGAGGGCACGCCCGACGGCACCGCGGTCCGCGGCGGCACGGTGGAACCGACCGGCCGCCACCGCGCCGGCCGTGCCACCGGCCGCCAACTCCCTGTTACCCCGCGGGACTTCACCGTCGGGCGGGTCCGCCCGGACGACCGTCCCGACCAGGCACTCCGCGTCCGGGGCACCGCAGGGAACGACGGCGACCGCTCGCACGGCGAACTTCCGGGGCGCCCCCTCGTCCTGATCGGGGGCCGGCGTCTGCGGAACCACTTGCGGAGCCGGTCCGTTCATGCCTACGACGCCTCAGCCGGCCGGGCCGGCCGGCTGAGCCCGCCCGCACCCGGCGGCAGCCGTGCCCCCGCCGGTCCGCCGGCCGCACTGCCGACCGACCCCGACGGCCGTGCGGCCGTCCTGGTCAGCGTGTTCATCCCGAAGGAGGAGTCCGCGCCCGGCGCGTCCGGCGCGCTCGTGCACTGGCGCGAACTGTGAGGGTCGCGCTCACCGGACGTGACGGGGATGTGACGGCCGCCTGAAACGGTTTGCCGAACATGCGTAGGGTGCAGAGAACCCATCAGGAGGGGCCCGGCCGGAGCCTGGCACCCGAAGGACAGTACGACGAGCGAAGGAGGGAGCCGGAGCGATGGGCGACCACAAAGACCAGCAGCCCGTGCGGGTGGGCGCGGCAGTCCGGCGGCGCCGCCGTGCGCTGGAGCTCACCCTCGCCGTCGTGGCCGAGCGCAGTGGCCTCTCGGTGCCCTTCCTGAGCCAGGTCGAGAACGACAGGGCCCGCCCCAGCCGCACCTCCCTGGAGAAGCTCGCCGACGCGCTGCGCACCACGGCCGTCGAACTCCTCGCCGCCGCCGACCCGGCGTGCAGCGTCGACGTCGTACGGGCCGACGACGCCACTGAGCCGGACTTCGCGCCCCAGGTGCGTTCCCTGGTCCGCGGTCACCACCAGCTGCACGCCTCGGAGTTCACCGGCGACCACGACGCCGGCCGCGAATTCCAGCACCGCAACGACGAGTTGATGTACGTCGCCGACGGCGCCGTGGAGGTCGAGGCCGAGGGCCGCGCCTACCGCCTCGGCCGCGGCGACACCCTCTATCTCACCGGCGGAGTCCGCCACCGCTGGCGGGCGACGGTCCCGGACACCCGGGTCGTCGTGGTCGCGGTGGCGGAACACATCGAGGCGGTCCAGGATCGCCCCCGCTGAAGCGCCACGCGAGGAGCGCGGGGAACCGCGCGCGCAACCACGACGGACCGGCGGAGCACCACGGCGCGTGGTCTCCTTGGTGCCCTCCCTCACCGAGGCCGTGGCGCAGACGCTCCCCGGAGTCCTCGTCGGCGCCACCGACTGGTGCACCCACCCGGCCGACCTCGACCTCACCCGCATCGGCGGCACCAAGAACCCCGCCCTCGACCGCATCCTCGCCCTCGCCCCCGACCTGGTGATCGCCAACGAGGAGGAGAACCGCGCCCCCGACCTGGACGCCCTGCGCGCCGCCGGCGTGCCGGTCCTGGTCACCGAGGTGCGCAGCGTGCCGCAGGCCTTCCGCGAACTGGAGCGGGTCCTGACCGCGTGCGGGGCGCATGGCCGCCCCCGCTGGCTGGACGAGGCGGAGCAGGCGTGGTCGGCACCGACGCCCGCAGGCCCCGGTACGACCGCGGTCGTACCGATCTGGCGGCGGCCGTGGATGGTCCTGGGCAGGGACACGTTCGCCGGGGACGTGCTGGCCCGGCTGGGGATCCGCAACCTCTTCGAGGACCACCCCGAGCGCTACCCCCGGGTCCCGCTCGACGAACTCCTCGACGCGGCCCCCGACCTGGTCGTCCTCCCGGACGAGCCCTACCGCTTCACCGCCGCCGACGGCCCGGAGGCGTTCCCCGGTCTGCCGTGCGCCCTGCTCAGCGGACGGCACCTGACGTGGTACGGACCGTCACTGGCCGGGGCGCCGCGGGTGCTGGGCGAGGCGCTGCGAGCAGCTCGCCGCTGAGCAGCCCGCGTACGGTGCCGGAGGCCGCCGCGAGCCAGCCGGCGGCGAGCAGCCCGTACAGCCCCACCGCCAGCCAGTCGTACACCGCGAGCCCGGTGTGCCGGCCGAGCGCGGCGGCGCCCGTGACACACGTGCCCACGGGGAAGGTGAAGGCCCACCACGTCATGGCGAACCGCATGCCGTGCCGCCGGGCCCGCACCACGTGCGCGGTCGCCAGCGCCAGCCACAGCAGGGCGAACCCCATGACCGGAACGCCGTACAGCACGGCGAGGAGGCCGAAACCGGCCGCGTACGGTGCCGGTACGACCCCGGGGGCGAGGTCCGCGAAGGCGCCCGTGGCCGTCGTGGACTGCCCGAGCGGGCCCAGCACCAGGAAGATCGTCGGCGTCAGCGCGAGCGGCAGCGGGCCGCGGGTGACCAGCCGGGCGAAGACGAGGGTCAGCATCAGCAGCGTGGTCAGCAGGCTCAGCCCGAAGAGCGCGAAGCAGCCGTAGAGCAGCGTCTCGCGGAGCTGCCCGGGCGGCAGGTGCGGGACCAGCTGCGGACCCACCGCGGCCGACACCATGGGCGCGACCAGCGGCAGCAGCCAGGCCGGAGCGGCCTGACCGGGCTCGACCCGGTGCCGTACGGCCAGCAGGTACGGCACGGCGACGGCGGCCACGAGCCCCACGGCGGTACCGGCGACGAACAGCACGGAGTCCAGCGCGACGGCGGCCGGCCCGCCGATCCAGTCCCGTCCGAGGGTGAGGGCACCGGCGCCGACGGCGAGCAGGGCCATGGCGAGGCAGCCGTAGAAGGGGGCGACCGCGGGGTCGCGGAGGTGGGCGAGGGCCTGGTCGCGGTGGCAGGCCCAGTGCAGGGCACGGGCGGCCAGCAGGACCAGGAGTTGCAGCAGGGACAGTGCCCAGATGCCGACGAAGAGCTCGCGCGGGCCGTCGGCGCCGAGTGCGGCGCCGCCGAGGGCGAGGGCCGCGGTGCCCATGACGGACGCGTACCAGTTGGGGCCGAGATGCCGGACTGCGGTGACCATGAGTCCACCGTCGCGCCGCTTCCCGCGCGCAACCAGGGAGTCTGTCTCTATGGGGGCATAAGCTGGTCTTATGAGCGAGGCGGCGGAACGGGCGGGCGGCGGCACGCTGGCGCACCGGGTACCGGATCTCGGGGCGCTGGAACTGCTGCTGGCCGTGGCCCGGCTCGGCAGCCTCGGGGCGGCGGCCCGTGAGGTCGGCATCACCCAGCCCGCGGCCAGCAGCCGGATCCGCTCGATGGAACGGCAGCTGGGCGTGGCTCTCGTCGACCGCTCACCGCGCGGCTCCCGGCTCACCGACGCGGGGGCGCTGGTGACGGACTGGGCGCGGCGGGTGGTGGAGGCGGCGGAGGCCTTCGACGCGGGGACCCAGGCGCTCCGGGACCGGCGGGACTCGCGGCTGCGGGTCGCGGCGAGCATGACCATCGCCGAGTACCTGCTGCCCGGCTGGCTGCTTGCGCTGCGCGCCCAGCGGCCCGACACGGCGGTGTCCCTGCTGGCCGGCAACTCGGCGGCGGTCGCGGAACGGCTGCTCGCGGACGAGGCGGATCTGGGGTTCGTGGAGGGCCTTTCGGTCCCGCACGGGCTGGACTCGGCGGTGATAGCCCACGACCGCCTGGTCGTCGTGGTCGCCCCCGCCCACCCCTGGGCCCGCCGCCGTCGGCCGCTCGCCGCGGCGGAGTTGGCGGCCACCCCTCTCATCCTCCGCGAACGCGGGTCCGGCACCCGCCAGGTCCTCGACGCGGCGCTGGGCGGCCTGGCCCGTCCGCTGATCGAACTGTCCTCGACCACGGCCGTGAAGGCGTCGGCGGTCGGCGGGGCGGGCCCGGCGGTCCTCAGCGAACTCGCGGTGGGGGAGGAGCTGTCGATGCGGCGGCTGGTCAGCATCCCCCTGGACGGCATCGCCCTCCGCCGCGACCTGCGAGCCGTCTGGCCCACCGGCCACCGCCCAACAGGCCCAGCCCGCGACCTACTCTCCCTCACCCGCACCTGACGCCCAGGGGGCTCCGCCCCCTACACCCCCAAAACCCTTCGCCCACCCACCACCCGACTCGGTCACTTGAAGAGGAATGGTCGAACACACAGCCCGTCCGGGGACCCGAGGGCGAAGGCCGGTTCGCACCCGCTCCAGCCCGTCCGGCGTTTGAGGACGAGGCCGTTCAGGCTGAAGCGGGGGTGCGGGGGCGGTAGCCCCCCCGGGGTGGGGGGTGGAGGGGGGCGTCCCCTGGAGGATGGGACGGGTAGGGGCGGCGGGGGCGAGAACCTGGTTCAGGAGGTGGATGCGGCGTTGACCAGTGCGCGCATCACCCGCAGGTCTTCCCCCATCTCGGGGTGCCACTGCACCCCGAGGACCCAGCCGCGATCGGCGGGGAGTTCGACCGCCTCGATCGTGCCGTCGGCCGCGTGGGCCGACGGCAGCAGTCCTGCCCCGAGGCGGTCCACCGCCTGGTGGTGGAAGGTGGGCACGGAGGCCTCCTCCGGGACCGTCTCCGCGTACCGCGTGCCGGGGACCGGCTTGACCGGGTGGTGGCCGAAGACACCCGGCACCTCCGCGTGGCCGTCGATGTGCTGGACGAGGGTGCCGCCGAGCGCGACGTTCAGGAGCTGCATGCCGCGGCAGATGCCGAGCAGCGGTACGCCCGCGGCCAGCGCCGCGTCGACGAGGGCCAGTTCCCAGGCGTCCCGGGCGCGCGCGGGACGCCCGGTGCGGGGGTCGGGCTCGGCGCCGTACCGGACCGGCTCCACGTCCGGGCCGCCCGCGATCACCAGACCGTCCAGGCGGGCCACCGTCGCCGCCGCATGCTCCGGCGCGTCCGGCGGCAGCATCGCCGCCAGGCCCCCGGCCCGCTGGACGAGCCGCGGGTAGCCGGCCGGCAGCAGGGCCGCCTCCAGCTCCCAGACGCCCCAGCGCGCCCCGGCCTCCAGGTATGTGCTCACGCCGATCAGCGGCCGTCCTCGGGTCATGGTCCCCTCCCGTGTCACAAAGGTGCGCGTGCCTACCTTTATGACATGCGCATGGGCCGTTACGCCAGAAAGCCCCGCAACAGCGCCGCCGTCCCCGCGCAGTGCTCCCGCATCATCTCCCGCGCGCCGTCCGCGTCCCCGTCCAGCACCGCCTCCACCAGCGCGATGTGCTGGCGCTGCGAGTGCTCCAGGTTGCGCACCAGGAGCGGGATGCAGTCCAGGAGGTCGTTGACCGTGGCCCGTACGGCCGCGTACTGGGCGGTGAGGGAGGGCGAGCCGCACAGTTCGGCGATCGTCAGGTGGAGCAGCGTGTCCAGGCGGCGGTAGTCCGCCAGCGGCGCCTCGTGGGTGCGGGCCAGCGCCTCACGGAGGCGGAGCGCCTGCTCGCCGGTGAGACCGTGCGCCGCGCACAGGCCCGCCGCGCCCACCTCCAGGACCTCCCGGAAGCGCAGCACGTCCTCGATGTCGACCTCGGTGATCCGGCGCCGCAGCTCGTCCTCGCCGCCCGCGTCCGTGCGCGGCAGCACGAATGTCCCGCCGTAGCGCCCGCGCCGGGACTCCACAAGGCCCTGGTCCTGGAGCACCTTCAGGACCTCGCGCAGCGTCACCCGGCTGATCCCGAGCCGCTCCGCCAGCACCCGCTCGGCGGGCAGCCGCTCGCCGCCCGGAACCAGGCCCAGCCGGACCACCTGCAGGATCTGCTCCAGCGCCTCCTCGAAACCGTTGCCCGCGCGCACCGGTCGCAGCACCGGAGTCAACGGGTCGTCGAGGGCGCCGTCCGCGTCCAGTGACATATGGCCGTACCCCCTTCCCAAGCAATGGTTCTGTTCAATACCTTAGAGCTCCCCGCCCGGCCGCAGTAGCGCAGCACCATCGCGAAAGAAGCCGAAGGAGCTCCCGTGGCAGACCGCACACCCCCGCTGAGCGTCGAGGAGTTGCACACCCTCGTCGCGAGCGGTGAGATCGACACTGTCGTCCTGGCCTTCCCCGACATGCAAGGGCGGCTGCAGGGCAAGCGGTTCGCCGCCCGCTTCTTCCTCGACGAGGTCCTGCGCCACGGCACCGAGGGCTGCAACTACCTGCTGGCCGTCGACACCGAGATGAACACCGTCGACGGCTACGCCATGTCCTCCTGGGACCGCGGCTACGGCGACTTCGCCATGCACCCCGACCTCTCCACCCTCCGCCGCGTGCCCTGGAACGCGGGCACGGCGATGCTCATCGCCGACCTCGCCTGGAACGACGGCTCCCCGGTCGTCGCCGCGCCCCGCCAGATCCTCCGCCGCCAGCTGGAGCGCCTCGCCGAACTCGGCTACACCGCACAGGTCGGTACGGAGCTGGAGTTCATCGTGTTCAAGGACACCTACGAGGCGGCCTGGGACGCGAACTACCGGGGGCTGACCCCGGTCAACCAGTACAACATCGACTATTCGGTGCTGGGGACCGGAAGGATCGAGCCCCTGCTGCGCCGGATCCGCAACGAGATGGCGGGCGCCGGGCTGACCGTCGAGTCCGCCAAGGGCGAGTGCAACCCCGGGCAGCACGAGATCGCCTTCCGCTACGACGAGGCCCTGACCACCTGCGACCAGCACGCCATCTACAAGACCGGCGCAAAGGAGATCGCCGCCCAGGAGGGCGTCTCCCTCACCTTCATGGCCAAGTACAACGAGCGGGAGGGCAACTCCTGCCACATCCACCTGTCGTTGACCGACGCGGACGGGCGCAACGTCTTCGCCGACCCCGACGGGCCCGGCATGTCCGACGTGATGCGGCACTTCCTCGCCGGACAGCTCGCCGCCCTCCGCGACTTCTCGCTCCTCTACGCCCCCAACATCAACAGCTACAAGCGGTTCCAGCCGGGCTCCTTCGCCCCCACCGCCGTCGCCTGGGGCCCGGACAACCGCACCTGTGCGCTGCGCGTCGTCGGCCACGGCCGCTCCCTGCGCTTCGAGAACCGGCTGCCCGGCGGCGACGTCAACCCGCACCTCGCCGTCGCCGGCCTGGTCGCCGCCGGGCTCTACGGCATCGAGCAGAAGCTGGAACTCCCCAAGGCCTGCCCCGGCAACGCCTACACCGCCGACTTCGCCCACGTCCCGACCACCCTCCGCGAGGCCGCCGAGCTCTGGGAGAACAGCCCCGTCGCCCGAGCCGCCTTCGGCGACGAGGTCGTCGCGCACTACCGCAACATGGCCCGCGTCGAACTGGAGGCCTTCGACGCCGCGGTGACCGACTGGGAGCTGCGCCGCTCCTTCGAACGCATGTGAGGCACCCCTTGTCGCAACAGTACGAACTCGACGTCCTCGACCCGGCCACGGAGGAGGTGATCGCTACCGTCCCGGGGGCCCTGGAGACGGACGTCGACACCGCCGTACGCCGGGCCGCCCGCGCCCAGGAGCGGTGGGCCGCCCTCGCACCCGGCGAACGGGCCCGGCTGCTGCGCCGGTTCGCCGTCGCCGTCGACGAACACCGCGAGGAACTCGCCCAGTCGGAGGTCCGGGAGGCCGGGCACACCGTCGGCAACGCCCGCTGTGAGGCCGGCAACGTCCGCGACCTGCTCGACTACGCCGCCGGGGGAGTGGAACGGCTCACCGGCCGGCAGATCCCGGTCCCCGGCGGCCTCGACGTCACCCTCCTCGAACCCCTCGGGGTCGTCGGCGTCATCGCCCCCTGGAACTTCCCCATGCCCATCGCGGCCTGGGGCACCGCCCCCGCCCTCGCCGCCGGCAACGCGGTCATCCTCAAGCCCGCCGAGACGACCCCGCTCACCGCCCTCCGCCTCGCCGAACTCGCCCTGACGGCAGGCCTGCCCGAGCACCTCTTCCAGGTACTCCCCGGCCGCGGCGACATCGCAGGCGAGGCGCTGGTCCGCCACCCCGGCGTCGCCAAGATCGTGTTCACCGGCTCCACCCGCGTCGGCAGGCGCATCATGGCGCTCTGCGCCGACCAGGTGAAGCGCGTCACCCTCGAACTCGGCGGCAAGAGCCCCAACCTCGTCTTCGCCGACGCCGACCTGGAGGCCGCCGCGGCAGCCGCACCCATGTCCTTCCTGGACAACTCCGGCCAGGACTGCTGCGCCCGCACCCGCATCCTCGTCCAACGGTCGGTCCACGACCGCTTCCTGGAACTCCTGGCCCCCGCGATCGAGTCCGTGACCGTCGGCGACCCGGCCGACGAGCGGACGGACATGGGCCCGCTGATCTCCAGGGCCCAGCTGGAACGCGTCCGTTCGTACGTCGACGCCGACGCGCCCGGCATCCGCGGCAAGGCCCCCGAAGGCCCCGGTTTCTGGTTCCCGCCGACCGTCCTCACCGGCGTCGACCCACGCGCACGGGTGGCCGCCGAGGAGGTCTTCGGACCCGTCGCCGTGGTCCTCCCCTTCGACGACGAAGCCGACGCCGTCCGCCTCGCGAACGACACCGAGTACGGCCTCTCCGGCTCGATCTGGACCCGGGACGTCGGCCGCGCCCTGCGCGTCTCCCAGGCCGTCAAGGCCGGCAACCTGTCCGTCAACTCCCACTCCAGCGTCCGCTACTGGACCCCCTTCGGCGGCTTCAAGCAGTCGGGGATCGGCCGCGAACTCGGCCCGGACGCGCTCACCGCCTTCACCGAAACCAAGAACGTCTTCATCAGCACGGAAGGCCCCGCACAGTGACCGCTGAGACCCCTGAGATCGTCTGCCGCCGCCTCGTCGGCCGCACCGCCGTCATCACCGGAGCCGGCAGCGGCATCGGCCTCGCCACCGCACGGCGGCTCGCCTCCGAGGGCGCCCACGTCGTCTGCGGCGACGTCGACGAGACCCGCGGCAAGGCCGCCGCCGAGGAGGTCGGCGGGCTCTTCGTGAAGGTCGACGTCACCGACGCCGAACAGGTCGAGGCCCTGTTCAAGACCGCCTTCGACACCTACGGCAGCGTCGACATCGCCTTCAACAACGCCGGTATCTCGCCGCCCGACGACGACTCCATCCTGGAGACCGGCCTCGAGGCCTGGAAGCGCGTCCAGGAGGTCAACCTCACCTCCGTCTACCTGTGCTGCAAGGCCGCCATCCCCTACATGCGGCAGCAGGGCAGGGGCTCCATCATCAACACCGCGTCCTTCGTGGCGAGGATGGGCGCGGCGACCTCGCAGATCTCCTACACCGCCTCCAAGGGCGGCGTCCTCGCCATGTCCCGTGAACTGGGCGTGCAGTTCGCCCGGGAGGGCATCCGCGTCAACGCGCTCTGCCCCGGACCGGTCAACACCCCGCTGCTCCAGGAGCTGTTCGCCAAGGACCCCGAGCGCGCCGCCCGCCGCCTGGTGCACATCCCGCTCGGCCGGTTCGCCGAGGCCGAGGAGATCGCCGCCGCCGTCGCCTTCCTGGCCAGCGACGACTCCTCCTTCGTCAACGCCAGCGACTTCCTGGTGGACGGCGGGATCTCTGGGGCGTACGTCACGCCCCTCTAGGACTCCGTGTACGGAGCCCTGCCCCCGCCCTACAGTGCGGGAGTGAGCATGACGCCGCCCGGCTGGTACGCCGACCCCGAGGCCCCGCACCTGGAGTGCTGGTGGGACGGACGGGCCTGGACCGAGCACCGGCGCACCCCGACCGGTCTCCCCGCGCCGCCGAACCCGGCGGCGCGGGCGTCCGGGCGGGCCAAGGCGGTCGCGCTGACGTCCGCCGCGGCCGTGCTGGCGACGGCGATAGTCACCGGCGCGACCGTGCTCCGCACCGACGAGGCGGCCGGCCGAGCCGACACCGCGGTCGGCGCCGCCCCCAGCGCGGCGGCGCCCCGGTCCCTCGTCGTCGACCAGCTCAACGGCATCACCCTGCCGGTACCGGCCGGCTGGACCGGCTCCTCGTACCTCGCCCAGGACGACGTCGTGATGACCACCGACGGCACCTACGCCTGCCCGGCCGACACCGGCCGGTGCCGCCACGGCCAGGTCATCAGCCGGACGGCCGGCAGCGCCGACGGCACCTCCCCGCGCACCGTCGCCGAACGGGACGTCCCCGCCGCGGCCGAGGAGGCCTACGGCCAGGACCCCGGCGGCCGGCGCCCGTACGGCGGCATCCGGTCCCATCGGGTCGTCAAGGCCGGACAGGTCGCCGTGGCGGGCCGCGACGGCTACCTGGTGCGCTGGAGGGTGCGGACCGCCGACGGACCGGGCGGCTACGTCCAGTCCCTGGCCTTCCCGTCCGACACCGGCGTACCGGCCCCCGTCGTCGTCCGGTTCGTCTTCGACGCGGGCCCGGACGGACCGCCGCTGTCCGACATGGACGCCATCACGAAGGGCATCCGCCCGGCGGACCACCCCTAGGCCCCCGCAGGCACCTAGAGGAACGTGTGGCCCTCGCCCCGGTACGTCGGCACGGTCGCCGTCACGCGGTCGCCCTCGACCAGCTGCAACTCGGCGAACCGCTCGCACAGTTCACCCGCCTTGGCGTGCCGGAACCACACCTTGTCGCCGATCAGCAGGTCGTCCGCCGCCGAGCCGAGCAGCGGGGTCTGCACCTCGCCGGGGCCCTCCTGAGGGTCGTACGACAGCCCCTCCGGGAGGTACGGCACCGGCAGCCGGTCGGGTCCCGGGGCACCCGAGGCCGGGTAGCCGCCGCCGAGGACGGTCACGACCCCGACACCGGGCCGCCGGACCACCGGCATGGCGAACAGGGCGGCCGGACGGCCGGTGAACGACGTGTAGTTGTCGAAGAGACGCGGCACGTACAGACCCGACCCGGCCGCTATCTCGGTGACCGCGTCCTCCGCCGCCGTGGTCTGCACGCTGCCCGTGCCGCCGCCGTTGACGAACTCCAGGTCCGGCGCCACCGCCCGGACCGCCCGCACCACCGCGGCCCGCCGCTCGGCCAGCTCCCGGCGGGCGGTGGCCTGCATCAGCCGCACCGCGCGGGAGCGCAGCGGCCGGCCGGCGACGTCGTCCCCGACCCCGGCGATGTGCCCCTCGTACCCCATGATCCCGACCAGCTTGAAGCCGGGCCGCCGGGCCACGGTCCGGGCGAGGTCGGCGAGCTGGGCGGGGGAGTACAGCGGCGAACGCCGGGCCCCGACCCGCACCCGGCCCCCGAGCAGCTTCAGCGAGGTGTCCAACTCCAGGCAGACCCGGACCACTTCGCTCCCGCCGTCCCGGGCGGCGTCGATCAGGTCGAGGTGTGCCGGGTCGTCGATCATCACGGTCACGGCGGCGGCCAGCTTCGGATCGGCGGCCAGCTCGGCGAACGCGTTCCGGTCGGCGGACGGATACGCCAGCAGGATGTCGTCGAACCCCGACCGCGCGAGCCACAGCGACTCCGCGAGCGTGAACGACATGATCCCCGCGAAGCCCTCCTTCGCGAGCACCCGCTCCAGCAGGTGGCGGCAGCGCACGGACTTGCTCGCGACCCGGATCGGCTTGCCGCCGGCCCGCCGCACGAGATCGTCCGCGTTGGCGTCGAAGGCCTCCAGATCCACGATCGCGAGGGGAGCCTCTAGAGGGGCGGTGGCCCGGTCGTAACGGGCCCGGTCGGCGGCGCGCGCAGTCATGAACGAAGCCTGCCAGACAGGATTACCGCAGGGTAGGGGGACGATCCGGGCAGATGCCGCGGGCCCGTGGACTGGTTGCCGTTCGCGCTCGCACAACCCGTAGAGTGACGCGCACGTACGGCGGAACGACCGGGCGCCTGACCCGCGCCGGGATGCGGGTCCGCGCGTGCGGGTATGCGTGCCCGGGGGCGGACGCCTTCGCACCGGGGAGCACGACGGCCCGTACGAGGAGTTGGCCCGGGCACGAGGAAACGGGGGGCGCATGAGCAGCGAAGCGCGGCACGCCCCGATCCCACGGCGCCCCTCGTCCGACCACGCCCCGACGGAGCCCACCGGGGAGCCTGCGCCAACGGCCGACGGGACCCGGCCGGGCGGCGGCGGGAGCGGCCGGGGCGATGCCCCGGGTGCGGCCGACGCGCCCCGCCGGGCGGACCGGCCCGGGTTCTTCGACCGGCCGGCCCGGATGAACCGGTCGCAGCGGCCGGACGTATCCACTGGTGGGGCCGGGACCACCGGGCAGGACCAGCTGCCTGGACGGCCCGGTGGGCAGCAGAGTCGTGAAGACCGGACGAGTCGGGGCGGTGCGGTGGGGCAGGTCGAACAGGGTACGGGGGACCGGGCTGTCGGCCGCTCGACGTCCGCCGAACACATCGTTCGGCCCCGCCGGCCCGGCCTCCGGCCGCCGCAGGACCAGCCGCCTCGGGACACCTCCCCCACACCCCTGCCGCCGCCACCGGCCTCGGCCCGCTTCCCGGACAGACCCCCGGCGCCTTCCGGCCGGGAGCCCGGTCGGTCGGTGCCGCCGACGCCGTCCGGGTTCTTCGGCGGGGATATCGGCAGGGAGACCGTCGGGGAGGCCGGCCGACGGGGGCCGTCGACGCCCTCGGACCGGGAGCCCGGCCGTGCCGCACCGCCCGCGCCCCCCGGCCGGGAGCCCGGGCGGACCGCGCCGTTCCGGCTGTCGTACGGTCCGGGCCCGTCGCCGCGGCGCGCGGATTCCGGGTCGCAACCCCCCGTCCCGCCGCGCCCCCTCCGCGCGGCGGCGGAACCGGAGCCGACGTCGGAGCCGGACGAGCGGCGTGGTGCCACCGGGCCCGCGCCCGCGCGCCCGGGCACACCGTCCGCGCCGTCGGGCGACAGGACCGGCGGCCCGTCCGGCACGGCCGGGCCCGGACGGCTCGAACCGCAGCGCGGCGAGTACCCGACCAGCTCCCTCGGCGCGCAGGACTCGGGCAGCGCGTGGAGCCCGCACATGCGGACGTTCCCCGTCCCGACCGCCCCGCCCCGCCCCACGTCACCCCCGAAGGCCACCCCACCGCCACCCCGGCCGGCCCGTCCGCCGTCCACCGGCACCCCACCGCGCCCGACGGCCGCCCCGACGGCCGGCACTCCCGCGCGCCCGGCCGGCCCTCCGCCCGCCGGCACTCCCGCGCGTCCCGCGGACCCTCCGGCGGCGGGCGCCGCACCGCCCGCGACCGGGCGCGCGTCGACCGGTGTTCCCCCGCGTCCCGCGGGATCCCCCGCGCCCGGCAGTTCCTCGCGTCCGGCGCGTGTTCCGGGAGCCGGTGCACCTCCGCGTCCGGCCGGACCCGCGGGGCCAGGCGTCCCCGCGCGCCCGACGAGCGTCCCGGCGTCCGGTGCCCCGCCGCGTCCGACAGTGCCTCCGGCAGCCGGAGGCCCGGGGGGCGAGGCGCCGTCTAGGCCGGGTGGCCCGGCGGGGCTCCCGGACAGTGGCACCCAGCCGCGTCCCGCCGCTTCGTCGGCGACCGGTACGGCGTTCCCGGGCGTCGACGGTCCCGCACGCCCGGCGGCGGGGGCGCCGCCACGGCCCTCGGCCGCTCCGACCACGGCCCGCCCGGACTCCGCCACCGTGCCGCCTCCCGCGCCCGCTCCCACCCCCGTGCCGCCTTCCTACCGCGACACCGCCCCGCCGATACATCCCTTCCGCCCCGCCCCGGACCCGTCGATGTCCTGGAGCGCCTCCGCGGGAACTCCCGGCCGGGAGCGGCCCGTTGTGACCTTCGGTGAGCCCGAGGGGTACGACGAGCGGGGGCGGGGGCTGTCGTTGGCCGGTCGCGTGGCGCCTCGCACGGTCGCTGCCGCCGCCTGCATGGTCCTCGGCCTCGGCCTCATCGGCGGCGCGGTGACCGGCGGCTGGATCGTCGACGACGGCGGTGACGCGGGCGCGGCGACCAGCTTCAGCTCAACCGCCGGCCTCTGGCACAACGTGCCCGTCGACGAGCTGTTCCCGCGCACCGTACAGGGCACCGGCGCCGGCCCCGGCGGAGCCGACCGCACCTGGACCCGGATCGCCGTCGCCCCCGCCACCGGCTGCACCGGCGCCTTCGACCCGCTGCTGCGCAAGGCCCTCGCGCCCGTCGGCTGCCAGCGCCTGATCCGCGCCACCTACACCGACGCCACCCAGAGCTACGTGACGACCGTGGGCCTGCTCTTCACCAAGGCCGACGCGGCCGGCATGACCGCCCTCGCCAAGCGGTTCACGGACGAACGCCTGGACCGCCGAACCGACCTGCTGCCCCTCCCGTACGCCGCGAAGGACACCGCCGCCGAGCGGTTCGGCCCGCACCAGCGTGCCTCCTGGACGATCTCCGTGCTCACCGACGCCCCGGTCGTCGCCTACGCCGTCTCCGGCTGGGCCGACGGCCGTACCGTCGACACCCCGCAGCCCGCCGCCGACGCCGAGGCGTCCGGCGCCACCACGGCCGCGGCCCAGGCGGGCCTCGGCAACGAGGCGGAGGGCCTGGCCGACCGCGTCGAACGGCGGCTGCGCCAGAACATCGTCGGTCCGGCCACGGAGAAGCCCTCATGAAACGCCGCGCCACCGGTGCCGCGGTGAGCCTGCTGCTGGCCGGCTCGCTCGCCCTGCTGCCGTCCACCACCGCGTACGCGGACAGCATCCGCGCCCAGCAGTGGGGCCTGTCCGCCCTGCACCTGGACGAGGCCTGGCAGACCACCAAGGGCAGGGGCATCACCGTCGCCGTGCTGGACACCGGCGTCGAGGCCGACCACCCGGACCTCGCGGGCAACGTCCTGGCCGCCAAGGACATGATCGGTTTCGGCGCCGGGCCCGGCGACCGGGACTGGGCCCGGCACGGCACCGCCATGGCCGGCATCATCGCCGGTCACGGCCACGGGGTCGGCAACGGCGACGGCGTGATGGGGGTCGCCCCCGAGGCCAGGATCCTGCCCGTCCGGGTCATCCTCGAAGACGGCGACAGCGCCCGCGCCAAGGCCCGCTCCACCCGGGGCAACGCCCTCGCCGAGGGCATCCGCTGGGCCGCCGAC
Source organism: Streptomyces sp. NPDC048278 (assembly GCF_040652195.1). Taxonomy (NCBI): domain Bacteria; kingdom Bacillati; phylum Actinomycetota; class Actinomycetes; order Kitasatosporales; family Streptomycetaceae; genus Streptomyces; species Streptomyces sp. NPDC048278. The sequence goes on from NZ_JBEZLP010000006.1 coordinate 55,372, forward strand.
CACGGCGCCGACGTCATCAACCTCTCCCTCGGCGACGACTCCGACTCGGCGCACCCCGAGCCCAGCGAGGACGAGGCCATCCAGTACGCCCTGAAGAAGGACGTCGTGGTCGTCGCCTCGGCCGGCAACGGCGGCGACAAGGGCGACCACATCTCCTACCCGGCGGCCTACCCGGGCGTCATCGCCGCCACCGCCGTGGACAAGTTCGGCACCCGCGCCGACTTCTCCACCCGCCGCTGGTACGCCACGGTCAGCGCGCCCGGCGTCGACATCGTCATCGCCGACCCGGACCACAAGTACTACGAGGGCTGGGGGACGAGCGCCGCCTCCGCCTTCGTCTCCGGTGCCGTGGCCCTGATCAAGGCCGCCCACCCCGGGCTGACCCCGGCCCAGATCAAGAAACTCCTGGAGGACACCGCCCGCGACGCCCCGGCCGGCGGCCGAGACGACTCCCGGGGCTTCGGCATGATCGACCCGGCCGCCGCCATCAAGTCCGCGGCCAGGCTCAAGACGCAGAACCTGACCTCCGCGTCCTACAGCAAGAAGTACTTCGGCTCGGGCCCCGACCCGGAGGAGAAGTCGTCGACCGCAACCGACTGGGCAGCACCCCTGGCCGGCGGCTCGGGCGGCGTACTGCTCGTCGCGTCGGTGGTCCTGTGGCGGAGCCGCAGAAGAACAACTTGACGCGCAGTTCCCACCGGGCCCCGTGAGGGGCGCTGGGGGTCCCCCCGGCCGAAGGCTGGGGGAGGAACTGCGCGACCAGCCCCCACCGGGCCCGCACCCGCGCGCGACCCCCGGAACCCTCCCCCTACTGCGAAGCCGAAGCCGAAGCAGACGCCGAGTCAGAGGCCTCCGTGAAGGACCCCACCGCCGCCTTCGCCGCCGCCTCCACCAGCGACATCCCCTTCGCCTGGCTCACGGTCCCCTTCGACAGCACGGCCACCAGATAGTCCGTCCCGCCCACCGTCACCCGCCCGATGCTGTTCACGTCCCACAACCCGGTCGTGCTCCGCGCCAGCCACCCGTTCTTCAGCGCGAACTCCGAACCGTCGGCCACGGCCGAGACCCCCCACCGCTGGTCCGACTCGACCGTCTTCATCAGCCCCTGGATGTACGCCCGCGAGGCCTCGCTCAGCTTGGACTCGTCCCCGAACACCTGCTGGAGCAGCGTGAGCTGGTCGGCGGCCGTGGTCTGCGTCAGCCCCCACAGCGCCCCGTCGCCGCCCTCGGTCGACGTCAGCCCGAACCGCTTGTTCGCCGCGTCGAGGCCCGCCGCCTTGCCGATGACGTCCCACAGCTGGGACGCCGACGTGTTGTCGCTGTTCTCGATCATCTTCGTGGCGTACGCCTTCTCCGTCGCCGTCAGATGCCGGTCGGCGTCCTGCGCCTGGAGCAGCAGCGTCGCCAGGATGTCGACCTTGACGATGCTCGCGGTGTCGAAGGCCGAGTCGCCGTAGGCCGCGCTGTCGCCGGAGTCCAGGTCGAGGACGGCGGCCGAGACCTTCGCCCCGGACGGCACGGTGACCTTCGCCAGCGCCGAAGCCAGCAGCGCGTCCCGGTCCACGGCCGGTTCCGTCACGGGCTCCACCGATGCCTCCCCACTCGCCGAGGCCGAGGCCGAGGAGGACGGCGCCGGCGACGTCGCCGAGGATACGGAGTTTTCGCGCGCGTGCGCCTTCACGTACACCGTCCCCGCCGCGGTGACCCCGACGACGGCGACCGAGGCGAGCGAGACGTAGAGAAGGGCCCGGCGCCGGGGCCGGGCGCGGCGGCGGGCCCGGCGGGATCCTGGGGTGGCTCTGGGGGACTCCATGCCCGCGATGCTCGGGGCGGCGACTGTGCGAGCCGTTTGCCGGACGTTAGAAGTAGGTCAGGGAAATCTGAGATTCCCGTGAAAGCCGTGTCGAGCCGGTTTCGGGGGCCGCACAACCGCAGCAGCATCCCACCGATAGGGTCGGGGACCGTGGCGAACAAGAACATTCCCGACTCCGGCTTCTCCGACGACGACGGCTCCGCCGACCCCCGGCTGGCCGCCGCGCTGGCCGCCTGGGCCGCCGACCGAGGCGCCGTCGCGCCGGTCCTGGAGGCGCTGAAGGGCGCCCGGCTCCTGGTTCCGGTGGTCGCCGTGCTCGGCGAGGTCGAGGAGGACGAGAACGGGCTGCGCCGCGAGAAGACCAGTGACATGGCCGTCCCCACCCTGAAGGCGGGCGGCCGGACCGCCCTGCCGGCCTTCACCTCCACCGAGTCGCTGGCCCGCTGGGACCCGGCGGCCCGGCCGGTCGCCGTACCCCTGCACCAGGCGCTGCAGGCCGCCGCGCACGAGAAGGCCGACACGGTGGTGCTCGACCTGTCGGGACCGGTGCCGTTCGAGCTGACCGGTGCCGCGCTGCTCGCCCTCGCCGAGGGGCGTACCACCGCCGACCCGCTTGCCGACCCGGCCGTGGTCGGGGCCGTCCGGGCCGCGGTGGCCGCCGAGCCGGCCGTGCTCCGCGCCCACCTCGGGCCGGGGGCCGCCGACGGGACGCTGGCGCTGGTCCTGGACCCGGCCGCCGCACCGCCCGCCGAGGCCGCCCGGGCCGTCGCCGAGCGGCTGGCCGCGGACGAGACACTGCGGGCCCGCCTGGTGCGTGGCCTCGACCTGGCACTGCTGCCGGCCGGGACCACGCCTCCGGGCGAGCCCCTGTACGTGAGGAACTGAGCGGCGGCTAGCCGTAGACCGGGCCGGTGTACTTCTCGCCGGGGCCCTTGCCGGGCTCGTCGGGGACGATCGAGGCCTCGCGGAAGGCCAGCTGGAGCGACTTCAGGCCGTCCCGCAGCGGCGCCGCGTGGAACGAGCTGATCTCGGTCGCCGAGGCGTCGAGCAGCCCGGCGAGGGCGGTGACCAGCTTGCGGGCCTCGTCCAGGTCCTTGTACTTGTCGCCCTCCTCGGTGAGACCGAGCTTCACGGCCGCGGCGCTCATCAGGTTGACGGCGACCGTCACGATCACCTCGACCGCGGGGACCTCGGCGATGTCGCGGGTCATCTCGTCGAAGTCGGGCTGCCCGGCGTCACCGGGGCCGGGAAGGGGTGTCTCACTCATGCCCCACACGATAGGCGCAAGGGCGCGGAGGCTCTTACTTAGCCCCAGGCCGTCTCAATTAGCCCTGTCTCGGCTTTGCTGCTAGCCTGATGTGACGACCGGCCGGACGGTTATGCCTTGCAGCTAGCCGAACCGGCCCACAAGTGGAGGCTTCGAACTCCCACCCGACTGCCCTACGGGCGGCGGGTCACCGGTCAGACGGTCGCTTCGCCGTTCACGGCGACGGCGTTCCGTCCGATTCTGCGCCCCGCGATCCTCGCGGCGGTGTTCCGGTAGTTCGAGGAGCCCCGCCTGTGATCGTCCGGGGCATTTTTTCTGCTTCGGTGCGGTTAGGTCTTACGGAAACAGACGTTACGCGACTGCCCGCCAGGCTGCCGTGTGGTGCTACCGAGGAGGATCCATCAGCACCGAGCCCCGCATCAACGACCGGATTCGCGTTCCCGAGGTGCGACTTGTCGGTCCCAGCGGCGAGCAGGTCGGGATTGTCCCGCTTGCCAAGGCGCTGGAGCTTGCGCAGGAGTACGACCTGGACCTGGTCGAGGTCGCGGCGAACGCCCGTCCGCCCGTGTGCAAGCTCATGGACTACGGGAAGTTCAAGTACGAGTCGGCCATGAAGGCCCGTGAGGCGCGCAAGAACCAGGCGCACACGGTCATCAAGGAAATGAAGCTCCGGCCGAAGATCGACCCGCACGACTATGACACCAAGAAGGGTCACGTCGTCCGGTTCCTCAAGCAGGGCGACAAGGTCAAGATCACGATCATGTTCCGTGGTCGCGAGCAGTCCCGGCCCGAGCTGGGCTACCGACTGCTGCAGCGGCTCGCGGAGGACGTCCAGGACCTCGGTTTCGTCGAGTCGAACCCGAAGCAGGACGGCCGGAACATGATCATGGTTCTCGGTCCGCACAAGAAGAAGACCGAGGCGATGGCCGAGGCCCGTCAGGCGCAGGAGGCCCGCAAGGCGGATGCGAAGGCCAACCCCGGCCGCTCGCAGAACGCTGCCGAGCTCGAAGCGGCCGATGTGCCTGTCGAGGAGCCCGCCGAGGAGCACGCCGAGGCGTGATCCCGGGGTCAACGCCCCAGGTCGACGCCAGGGGCGCGAGTCCCAGGATGTAACCGATACAAGAGCGACGTTCCACCGTGCCCGGTTTCGCGACCGGGCACCGGAGCGCCACCGACGAGGAGATAACGGCGCTATGCCGAAGAACAAGACGCACAGCGGTGCCAGCAAGCGCTTCAAGGTCACCGGCTCCGGCAAGGTCCTGCGTGAGCGCGCCGGCAAGCGCCACCTGCTCGAGCACAAGTCGTCCCGTGTGACGCGTCGCCTCACCGGCAACGCCGAGATGGCCCCGGGTGACGCCGCGAAGATCAAGAAGCTTCTCGGCAAGTGACACGAGGCGCCACCCGGCGCCCTGAGTCAGCAGTACCGGGACCCAGTCGTTTCCGGGCCGCGTGAGTCCAACCGCGGCCCCGCTACAAGGAGTAAAAAGTGGCACGCGTCAAGCGGGCAGTCAACGCCCACAAGAAGCGCCGGGCGATCCTCGAGGCGGCCTCCGGCTACCGCGGTCAGCGTTCGCGCCTGTACCGCAAGGCCAAGGAGCAGGTCACCCACTCGCTGGTCTACAACTACAACGACCGCAAGAAGCGCAAGGGCGACTTCCGTCAGCTGTGGATCCAGCGCATCAACGCCGCTGCCCGCGCCAACGGCATCACCTACAACCGCTTCATCCAGGGTCTGAAGGCCGCGAACGTCGAGGTCGACCGCAAGATCCTGGCCGAGCTGGCCGTCAACGACGCCAACGCTTTCGCCGCGCTCGTCGAGGTGGCCCAGAAGGCGCTGCCGTCGGATGTCAACGCCCCCAAGGCGGCGTGACGCTGCGCTGGCTTCGGCCGACGTGACGTGAGGACCCGCAGGCTTCAGAGCTTGCGGGTCCTGTTGTTGCCGCAGCGTCCTGCTGTCTTTCGGCTGCAGGCGGGTGGGGGTTGATCGCGCAGTTCCCCGCGCCCCTCAAAGACAAAGACCCGGCACCGCGCCAACGCGGGCGAGTGAAACCGTTGCCCCGGCCCAGGGCTCGGCACCGCCGAAAACGTACGTCGTGGTTGCTCGCCGTTGCGGCGGGAAATCTTTCGCTGAAGGTGAAGAACGAACATGCCCACCCCCGAGCTGATCTCCCCCCGTTCCGCCCGTGTGGCCGCTGCTCGGCGGCTGGAGCGGCGGAACTTCCGGGGGAAGGAGCGGCTGTTTCTTGCCGAGGGGCCGCAGGCCGTGCGGGAGGCGGCCGGGCATCGGGTCGGTGACACGGCGACGCTCGTCGAGGTGTTCGCGACCGTCGAGGCCGCGGAGCGGTACGCCGACATCATCGGAGAGGCCAGGGCGGCCGACGCCCGGATCCACCTCGCCTCCGAGGACGTCATCGCCGACATCTCCACCACCGTGACGCCCCAGGGACTCGTCGGGGTGTGCCGGTTCCTGGACACGCCGTTCGAGGAGATCCTCGCCGCCCGGCCCAGGCTCGTCGCCGTGCTCGCCAACGTGCGCGACCCCGGCAACGCCGGCACCGTGCTGCGGTGCGCCGACGCCGCCGGTGCCGAGGCCGTCGTACTCACCGACGCCTCCGTCGACCTGTACAACCCCAAGGCCGTGCGCGCCTCCGTCGGCTCCCACTTCCACCTGCCCGTCGCCGTCGGCGTCCCCGTCGAGCAGGCCGTGGCCGGGCTGAAGGGCGTCGGTGTGCGGATCCTCGCCGCCGACGGGGCCGGAACCGACGACCTCGACGACGAGCTCGACAAGGGGACCATGGGCGGGCCCACGGCCTGGGTGTTCGGGAACGAGGCCTGGGGGCTCCCGGAGGAGACCCGCGCGCTGGCGGACGCGGTCGTGCGCGTTCCGATCCACGGGAAGGCCGAGAGCCTGAACCTCGCCACCGCCGCCGCCGTATGTCTCTATGCATCGGCCCGTGCACAGCGCGCCTCTGGAGGGTGCCGTTCCGTCACGCAGAGCTAGTAGGGTGACCAGCTCGGGGGCCTGCTGCGCCGTCTGAGAGGTGGAGTACGGGGTTATGAGTGTCGGCACCAGCAACCCGCCGGGCGGTCGCGGCACCGGCCGCGTACCCGCACCCCGGCACGGCGACCTCACCGGGCTCGGCATCGATCCCGACGAGCTGCCCGACGGCCTGGTGGTCGCCGACGAACACGGTCTCGTCGTCTGCTTCAACGCCGCCGCCGCCCGCATCACCGCCACCGCGCCCGCCGACGCCCTCGGGCAGCGTCTGGAGAAGGCCCTGCCGTTAGAGGACCTGGAGGGCCGGCGCTGGTGGCAGCTCACCGATCCGTACGGCGGACTCGCCATCCGGGTCGGCCAGCCGGAGCGCAACCTGCTGCTGCCCGGCGGCCGGGAGGTGCTGGTGTCGGCGCGGTACGTGCGCGCCGAGCCGACCGGCCCGGTGCGCCGGGTCGTCGTGTCGCTGCGGGACACCGAGGCCCGGCGCCGTACCGAACGCAGCCACGCCGAGCTGATCGCCACCGTCGCCCACGAGCTGCGCTCGCCGCTGACCTCCGTCAAGGGGTTCACCGCCACCCTGCTCGCCAAGTGGGAACGGTTCACCGACGACCAGAAACGGCTGATGCTGGAGACGGTCGACGCGGACGCCGACCGGGTCACCCGGCTCATCGCCGAGCTGCTGGACATCTCGCGGATCGACAGCGGGCGCCTCGAAGTGCGCCGGCAGCCCGTGGACATAGGTGCGGCCGTCGGACGGCACATCCAGGCGTACGTCGCCGCCGGGCAGCCCGCCGACCGCTTCCTGCTCCGTATCGAGCAGCCGCTGCCCGCGCTCTGGGCCGACCCCGACAAGGTCGACCAGGTCCTCAGCAACCTCATCGAAAATGCCGTGCGGCACGGCGAGGGAACCGTCACCATTGACATCACGGCCGCGGCGTCTCCACGCGAAGGCGAGGAAGCCGGCACGTCGGTCACGGTGAGCGACGAGGGGCCCGGCATCCCGGAGGAGTCCATGAACCGCGTCTTCACCCGCTTCTGGCGGGGCAGCAAGCGCGGCGGCACCGGCCTCGGGCTGTACATCGTCAAGGGCATCGTCGAAGCCCACGGCGGCACCATCACCGTCGGACGCGCCTCCGGTGGCGGCGCCGAGTTCCGATTTACGTTGCCCGTGAGCACTCCGGCGTATCTCGCCTGACGGCCCACGGGCTCTTCGTATACCTCCACCCCGTTAGACTCGGCCTTTGGCACCTTTGTGTCCTTCTCACGGCCCATCAACGGTCTCGGGGACCATCCGCCAGCGAATCGGAAGCACGGGAAGAGATGTCGGCACCCAATAAGTCGTACGACCCAGTCGAGGTCGAGGCCTTGAAACCGGAAGAGATCGAGCGCATGCGGGACGAGGCGCTCGCCGCCTTCGCCGCCGCGGACTCCCTCGACGCGCTCCAGGAGGCCAAGGTCGCCCACACCGGCGGCACCTCCCCGCTGTCGCTCGCCAACCGCGAGATCGGCGCGCTGCCCCCGCATGCCAAGGCCGCCGCCGGCAAGCTGGTCGGCCAGGCCCGCGGCGCCGTGAACAAGGCGCTCGCCGGTCGCCAGGAGGAGCTGGAGGCCGAGCGTGACGCCCGGGTGCTGGTCGAGGAGGCGGTGGACGTCACGCTGCCCTACGACCGCGTCCCGGCCGGCGCCCGTCACCCGCTGACCACCCTGTCCGACCGCATCGAGGACATCTTCGTGGCCATGGGCTACGAGGTGGCCGAGGGCCCGCAGGTCGAGGCCGAGTGGTTCAACTTCGACGCCCTCAACATCGGCCCGGACCACCCGGCCCGCGGTGAGCAGGACACCTTCTTCGTGGCGGGCCCGGACGGCGGCACCGAGTCCGGTGTCGTGCTGCGCACCCACACCTCCCCGGTCCAGATCCGCTCCCTGCTCGACCGCGAGCTGCCGGTGTACGTGATCTGCCCCGGCCGGGTGTACCGCACCGACGAGCTGGACGCCACGCACACCCCGGTCTTCCACCAGGTCGAGCTGCTCGCCGTGGACGAGGGCCTGACCATGTCGGACCTCAAGGGCACCCTGGACCACATGGTCCAGTCGCTGTTCGGCGAGGGCATGAAGACCCGGCTGCGGCCCAACTTCTTCCCCTTCACCGAGCCGTCCGCCGAGATGGACATGCTCTGCTACGTCTGCAAGGGCGAGTCCGTCGGCAACCCGGACCGGCCCTGCCGTACCTGCTCCTCCGAGGGCTGGATCGAGCTGGGCGGCTGCGGCATGGTCAACCCGCGGGTGCTCACCGCCTGCGGCGTCGACCCGGAGAAGTACAGCGGCTTCGCCTTCGGGTTCGGCATCGAGCGGATGCTGATGTTCCGCCACAACGTCGAGGACATGCGAGACATGGTCGAGGGTGACGTCCGGTTCACCCGGCCGTTCGGGATGGAGATCTGATGCGGGTCCCGCTTTCCTGGCTGCGGGAGTACGTCGACCTGCCGGCCACCGAGACCGGCCGCGACGTGCAGGCCAAGCTGATTTCGGCCGGTCTGGAGGTCGAGACCGTCGAGCAGCTCGGTGACGGCCTCAAGGGCCCCCTGGTCGTCGGCCAGGTCCTCACCATCGAGGAGCTGGAGGGCTTCAAGAAGCCGATCCGCTTCTGCACGGTCGACGTCGGCACCGCCAACGGCACCGGTGAGCCCCAGGAGATCGTCTGCGGCGCCCGCAACTTCGCCGTCGGCGACAAGGTCGTGGTCGTGCTTCCGGGCGCGGTGCTCCCCGGCGACTTCGCCATCGCCGCGCGCAAGACGTACGGCAGGACCTCGCACGGCATGATCTGCTCCAGCGGCGAGCTGGGCATGGGCGACGACGGCACCCACGGCATCATCGTGCTGCCGCCGGAGACCGAGGTCGGCAAGGACGCCGTCGAGCTCCTGGAACTGGTCGACGAGGTCCTGGACATCGCCGTCACCGCCAACCGCGGCGACTGCCTGTCCATCCGCGGCGTGGCCCGCGAGGCCGCCATCGCCTACCGACTGCCGCTGCGCGACCCGGCCCTGCTCGACGTGCCCGGCCCGAACGCCTTCGGCTACCCGGTCCAGGTCTCCGACCCGCTCGGCTGCGACCGCTTCACCGCGCGCACCGTCACCAATCTGAGCCCCGAGGCCCGCTCCCCGATCTGGCTCCAGCGCCGCCTGCAGAAGGTCGGCATGCGCCCGATCTCCCTCGCCGTCGACGTCACCAACTACGTGATGATGGAGCTCGGCCAGCCGCTGCACGCCTACGACCGCACCCTGGTCCAGGGCACCATCGGCGTCCGCCGCGCGGCCGAGGGCGAGAAGATCGTCACCCTCGACGGCACCGAGCGGAAGCTGCACGCCGAGGACCTGGTCATCACCGACGACCGCGGCCCGATCGGCCTCGCGGGCGTCATGGGCGGCGCCAACACCGAGATCGCGGATCATGATGCCGCCGAGAACGGGGAGAACGCCACGACCGACGTGGTCATCGAGGCGGCCCACTTCGACGCCGTCGCCATCGCGCGCACGGCCCGTCGGCACAAGCTGTCCTCCGAGGCCTCCCGCCGCTTCGAGCGCGGGGTCGACCCGCAGGCCGCGGCAGCCGCCGCGCAGCGCACCGTCGACCTGCTGGTGCTGCTCGCCGGCGGCACCGCCGAGGCCGGCGTCACCGAGGTCATCGCGCCGTCCGCACCGCACACCATCACGGTCGCGGCGAACCACCCCGACAAGGTCGCGGGCGTGGAGTACGGCCGGGAGATCGTCGTCCGCCGCCTCCAGGAGGTCGGCTGCGACGTCTACGGGCAGGACGAGCTGCTCGTCACCGTCCCGTCCTGGCGGCCCGACCTGCTCGAACAGAACGACCTGGCCGAAGAGGTCATCCGCCTGGAGGGCTACGAGAACCTGCCCTCCACGCTGCCCAAGCCGCCGGCCGGCCGTGGCCTGACCCACCGGCAGCGCCTGCACCGCCGGGTGGGCCGCGCGCTCGCCGGGGCCGGTTACGTCGAGGCGCCGAACTACCCGTTCGTCAGCGAGCAGGTCTTCGACCAGCTGGGCCTGGCCGCCGACGACCCGGCCCGCCGCGTCGTCCGGCTGACCAACCCGCTCAACGACGAGGAGCCCGCGCTCCGCACCTCGCTGCTCCCGGGCCTGCTCGGCGCGCTGCGGCGCAACGACGGACGCGGCGCGCACGACCTGGCCCTGTTCGAGACGGGCCTGGTCTTCCTGCCGCGCGCGGAACAGGGCATCGCCGGCCACCTGCCGGTCGACCGCCGTCCGACCGACGCGGAACTCGCCGCGCTCGACGCCGTGCTGCCCGAGCAGCCGCGCCACGTCGCCGTCGTCCTCACGGGCGCCCGCGAGCAGGCCGGCTGGTGGGGCAAGGGCCGTCCGGCCGACTGGGCCGACGCGGTCGAGGCGGGGCGCGCGGTCGCGCGTGAGGCCGGGGCCGAGCTGATCGTGCGGTCCGGGCAGTACGGGCCGTGGCACCCCGGCCGCTGCGCCGAGCTGGTCGTCGTCGCCGACGGCACGGAGCGGGTCGTGGGCCACGCCGGTGAGCTGCACCCGCGCGTGGTCAAGGCCCTCGGCCTGCCGGCCCGCACCTGCGCGATGGAGCTCAACCTGGACGCGCTGGAGCAGGTCGGCGACGGCACCCCGCAGGCGCCGGGCATCTCCACGTTCCCGGTGGCCACGCAGGATGTCGCCCTCGTGGTGGACAAGCCGGTGCCGGCCGCCGATGTCGAGGCGGCGCTGCGCGAGGGGGCGGGTGAACTGCTGGAAGCCATCCGGCTGTTCGACGTCTACGAGAACGCTGCGCAGCTCGGCGAGGAGAAGAAGTCGCTGGCGTATGCGTTGCGGTTCCGGGCGGCCGACCGGACGTTGACCGTCGAAGAGGCGTCGGCTGCGCGGGACGCTGCGGTCGCCCTTGCCGGGGAGCGTACGGGAGCGGTGCTGCGGGGCTAGGCGCCGTGGGGGCTGCGCGACTCGGTCGGGTGCGGGTTTCGTCCTGGCTGGTCGCGCAGTTCCCCGCGCCCCTGGCGGGGCGCTTCCGCGAGGGCGCTCACCAGTGCTGCTACCTGCATAAATGCGGGTGTCTTGTTGGTGGTCACTCATTTGGGTGAGATCCATCCGGGACATGGCCCTTTCGGGGCATCCCGTCGACAGAATCGGACCGGCCTCTCGGGGTCGGTCCGTCTGTATCTGTCAGGGCCTACATGGGGGCCATCGGCATGATCCGCATCAAGGCTGGGGTTCCCCGCAGCAGGCGGCCCCGGACGTCCTCACGGCCCAGGCGCCGTGCCCTCGCACTGGGATTGCCCACGCTCTGGGGCGTCGTCGCGGTCGGCTACAAGTTCGGCTGCCCGCTGGGCGAGCAGACCGGGCTCGGCGCACGGATCGTCACCAGCGCCGTGTTCTTCGCGGTCGGCACCGGGCTGATACTCCATGTCCGCAGGGCCCTGCTCAGGGAGTTGCGGCAGGCCCGCATGGTCGCCGGCGCGGCGCAGAGCGTGCTGCTGAGGCCGCTGCCGCCCCGGCTCGCCGGGCTGAACGTCGCCGCCGCCCAGCTCTCCGCCGACCGGGGTGCGAGCATCGGCGGCGACCTCTACGAGGCCGTCGCCACCGAACACGGCGTACGGGTCGTCATGGGCGACGTACGCGGGCACGGACTGTCGGCGATCGGTACGGTCGCCGCCGTCCTCGGCAGCTTCCGCGAGGCCGCCCACGACGAACCCGAACTGGGCCGCGTCCTCGGCCGCCTGGACCGCGCCCTCGCCCGGCACCTACGAGAACGAGCCAGAGCGGAACACCCGGCCGGCGGCGCCCCGGACCCGGACAGCCCGGTCGCCGAGGAGTTCGTCACCCTGCTGCTCCTGGAGATCGCGACGGACGGTGTGCTCAGCGCCTTCAACTGCGGCCATCCATGGCCGTATCTGATCAGTGGGTCAAGGGTCGAACTGCTGTCCCGGGCAGACCCGCTGCCGCCCCTCGGACCGTTCCCGCTGCCGTCGGACCTGGCTGCCACGCCATGTGGCCAGCTGCTCGCCGACGAGTCCCTGGTCCTGTACACGGACGGTGCCGAAGACGCCCGAGACGCCCGAGGCCGCTTCTTCTCCCTGCCGGAAGCTCTGGCGGCAGCAGTGCAGAGCCGTCCGGTCTCTCCTCAGAGCATCCTCCGTACGGTCTTCACAGCCCTGCTCCACCACACGGCGGGCCACCCCACCGACGACATCGCCCTCCTGGTGCTACGCAACGAACGCACGCACCAACGCGCCTGCTCGGGGGCGCGGGGAACTGCGCGACCAGCCACGACGCACCCGCAGCCGACAACGCACGGCTAGCCCCGAACGTCGGCCAAGCCGCCAGCCAGGCCACCGCACTGTACGAGGGGGAGCCGGCGGCCCGGCCGGCCTCTTGCGAGGCAGTTCAGTCAACCGGCCCGACACGCTCCGCGACAGTGCGCGCACGCTACGGATTCGCGCACTTCGTTCACACCCCGTGTGAACGCACCCGCACTACGCTGACGGCACCAGGCCACTCGGGGGGCATCCATGCAGCCCAACTCTCTGCTCGACGCGATCCTGGACGAGGCGGGGATCTCGCACGCCGGGCTCGCCGCCCACGTCAACCAGGCGGGCCGGGCCCGTGGGCTCACGCTCCGCTACGAACACACCGCCGTCGCCCGGTGGTTGAAGGGCCAGCGGCCACGCGGCCAGGTGCCCGACCTGATCTGCGAGGTGCTCGCGGCCCGGCTGCACCGGCCGGTCACCCTGGACGACATCGGCCTCGGCGTACCCGGCGAGCCCAGCGTCCCGCACGCCACCTCGCTCTCCGGCTTCGTCGAGCGGGCCACCGCCCTGTGGCGCTCCGACGAACAGCAGCGCCCGCACATACTCGGCGCCCCCGCCGTCACCGGCACGCCCGCCGTGATGCCGGTGTGGGAGTGGGAGAACCCACCGGAGGACGTCGACGTCTCACGGGGCGGGCGGCACCGGGTCACCCCGGCCGACCTGGAGATGCTGCGCGCCGCCCGGGCGCACTACGAGCAGATGTACCGCAAGGCCGGCGGCATGGCCACCCGGACCCGGATCGTCGGCTTCCTCAACGCCGAGGCGGCGCCGTTGCTGCGCGGCAGCTACACGGACGCGACGGGCCGTCAACTGCACCGCGCCACCGGGGGACTGGTGGCGATCGCCGGGATCTGCGCCTACGACTCCGACGCCCACGGCCTCGCCCAGCGCTACTTCCACCAGGCACTGCGCCTGTCGAAGGCCAGCGGCGACCGGGGACTCGGCGCGTACGTCATCGCGCTCCTCGTCAACCAGGCGCTGTTCATGCGGGAGTTCCGGCAGGCCGTCGCCTTCGCCGAGGCCGCGCTGCGCGCCGCAGGCAAGCACATCACCCCGGCCCTCGCCTCCGACCTCTACGCGATGCAGGCGAAGGCGTACGCCCACCTCGGCGACGGCACGAGCGCGCTGTCCTGCATCCGGCGGGCCGAGTCGGCCGCCGAACGCATCCGGCGGGGCCACGAGCCCGACGAGACCGGCTATGTCCAACCCGGCCTGGTCAACGTGCAGGTGGCCGAGGCGCTGCTCAGCCTCGGTGAGCTCGCCGCCGCCCGGGAGCATGCCGCCGCCGCTGTCGACAACCCCGCCCACGACCGGGGGCGGGTGCACCGGCTGGCCATGCTGAGCACCATCGAACTGCGCCAGGGGAACGCCGAGAACGCGGTGGCCACGGCCGTGCAGATGGCCGAACAGGCCCGCGGAATGGAGTCGCAGCGTCTGCGGGACAGACTCCGCGCGGTACGCGAGCACCTGGTGCGCAGCGGCGGTGCCGGAACCGCCGAGGCCGCCGAGCTGATCGACGGCGCACTGCGCGTACCGCTCTAGGCGCGGTAGGCCTACGAAGCCGCTGCTGCGATATTGCCACTTACTCGGCGGAAGGTGGCAGAACCGTGCAGTGGACGAAACAGAACGAACAAACTGTGTATGAAAACCGCTGGTTCAGCGTGAATCTCGCTGATGTCGAGCTGCCGGACGGCCGGCACCTCGACCACTTCCTGATACGGCTGCGGCCCGTGGCCGTGGCGACGGTGGTCAACGAGGCGGGCGAGGTCCTCCTCCTGTGGCGCCACCGTTTCATCACCGACAGCTGGGGCTGGGAACTCGCGGCGGGAGTCGTCGAGGACGGCGAGGACATCGCCGTCGCGGCTGCCAGGGAACTGGAGGAGGAGACCGGCTGGCGGCCGGGAACCCTGCACCATCTGATGACCGTGGAGCCGTCCAACGGCCTCACCGACGCCCGGCACCACATCTACTGGTCCGACGAGGGCGAGTACGTCGGGCACCCCGTGGACGACTTCGAGTCGGACCGCCGGGAGTGGGTCCCCCTCAAGCTCGTCCCGGACATGATCGCCCGCGGGGAGGTCCCGGCCGCCAACATGGCGGCCGCGTTACTCCTGCTGCACCACATGAGGCTCAGCGAAGACTAGTGGGCCAGCGTCTGCCAGACGGTGACGACGAGGGCGCCCAGTGCGGTGAGCGCGGCGATCGAGGGCAGGGGCCAGCGGGCGTGTTCCAGCGAGGCGAGGCGGGTGTTCAGGTCGTCCAGCTCCTTGGCCGTCTCCTTGGTGCGGTGGCTCAGGAGGTTCAGCCCTCCCTCGACCTGTGCGTAGGCCACATCGAGGCGGCGACGTAACTCTGCGAGTTCTCCTTGGACCACGGGATGCTCTGGTTCGGTGGCCACGGGTCCGCTCCTTTGCGTAGTCGAATGGGTCGTTCCGCATCCCTTGCATGCGCATGAAGAGTGAACTCGCCTGGTGAGCGCGTGGGGAGAGTGTGCGAAGGGCATATGCGTGCCCGAGGCGCACACGGAGTGTGAAACGCGCGGGCCCGGCACCGAAGCAGGTGCCGGGCCCGTGGAGCATCGCTCCCTGTGACCAACCGGGGGTTGTCAGCCGTACGTGTAGAAGCCCGAGCCGGTCTTCCGGCCCAGCCGGCCCGCCTCGACCATGCGCTGGAGCAGCGGGGGAGCGGCGTACAGCGGCTCCTTGTACTCGGCGTACATGCTGTTCGCGATGGAGACGATGGTGTCCAGGCCGATGAGGTCGGACAGCTTCAGCGGGCCCATCGGGTGGGCGCAGCCCATCTCCATGCCGTTGTCGATGTCCTCGCGGCTCGCGATGCCGGACTCGAACATCCGGATGGACGAGAGCAGGTACGGCACCAGCAGCGCGTTGACCACGAACCCGGAGCGGTCCTGGGCGCGGATCGCGTGCTTGCCGAGCACCTTCTCGGCGAACATCTGGGCGCGGCTGATGGTGCCCTCGGACGTGGTGAGCGCCGGGATCAGCTCGATCAGCTTCTGCACCGGGGCCGGGTTGAAGAAGTGGATGCCGACGACGTGGTCGGGCCGCGAGGTCGCGACCGCCAGCTTCACCAGCGGGATCGAGGAGGTGTTGGAGGCCAGGATCGCGTCCGGGCGGGTCACCACCTGGTCGAGCACCTGGAAGATCTCCGTCTTCACCTGCTCGTTCTCGACGACGGCCTCGATCACCAGGTCGCGGTCGGCGAACTCGCCGAGGTCCGTGGTGAAGCTCAGCCGGGCGAGCGTGGCGTCCCGCTCCTCCGCGCTGATCTTCCCGCGTTCGGCGGCCTTGGCCAGGGAGTTGTGCAGCCGGGTGCGGCCGATCTCCAGGGCCTCGCCGGTGGTCTCGGCGACCCGCACGTCCAGACCGGCGCGGGCGGCGACCTCGGCGATGCCCGCTCCCATCTGGCCGCAGCCCACGACTCCGACCTTCTCGATGTCGGTCACATCGTCCCCTTCGCTGATCTACGAGCGGCCGGCAGGACCTCCGGATCCGGCGCCTGCTCCGTTCGAGCACGTTACCCGTAAGTATCGATGATCGATCGTCCGGGTGCGGGCATCCTGTGCCGCGGAGGCGATCCGTGACCGGGCGGATCCGGAGAGTGAGAGGGTCTTACGATGGCACGAGTGTCTCGCAGGGCGTTCGCGTTGGCGGCCCTGTCCGTGCTGGCGTCGGCGGCACCCGGCACGGCTGCCCCGTCGGCACGGCCACCCCGCCGGGCGGTCACCGAGATGCGCGGCATGTGGCTGGCGACCGTCTCCAACCGCGACTGGCCCTCCCGCACCGGACTGTCGGCGTCCGCCCAGTACAAGGAGCTGACCGCCCTACTCGACAAGGCGGTCGACCACCGGCTCAACGCCGTGATGTTCCAGGTACGGCCCACCGCCGACGCGTTCTGGCCCTCGCCGTACGAGCCCTGGTCGCAGTACCTCACCGGCACCCAGGGCAAGGACCCCGGCTGGGACCCGCTGGGCACCGCCGTCAAGGAGGCCCACGCCCGCGGCCTGCAACTGCACGCCTGGTTCAACCCGTACCGGATCGCCAACCACACCGACCCGGGCAAGCTGGTCGCCTCGCACCCGGCCCGCAAACACCCGGACTGGGTGGTGCGCTACGGCGGCAAGCTCTACTACAACCCGGGCATCCCGGCCGTCCGTGCCTTCGTGGAGCAGGCGATCCTCGACGCGGTCGCCAAGTACCCGGTGGACGCGGTCCACTTCGACGACTACTTCTACCCGTACCCGGTGGCCGGCCAGACCTTCGACGACGACGACGCGTACGACACCCACGGCGGCGACTTCTCCTCCCGGGCCGCCTGGCGGCGGGACAACATCGACAAGCTGGTCACCGAGACCGCTGCCGGGGTGAAGAAGCTGCGGCCCGGCACCCGGTTCGGCATCAGTCCGTTCGCGGTGTGGCGCAACGCCGCCACCGACTCCCGGGGTTCGGACACCAAGGCGGGCGTCGAGACGTACGACGACCTGTACGCGGACACCCGGAAATGGGTGCAGAAGAACTGGATCGACTACATCGTCCCGCAGGTGTACTGGCAGATCGGCAACTCCGCGGCCGACTACGCCAAGGTGGTCGACTGGTGGGCCGGCGTGGCCAAGGGGTCCGGGACCCGGCTCTACATCGGCGAGGCGCTCTACCAGGCGGGGGCCGCCGGTGCCGCCGCGGCCTGGCAGGACCCGGCGGAGCTGTCCCGGCACCTCACCCTGGCCGCCCGGTACGCGCAGGTCGGCGGCCACGTCTACTTCGCCGCGAAGGACGTCTCCGCCGACCGCATCGGAGCACTCGCCCGCGTGGTCGCCGACCACTACAAGCAGCCGGCGACCCCACCGCGCTGACTCGCGGCTGAGCAGCGCGCCCCAAAGGGGCGCGGGGAACTGTGCGACCAGCCCCCACCTGCGCGCGCCGGACGAACGGCCCGACCGGCGGAGCGCCTAGCGCTGTTCGTGGACCTCCCGGTGCCTGACCTGGCAGTCCGGACCGGGGGACATGATGGCCTCGTGGCCGTCCTCGAAGCGGACCCGGTAGGGCGGGTTGCCCTCGGGGCCGAGTACCTGGACGATTTCCGAGACCTGGTCGTGCTGTCCGACCACCCTGCCGTGCTGGACAAGCTGGTCGCCCTTGGAAGCACGCATCTCCAGGGCCTCCTCACGATCGCGATCGTTGGGTGACGGCGATGCACACGAGCACGGCGGCGGCCGTGAGTGGAGCGGCCACGGTGAGGTGCTCGTCCAGCAGCAGCACCGACCACACCAGTGTGAGCAGGGGCTGGGCCAACTGCAACTGGCTGGCCTTCGGAATGCCGACGGCCGCCATCCCCCGGTACCAGACCACCAGGCCGAGGAACTGCGAGCCCGCCGCCACCCACAGCACACCGGCCACCCCGTGCCAGTTCCAGACGACCGGCTCGTACGACAGCGCGACCACGGCGGCCGGCACGGTCAGCGGCAGGCAGCCCACCAGCGCCCAGCCGATGACCTGCCAGCCCGGCATGATCCGGGCCAGCCTGCCGCCCTCGGTGTAGCCGGCCGCGCACACCACGAGGGCCGCGAACAGGTACCCGTCGGCGGTGGTGAACGCCCCGCCGCTCTGGGCGACCGTGAACGCCAGTACGGCCACCGCGCCCGCCAGGGCCGCCGCCCAGAAGGTGCGGGACGGGCGGATGCCCATGCGCAGGGCCGAGAACAGGGCGGTGGTCAGCGGGAGCAGGCCCACCACGACTGCCGCGTGCGAGGTGGTGGAGGTCTCCAGGGCGAGCGTGGTCAGCAGCGGGAAGCCGACCACGACCCCGGCCGCGACGACCGCCAGCCCCGCCCAGTGCCGGCGCTCGGGCAGCCGTACCCGCAGGAACAGCAGGCAGCCGCCCGCCATGGTCGCCGCGAGCACGCTCCGCACCGCCACCAGCGCCCACGGCCCGAAGCCCTCAAGGCCCCAGGCCGTGGCCGGGAAGGTGAGGGAGAAGGTGACGACACCGAGCGCGGCCTGCAGGGTGCCGAGCCGCTGGGAGGAGCGGGCGGTCGGACGGGCGCCCGGCGCAGTGGCCGAGGCGTGAGTGGGGGCGTGGGTCGGGGCGTCGGCCGTGCCGTCGGCCGGGGGAGTGCCGACCGCTATCGAAGTCGGACTGATAGCGCTACTCTTTGCTCTCATGCAAGAGCGTAGCAGCGTGGCAGAACTGGCGGAACAGCTACGACGGGACCTCGACCGCTACTCATCGGGTGGAAAGCTCCCGTCGAGCCGGACCCTCGTCGAGCGGTTCCGGGTGAGCCCGGTGACCGTCTCCCGGGCGCTGGCCCAGCTGGTCGCGGAGGGCCTGGTCGTCACCCGGCCCGGCGCCGGCGCCTTCAAGGCCGCGCCGCGCACCGCGCCCGAGCCGGCCGGGGACACCTCCTGGCAGGAGGTGGCACTCAGCGCCGACGGAGCCCTCGACGTGGTCCCGCGCACCGTCGACGTCTCCGGGGTCACCGTGTGCCTGGCCGCGCCGCCGCCCGGCGTGCTGGAACTCAGCGGTGGCTACCTGCATGCCTCCCTGGAGCCCGAGCGCGCGATGGCGGCGGCCCTGGCGCGGGCCGGCCGCCGCCCCGGCGCCTGGGGCCGGCCGCCGCTCGAAGGCCTTCTCGAACTGCGCGAGTGGTTCGCCCGGGACATCGGCGGCGCGGTCACCGCGGCCGAGGTGCTGATCGCGTCCGGCGGCCAGTCCGCCCTGGCCACCGCCCTGCGCGCACTCGCCCCGCCCGGCGCCCCGGTCCTGGTCGAGTCGCCCACCTACCCCGGCATGCTCGCCATCGCCCGCGCCGCAGGACTGCGCCCGGTCCCGGTCCCGGTCGACCCCGACGGTGTGAGGCCCGCCCTCCTCGCCGACGCCTTCAGGGCCACCGGCGCCCGGGTCTTCGTCTGCCAGCCCCTCTTCCAGAACCCGACCGGCGCCGTCCTCGCCCCCGACCGCCGCGCCGAGGTGCTGCGCATCGCCCGCGCGGCCGGCGCGTTCGTCGTCGAGGACGACTTCGTACGACGGCTGGTACATGCCGACGCGGGCCCGCTGCCCCGCCCGCTCGCCGCCGACGACCCCGACGGAGTCGTCGTCCACGTCGGCTCGCTCACCAAGGCCACTTCGCCGAGCTTCCGGGTGGCCGCCCTCGCCGCCCGCGGCCCGGTCCTGGAACGGCTGCGCGCCATCCAGATCGTCGACACCTTCTTCGTCCCCCGCCCGCTCCAGGAGGCCGCCCTCGAACTCGTCGGCTCCCCGGCCTGGCCCCGCCACCTGCGCAACCTCGCCGCCGAGCTGAAGTCCCGCCGCGACGCCCTCACCGGCGCCCTCGCCCACCACATCCCCGAACTCGCCCTCCCGCACATCCCGTCCGGCGGCTACCACCTCTGGCCGCGCCTGCCCGACGGCACCGACGACGCCACCCTCACCGCCGCCGCCCTGCGCGCCGGCGTCGCCATCACCCCCGGCCGCCCCTACTTCAGCGCCGAGGCCCCGGCGGCCCACGTCCGCCTGAGCTTCGCCGCGGTCGCGGGGACGGGGGAGATCCTGGAGGGGGTACGACGGCTGCGGGCCGCCTGCGACGAGCTGCTGCGTCCCGGACCCTGAAATCCGATCGACGCCGGCCCGGCCCACCGGCGAGGATCCCCGCATGAGCGACACACCCGGCCTCCCCGAGGGCTACGAGTTCTCCGCCGACACCGACCGCGTGGACGTCGAGCGCGTCCACCGCTGGCTGTCGACCGACGCCTACTGGGCGACCGGCCGCCCGCGGGAGCAGCACGAGCGCGCGATGGCCGGCTCGCTCAACTTCGGGGTCTACGACACCGTCACCGGGGAGCAGGTGGCGTACGCGCGCGTGGTGTCCGACCAGGCGCTGTTCGCCTGGCTCTGCGACGTCTACGTCGACCCGTCGGTGCGCGGCAAGGGCGTCGGCACGGCGATGGTCGGCGCGGTCCGCGAGCACCTGCGGCCGTCCGGCGTGCGGCGCGTGCTGCTGGCCACCCACGACGCCCACGGGGTCTACGAGAAGCTCGGATTTGCCCCGCTCGAACACCCGGACCAGTGGATGGCGCTCTACTACCCGGTGCCCGAGTGACATTCCGGCCGACTTGTCGGACACCTCCTGACCTTTGAGTAACATTTCCTCCACGTCCGCCAACTCTCCGCCCGATCGCCCTTGACCTGCGCACATGCGCGTCACACCATCGCCGCATGCCACTTCGGGTCACCTTCGTCGCCTCCGCACGCAGCTCGCCGCTGCTCGCGGAGCGCTTCCAGGACGACCGCCCGCTGGACCAGGCGGGCTGGGACGAGGTGCAGCGCGTCGCCGCCGAGCTACTGCCGCTCGCGGTGGCCGAGCTGCGCTACTGCTCGCCGACTCCGCGCAGCCGTGCGACCGGAGAGGCCCTCGGCTACGCCCCGCTGGTCCAGCTCGCGCTGCGCGACTGCGACATGGGCCGCTGGCGCGGGCTGACGCTGGGCGAGGCGATGGCCAGGGAGCCGGACCAGGTGGACGCCTGGCTCTCGGACCCGCTCGGCACCGCGCACGGCGGCGAGTCGCTGATGGCGTTCATCACCCGGGTCGGCGGCTGGCTCGACACCCGCCCCGTGAACGACGGCGACCGTATCGTCGCCGTCGCCGAGCCCTCGGTGATCCGGGCCGCCCTCGTCTACGCGCTCAAGGCTCCGCCGGCGACCTACTGGAACATCGACGTCCGCCCGCTGTCCACCACCACGGTGACGGGCCGCGGCGGCCGGTGGAACCTACGGTTCGACCCGGCGTCGGCGCCGACGCCACTGGGAGGACCGTAACGCCGCCGGCCGCGACGCCGTCGTGGTCGCTCGCGCAGTTCCCCGCGCCCCTGGCGGGGCGCTCTGCGCCGGCGTGCCTGGTCGGTCGGGTGCGGCGCCGTCGTGGCTGGTTGCGCAGTTCCCCGCGCCCCTGGCGGGGGCGCCCAGGAGGGGTGATCAGTGCTCGCGGGCGTAGTCGGTTGTCAGCAGGAGGTCCTTTGCCGGGCCGCCCACTCGCCACACGGTGCGCCAGTGGTCGGTGTCGTGGACGGTGAACTCGCCTCGGTAGAGGTCGGCCGAGCAGGGGTGGTCGGCGACGTGGTGGCCTGACGTCAGGTCCAGGTCGTGGAAGGGGCGCCCGTCGGAGAAGCGCACGTCGGCGGTGCCCGGCCGGAGGCCCGGCAGGAAGCGCAGGGTGCGTTCGGCGGGGCGGGGCACGCCCTGCCAGGTGAACGTCCCCGACTCCTCGTGCAGCAGGCCGCCGCCGTCCAGGGGCCGGAACAGCGTCGTCCCCTCGAAGCGGCCCTCGGCCCCGCTCGTCAGGTCCCGCACGGTCCGGTCCACCCGCCACCGCCCGGCCAGATGGGCCAGCACGTCTGCCACCGGCCAGAACTCGCCCACGGTCATCCCTTCGTCGGCCCACAACCCTACGCCGCCCGAGCCCGTGGCCCAGGGCGCGGGCACTCCCCGCCCCATTGACGCGCTCATGACCCTCTCCTTATCTTGCCGTTCGAAGTGCTGATCGTTGTCCGGTATCCCGAACGACGTGAATGACGTAATCCTCCTCACGAGCCGCGGAGAATCCATGTCACGCACCACGCGCACCCGGCTGAGACTCGGCCTGGGAGCAAGCGCTTTCCTGCTCGCTGCCGGTCTGCTCCCGTCCCCCGCCCACGCCGAGGACACCACCGACTACGCCATCACGGTCGACCCGGCCGCCCGGGGCGCCGGCATCGACAAGACGATGTACGGCGTCTTCTTCGAGGACATCAACCGCGCCGCCGACGGCGGGCTGTACGCGGAGCTGATCCAGAACCGGTCCTTCGAGTACACGGCCGACGACAACAAG
The DNA here is from genome assembly GCF_040652195.1 of Streptomyces sp. NPDC048278. Classification (NCBI taxonomy): domain Bacteria; kingdom Bacillati; phylum Actinomycetota; class Actinomycetes; order Kitasatosporales; family Streptomycetaceae; genus Streptomyces; species Streptomyces sp. NPDC048278. Next base: position 77,676 of record NZ_JBEZLP010000006.1, read on the forward strand.
TCGTACACCCCGCTCACCGCGTGGACGGTCACCGGCACCGCCCAGGTCGTGGACGACGACGGCCGGCTGAACGACCGCAACCGGAACTACCTGTCCCTGTCCGCCGGTTCGGCCGTGACCAACTCCGGCTACAACACCGGCATCCACGTGGAGGACGGCAAGAAGTACGACTTCTCGGTCTGGGCCCGCGCCGACAGCGGTTCGACCCTCACCGTCGGCCTGTCGGACTCCGGCGGCACCCTCGCCACCGCCCGGCAGGTGGCGGTGAGGAAGCACGGCTGGGCCCAGTACAAGGCGACCTTCACCGCCACCCGCACCAGCTCCACCGGGCGTCTCACCGTGGCCGGTTCGGACGCCGCCGCCCTCGACATGATCTCCCTCTTCCCGCGCGACACCTACAAGCACGAGCCCAACGGCCTGCGCAAGGACCTCGCCGAGAAGATCGCCGCCCTGCACCCGGGCTTCGTCCGCTTCCCCGGCGGCTGCCTGGTCAACACCGGCTCGATGCAGGACTACAGCGAGGCCTCCGGCTACCAGCGCAAGCGGTCGTACCAGTGGAAGGACACCGTCGGCCCGGTCGAGACCCGCGCCACCAACGCCAACTTCTGGGGCTACAACCAGAGTTACGGACTCGGCTACTACGAGTACTTCCGCTTCGCGGAGGACGTCGGCGCCATGCCGCTGCCCGTCGTCCCGGCGCTCGTCACCGGCTGCGGGCAGAACAAGGCCGTCGACGACGACGCGCTGCTCAAGCGGCACATCCAGGACACCCTCGACCTCGTCGAGTTCGCCAACGGCCCGGTGACCTCGAAGTGGGGCGGGCTGCGCGCCCGGATGGGCCACCCCAAGCCCTTCCATCTCACCCACATCGAGGTCGGCAACGAGGAGAACCTGCCCACCGAGTTCTTCGCCCGCTTCACGCAGTTCCGGGCCGCGATCCAGGCGACGTACCCGTACATGCAGGTCATCTCCAACGCGGGCCCGGACGACTCCGGCACGACCTTCGACACGGCCTGGCAGCTCAACAAGGACGCCAAGGTCGACATGGTCGACGAGCACTACTACAACAGCCCGCAGTGGTTCCTCCAGAACAACGACCGCTACGACTCCTACGACCGCAGCGGCCCGAAGGTCTTCCTCGGCGAGTACGCCTCGGGCGGCAACACCTTCAAGAACGGCCTCGCCGAGGCGGCCTACATGACCGGCCTGGAACGCAACGCCGATGTCGTCAAACTCGCCTCCTACGCCCCGCTGTTCGCCAACGAGGACTACGTCCAGTGGCGCCCGGACCTGGTGTGGTTCAACAACCACGCCTCCTGGGACTCGGCCAACTACGAGGTCCAGAAGCTGTTCATGAACAACGTCGGCGACCGGGTGGTGCCCTCCACGGCCACCGGCACCCCGTCCCTGCTCGCCCCGATCTCCGGCGCCGTCGGCCTGTCCACCTGGAACACCAGCGCCGCCTACGACGACGTGAAGGTCACCGACGCCGACGGGAACACGCTGCTCAGCGACGACTTCTCCGGTGACGCCGCGCAGTGGACGCACACCGGCGGGGGCAGCTGGGAGGTCCAGGACGGGCAGTACGTCGAGACCTCCGACACCGCAGAGAACACCATGGTCCAGGCCGGTGACACCAACTGGCACGACTACGACCTGCACGTGAAGGCCACCAAGAAGTCCGGCAAGGAGGGCTTCCTCGTCGCCTTCGGCGTCAAGGGAACCGGCGACTACTACTGGTGGAACATCGGCGGCTGGAACAACACCCAGACCGCGGTCGAGCAGGCCGTGGCCGGCGGCAAGTCCACGCTGATCGCCAAGGCCGGGTCGGTGGAGACCGGCCGCGCCTACGACGTCGACATCAAGGTGCGGGGCCGCCAGGTCACCCTCTACCTCGACGGACAGGAGTGGGGCAGCTTCACCGACGACAAGCCCGCCGAGCCGTTCCGGCAGGTCGTCACCGAGGACGGGAAGACCGGTGACCTGATCGTCAAGGTCGTCAACGCCCAGTCCTCGGCGGCCCGTACGGCCATCGACCTCGGTGGCGCCGAGGTCGCCAGGAGGGCGAAGGTGACCACGCTCGCGGCGGCGCCCGACGCGGTGAACACCGAGACGTCCACCGCGGTCGCCCCGGTCACGTCCACCGTCACAGGGGTCGCCGACAGGTTCACGTACACCTTCCCGGCGAACTCGATCACCTTCCTGCGGATCAGGCAGAAGTAGCGTCCGGCGCGGGCTGCTGGGCCACCGGCAGCAGCCCGCGCTCGGCGAACACCTTCTTCGCGACGAAGGTGGCGTTCAGGGCCTTCGGGAAGCCGCAGTACCCGGCGGAGTGCAGCAGCGCCTCGACGATCTGCCCGGGCGTGAGGCCCACGTTGAGGGCCGCGTTGATGTGCACCTCCAGTTGGGGCTCGCAGCCGCCCAGCGCGGTCAGCATGCCCAGCGTCACCAACTGCCGGTCCCGGGGCGCCAGTTCGGGGCGGGCATAGATCTCGCCGAAGCCCCAGGCGACGATCTGGTGGCCCATCTCGGGACTGACGTCGGTCAGCGAGTCGATGACCCGCTGCCCGGCCTCGCCGTCGACCTGCCTGAGGACCTCCAGCCCGCGCGCGAAACGCTCGTCCCGGGTGGTGCTCTCGCTCATATCGGCTCTTCCGTTCGGCTCGGAAACGGGCACGACGAGAACGCTAGGAGTTGGAGCACGCTCCAGGTCAAGCCGGTTCCGTCGTCGGACCGGACCCGGCGGGGGGCTCCGCGCGGCCGGCGCCCTGGCTCCGGATGGTCCGCGCCGCCTCGACGAGTTCGCCGAGGACGGTTCGTACCGCTCTGCGGGCCGTGCGTTCGGGGCGGTGGAGTGCGTCGATGTGGCGGTGGGCCTCGATGCCGTCGAGGGGTCTGAGGACGACGCCCGGGTGCGGGCGGGACGTCCAGCGGGGCATCAGGGCGACGCCGCCGCCCGCGGCGACCACCTCGGCGACCACGGCGATCTCGTTGACGCGGTGCACGATGTCGACCCGGCGACCGGCCGCCGCGGCGACGGCCTCGACCGTGGCCAGCAGCGGGAAGCCGTCGTGCACGGTGATCCAGGGCCGGCCGGCGACGTCGTGCGCGGTCAGGGCGGGGCGCGCCGCCAGCGGGTCGCCGACGGGCAGGGCGATGTCGAGCGGTTCGCGCAGCAGCGGGGTGGCCGTGGCGGTCCGCGGCCAGGGCGGGGCATGGTCCAGGCGGTGGGCGATGACCAGGTCGTAGCTGCGGGTCAGCGGCGGGAAGTCGGCCTGGGCCACGTCCTCGTCGTGGAGGGTGAGGCGAGGGGACCCCGGGCCGCCCAGCCGTCGTAGCAGCAGGGGGAAGAAGGCGGCGGCCCCGCTGTGGAAGGCCGCGAGCGACACCGTGCCGTCGGGTTCGTCGACGTACGCGTCGATGGTGTGGCGGGCTCTGGCCAGCGCGGTCTCCACACCGATCGCCGCGTCCGCCAGGGCCTGCCCGGCCGGCGTGAGGACCAGCCGGCGGCCGGCCCGCTCGGTGAGCGGGACCGGGATCGCGCGCTGGAGCAGCCGCAGTTGCTGGGAGATGGCCGAGGGCGTCACCCGCAGCGCCTCGGCGACCGCCGTGACACTGCCGAGTTCGCCCAGTTCCCGCAGGACCCGCAGCTGCCGTTCGTCCACGCGATGAGTGTAGCTCTGCTAAAGGGTTGGTTGAGAAGGTCGTCGTTTACTTCAATATGCAGGTCGTGGATCGTGAACGGCATGCCGAAAACCCGCCGTATCGACGTGGTGCTCCTGGCCGTCGCCGTCGTCTGGGGCTCCAGCTACCTGACGGCGAAGTCCGCCACCGACGCGCTGCCCGTCCCGACCGTCCTCTTCGTGCGCTACGCCGTCGCCGCGCTCGCGTGCGCGGTCGTGCTGCCCCGGTTCGGCGGCCTCACCCGGGACGAGCGGATCCACGGCGGCCTGCTCGGCCTCACCCAGGCCGCCGTCCTCGTCCTGGAGACGTACGGCGTCGCCCGCACCAGCGCCGGGAACGCAGGCCTGATCATCAGCCTCACCCTCGTCCTCACCCCGGTCCTGGACCGGGTCGGTCTGCCCGGAAGGTTCTTCCTCGCCGCCGGGGTGTGCCTGGCCGGTGTCGGGCTGCTCGTCTCCGGCCACGGGCTGCGCGCCCCCGGAGCCGGTGACCTGCTGATGCTCGCGGCGGCCGTGGTCCGCGCCGGGCATGTGGTGCTGGTCGGCCGGGTGACCGCGGGCCGGGCCCTGCGCCCGCTCCAGCTGACCGCCGTACAGTGCGCCGTGGGCGCCGCCCTGTTCCTGCCGTTCGCGGCCCCCGGGCTGTCCGCGCCCGCCCGGACCGGCGCCGTCACCTGGGCACAGCTCCTCTACCTGGCTCTCTTCTGCGGCCTGTTCGCCTTCCTCGCCCAGACCTGGGCCGTCCAGCGCACCTCCGCGACCCGGGCCGGGCTCCTGCTGGGCACCGAACCGGTATGGGCCCTGCTGGTCGGCACCGCCCTCGGCGGTGAGCGGCTCACCGGGATCTCCGTCCTCGGAGCCGTACTCGTCGTCGCGGGGACGTACTGGGGCCAAGCCATCGAACGCGCACATCGCGGACTCCCGGCCGCGGCGGTTCGCGACGCGGTCCCGCACGGTGCCGGTACAGGCGCCACACAGGCAAGTTAACCTGCGAAACACTTTCCGGAAATCTGCTGTTTCCTTTGAGGTCGTGAATTCTTTCCCGTGCCGTACACGGATTCGGAATTCGGCCTATTACTTCACAGGCGTGGCACAACCATCAGGAACATCTACCCGTCTAAGTCGGCGAAACACCGACCTGCGGGGAGCGACGACCCCGTTTTTTATCTGGGGGCCGCACACAATGAATCGCACCGTCCTGGCCGGGCGTGAACAGGGGGCGAAACCGGCGAGAGACCGAGCGGAACGGGAAACCGGCACCGTGAAATGGCGGCGCGCCGATCCGAGAGCAACCGCGGCGCTGCTCGCGGCACTTCTCACCACCATGGCGTTCTGCGCCGCCGACGTGATCGCCCGCAGCTACCCGTTCGGTCCCCGCACCCGCAGCGTCAACGACCTCGGCAACCAGTACGTGCCCTTCCACGCCCACCTCTGGGACCTGCTGCACGGCAGGGCCGACGGCGGCCTCCTCGTCAACTGGCAGTCCGGCTACGGCTCCAGCTTCCTGCCGGACCTCGGCACCTATGTGAGCAGTCCGTTCGCGCTCCTCGTCGCCCTCTTCCCGCGCGACGAGATCGACCTCGCGGTGTACGCGGTCACCGTGCTGAAGACGGCGGTCGCCGGCGCCGCCATGGCCTGGCTGCTGATGAGCCTGCGCCGGGGCCGCTGGTGGGCGGTCGGCCTCCTGGGCGCCTCCTACGCCCTGTGCGGCTGGAGCATCGCCCTCGCCTCGTACAACCCGATGTGGCTCGACGGCCTGATCGCGCTGCCGCTGTTCTGCCTGGTCGGTGAGTGGGCCATGGCCGGCCGCCGCCCGCTGCTCGGGGTGCTGATCGTGGCCCTCGCCTGGATCGCCAACTTCTACACCGCCTACATGGCCACCCTCGGCGCCGCCCTGGTGCTGCTGCTCCGGCTGGTGCTCGCCGAACTGCCGTGGCGGCGCGCCCTCGCGGTGGTGGGCCGGGCCGGGGTGACCGTCGGGCTGGGCATCGGCCTGGCCGCGCCGCTGGTGATCGTCGTGTACTCCGGCACCAAGCACGCCTACCCCGGCCGCGAGGGCCACTTCGCCCCGGTCGGCACCGAGGACCTGCTCGCCCGGCTGCTGCCGACGACCTACAGCTACAGCTCCCCGGCCCTCTACGTCGGCATCACCGCGCTGCTCCTCGCCCTCGCCCTGCCCTTCCACCGGAAGGTCCCGGTCCGGGTGCGGGCCGGCTGGACGGTCCTGACGCTCGCCGTCGCCCTCTCCCTCCAGTGGGCGCCGACCAGCCTGGCCTGGCACGCCTTCGCCGCCCCGAACGGCAGCTCCTACCGGCAGGCCTTCGTGCTCTGCGCCCTGCTGGTCGTCGCCGCCTGGCACGCCCTGGCCTACGGGCTGCCGGACCTGCGGGCGCTCGGCGCGGCCACCGTGCTGCTGGTCCTGATCGCCGCCGCCGCGAGCCGCAGCACCCTCACCCAGCAGCACAGCCACCACACCTGGCCGGTGGTGCTGCTCGCGGTCGCGGGCGCGCTGGGCGGGCTCGCGCTGCTCGGCTTCAGGAACGGCAGGCCGGTGCTGGCCGGGCTGGCCGTGGCGCTGCTGATCGGCGCGCAGTTCGGCGAGGCCGCGGCCACCTCGGCCGTGGCCACCCGGAGCCGGCTCGGCCAGATGGACGACTACGCGCCCTGGGGCGACCGCCAGCAGCAGGAGGCGGACGCGGTCGCGAGCGCCGACGCCTGGCCCGCGTACCGCACCGAACCCGGCCGCGACCAGACCGTCGCCAACGACCCCATGATGGTCGGCGGCCAAGGCTCCCAGTACTACAGCAGCCTCACCGCCGACGTCCTCAGCCGTACCCTCACCGCGCTCGGCGACGGCTGGACCTCGCGCGGCCGGAGCCTGCAGAGCCTCGACAACCCGGTCACCGACGCGGTCTTCTCGGTGGGCGCCCGGGTGCACAACCCGCCGGACCCGCACCAGAAGTGGCTGCCCCAGGGCGGTGGCCCGTCCACCGTCACACGCGAGGACGTCCCGCCGCTGGTCACGGTACGGCCCACCGCCGCGCACTCCACCCCGGCCTCCTTCGGCCCCTCCCCGTACCGCAACCAGGAACTCCTGCTCGGCGCCCGCGTCTACACCCTGCCCCGCACCACCCTCAGCGGTGCGGGCAAGGGCGACGCGGCGCGGGGCCTGCTGGTCGACGGGGCGCAGACCATCACCGCGCAGTGCCGGCCCGGGAGTTCGGTCTTCCTGTGGGCACCGCACTACTCGGGTACGGCCCAACTCGCGAGCGGCGGCGAGCAGAAGCTGTTCCGGTCGGACGCCGAGAACACGAAGATCGCCGCGATGCAGCCGCTCGGCACGGTGCGTGCCGCGGGGCAGATCCGGATCGACCTCAAGCCCAACCGGCTCAGCCGGGTCCCGGCCCAGGGCTCGGTCGGCTGCCTCGACACCGCGCGGCTGCGCACCGCCGTACAGCGTCTGAAGTCCACCGGCGCGACCGAGGTGACCGTCTCCGACGGCACCCTGCACGCCCGACTGCCCGCCGGCAGCAGGGGAACCGCCGTGGTGGCCGCCCCGCGGATCGCCGGCTGGCGCTGCTCCGCGGGGGGCGGCGACGAGGTCCCGGCGAGCGAGTTCCACGGCCTGATCGCCGTCCCGCTCGGCGCCTCCGCCACCAGCCTGACCTGCACCTTCCATCCACCCGGCCTGCGCCTGGGCACCGCCGTCGGGGGCGCCTCGCTGCTGACCCTGATCCTCATCGGCACCGTCTCCGTAGTACGCCGCAGAACCGCCACCCGCTCCGGCGAGCGCACGACCACCGCTCACTGACCCGTCCCCAGGGGGAAGAAACCCATGCTGATATCGATCGTGGCGCCCTGCTACAACGAGGAAGACGTCATAGAGCGCTTCCACGAGCAGGTCCAGAAGATCGCCAACGAACTCCTGCCGCTCGGCCACGACATGGAGTTCGTGTACGTCGACGACGGCAGCCGTGACCGCACCCTGCCCCTCCTCAGCAAGATCGCGGACGGCGACTCGCGCGTCCGGTACGTCTCCTTCAGCCGCAACTTCGGCAAGGAGGCGGCCCTGCTGGCCGGCCTGAAGCACGCGACCGGCGACGCCGTGATCGTGATGGACGCCGACCTCCAGCACCCGCCGGAGCTCATCAAGCGCATGGTCGAACTGCGCGGCGAGGGCTACGACCAGGTCATCGCCAAGCGCACCCGGCAGGGCGACCGCGTCACCCGCACCCTCACCGCCCGCCTCTACTACCGGCTCATCAACCGGATGGTCGACGTCGAACTCGTCGACGGCGTAGGCGACTTCAGACTGATGTCGCGCCGGGTGGTGGACGCTGTCGTGAGCCTCACCGAGTACAACCGGTTCTCCAAGGGCCTGTTCGCCTGGGTCGGCTTCCCCAGCACCACCTTCGAGTACGAGAACGCGGTGCGCGAACACGGCTCCAGCTCCTGGTCGTTCCGCAGCCTGCTCAACTACGGTCTGGACGGCCTGCTCTCCTTCAACAACCGCCCGCTGCGCGCCGCCCTCTACCTCGGCATGACCCTGCTGGCCCTGGCCGGGGCGTACACGGCGTGGATCGTGGGCGGCGCGATGATCAACGGCGTCCAGACGCCCGGCTATGTCACCATCATCACAGCCGTCACCGCCCTGGCCGGCGTGCAGATGATCATGCTCGGGGTCATCGGCGAGTACACCGGCCGGATCTACTACGAGGTCAAGGGGCGCCCGCACTTCCTGGTGAAGGCGACGAACGTGGACCGAACGGAAGACCGCACCCGCGGCACGACGAAGGACCTCATCCCCTGATGCCGAACGCCCTGTCGACCGCTCCGTCGACCACCAAGCCCCCTCGCCCGATATCAGGGCAGATCATCACCTTCGCGGCAGTGGGCGTCGTCAACACCGCGACGTACTACGGGCTTTACTTGTTTTTTCTCATGTATTTGCCATATCTCGCGGCGCACATTATCTCCTTCGTATTGAGCATGATCGGCTCGTTTTTTCTCAATGCGAAGTTCACTTACCGCATACGTCCCACCTGGCGGAAATTCCTGCTGTTCCCGCTGACCAACGCGACGAATTTCGTGATCACCACGGTGGGGGTGTACGTGATCGTCGACGTGCTGCACATGGGGAGCAAGTTCGCTCCGCTGATCGCCTCGGCGGCGGCGATTCCGGTGACGTTCGTGGTGTCGCGCTGGGTGATGCTGCCGAAGGTGGAAACACTCGGGGGCTGACGGCCCCGTACGGCTCACCGGGTGCCGTCGTGGATCTCCAGCGGGCGTGCCTGCCAGGCCGCCCGGTCGGCGCTGATGGCGCTCGCCGCCCGCAGCAGCAGCGGCAGATGGTGCTCGACGAGGGTGTCCACGGACGTCTCGGCCGCGTGGGCGTTGACGTTGACGGCGGCGACCACCCTCCCGTCCCCGTCCCGCAGCGGGGCGGCGACCGAGCGGATGCCCAGTGCCAGGTCCTGGTCGGTGACCGCCCAGCCCTTGGCCCGGACGTCGCGCAGTGCGGCGTCGATCTCCTCCCGCCCGGGTGTCCAGCGCGGCGTGATGCCCGAACGGCTGGGCTCGGCCAGGGCCTTGTCCAGGTCGTCCGGGGAGAGCGCGGCCAGCAGGACCTTGCCGAGCGAGGTCCCCAGGGCCGGGAACCGGGTGCCGATCGTGACGGCCAGCGTCACCAGTTTCGGCACCGCGACGCGGGCCACGTAGACGACGTCCGAGCCGTCGAGCTGGGCGATCGAGCAGGACTCGGCGGTCTCCGCCACCAGGTCCCGCAGGTGCGGCCGGGCCAGCTCCCACAGGTTCGTCGAGCCGATGTAGGCCATCCCGAGATCCAGTACCCGGGGCGTGAGCGAGAAGCCGCGCTCCTCGGAGCGGACGTAGCCCAGCTCCGTGAGCGTGATGAGGATTCGCCGGGCGGTGGGCCGGGCCAGGCCGGTGGCGGTCGCGATCTCGCTGAGCGACATCGAGGAGGTGCCGGGCGCGAAGCAGCGCAGCACGTCCAGCCCGCGGGCCAGGGCCTCGATGAACTCCGGGTTTCCGTCTCGACGCATGTCCCCAGGCTAGCGGAACGGACATCGGTCCGACCCGCCTGATCTCCTCTCATCAGGGACATCGGCGCACGGGTCTTGCCTCATGGTCGAGTGCCACTGCATGCTGACCGCTGTACGGACAAGTGTCCGCACAGCGTCGGACGGGCCGGATCAAGGAGGATTCCATGGCCTTCGTGACGGAGGAGAACCTCACCGACCTCGCGGAGAAACGCTGGGCCACCGCCCGCTCGCCCCGGCTCGCCGAGCTGATGACCGGGCTGGTGAGGCATCTGCACGCGTACGCCCGCGAGGTGGGGCTCACCGAGGAGGAGTGGGCCGCCGCCGTGGAATGGCTGGCCGCGACCGGCCGGATCAGCGACGACAAGCGCCAGGAGTTCATCCTCGCCTCCGACGTGCTCGGCCTGAGCACCCTCGTCGTCCAGCTCAACAACCGGTTCACGCCCGCGGCCACGCCGGCCACCGTCCTCGGCCCGTTCCACATCGACGGCTCCCCGGCCGCCCCCTACGGCACGGACATGTCCGACGGCATCCCGGGCGTCCCGCTGTTCGTCACCGGCAGGGTCCTCGACCCGTCCGGCACCGCCCTGCCGGACGTCGTCCTCGACGTGTGGCAGGCGGACGCCGACGGCACCTACGAGGCCCAGCTCCCGGACGTCGACGAGGCCCGGCTCCGGGCGAAGTACCGCACCCGCGCCGACGGCACCTACTGCGTGCGCACCATCGCCCCGCGCGGCTACGCCATCCCGATGGACGGCCCGGTGGGCGCCCTCGTCGGCAGGACCCGGATCAGCCACTTCCGCCCCGCGCACATCCACTTCCTGATCGCCCACCCCGGCTACGACCGGCTCGTCACCCACCTGTTCCAGCAGGGCTCCGAATACCTCGACAGCGACGTCGTGTTCGGCACCAAGGACCGGCTGGTCGTGGACTTCGCCGAGCGGCCGGCCGGCCCCGCCCCCGACGGCGGCACGCTCACCGTGCCCCACCTGCACGCCGAGTACGACTTCGTGCTCAACCCGGCCGCCGCCCCCGACCGGGCCCGGCCGTGAGTCCTCGTCCCTGCGCGGCCACCGCCCCCCGACCGCCACGGACGGGGGCCGGGGCGGTCGGCGCCCGGGCCCGCCACGGCCGTCGTACCCCTGACATCCCGCTCCCGGGCGCCGCGCGCCCGCCCGCGGCCCACACCGAGGTGACCCCATGACCGACGCCGCCCCGAACCCCGGCGAGTCCACCGCCGCGCGTCCCGCCGACTTCGCGCCCGGCCGTCCGATCCTCTTCCGCGGCGCGACCGTGCTCACCATGGACCCCGCGCTGGGTCTGCTCGAACGCGGTGACGTCCTGGTCCGGGGCGAGCGGATCGACAGCGTCGGCCACGACCTGCCGGCTCCGCAGGACGCCGTCGTGATCGACGCCGCCGGCGGCATCCTCATGCCCGGCATGGTCGACACCCACCGGCACATGTGGCAGACCGCGCTGCGCGGTTTCGGCGCCGACTGGACGCTGTCCCAGTACTTCGTCTTCTACTACCTCGACTGGGGCACCGTCTTCCGGCCCGAGGACATCCACGCGGGCAACCTGCTCGCCGCCGTGGAGGCCCTGGACGCCGGGGTGACGACGACCGTCGACTGGTCGCACGGCCTGCGGACACCGGAGCACGGCGACGCGGCCGTGGCGGCCCTGCGCGCCGTCCCCGGCCGCTTCGTCCTCGCCTACGGCAACCTGCTCGGCGCCCCCTGGGAGTGGGCCAACGCCCCGGAGTTCCGGGCCTTCGTGGACCGGCACTTCGCCGCCCCCGACGACATGCTGGGCCTCCAGCTCGCCTTCGACGTCACCGGCGACCAGGCCTTCCCCGAGAAGGCCGCGTTCGAGGCGGCCCGCGAGCTCGGCCTGCCGGTCACCACGCACGCCGGGGTCTGGGGCGCCACGAACGACGACGGCATCCGCCTGATGTGGGACCACGGGTTCATGACCCCCGACGTCACCTACGTGCACTCCGCCACCCTCGGCGAGGACTCCTACCAGCGGATCGCCGCCTCCGGGGGCCGGGTGTCGGTGTCGGCGGAGAGCGAGCAGAACGCCGGCCAGGGCTACCCGCCCACCTGGCGGCTGCGCCGGCACGGCATCCCCGTGTCGCTGTCCATGGACACCAGCGTCTGGTTCAGCGCCGACCTCTTCTCGGCCATGCGCGCCACCCTCTCCGCCGACCGCGCCCGCGAGCACCTGGAGGCCCACGCGGCCGGCGAGACCGTGGTGCACCACCGGCTGCGCGCCCGGGACGTCGTCGAGTGGGCCACCATCGGCGGCGCCCGGGTGCTGGGCCTCGACGACCGGATCGGCTCGGTCACCCCGGGCAAGCAGGCCGACCTGGTGCTGCTGCGGAACGACCGGAACCCGGCCATGTTCCCGCTGCTCCACCCCTACGGGCACGTGGTCTACCAGGCCGGGCGCGCCGACGTGGACACCGTCCTCGTCAACGGCAGGGTGGTCAAGCACCGGCACGAACTCCTCGGCACGGACCTGTCCCGGGCCCGCGAGGCCGTCGCCGCCACCGTCGAGCACACCCGCCGCACGCTCGGCGAGGAGGCCTGGCAGCGGGCCATGGCACCGGAGATCCCCGGGACCGAGCCGATCCCGAACCCCTACACCTACAGCGAGTACCGCGGCGAGGGCGTCGCCGTGCGGCGGACGGAGGACGCGTAGGCCATGGCCGACCCGAACAACGCCCACCGCGGTCCCGGTCCGCTCGACGGACTGCTGGTGGCGGACTTCTCCCGGATCCTCGCGGGCCCCTACGCGACCATGCTGCTGGCGGACCTCGGCGCCGACGTCGTGAAGGTCGAGTCGCCCGGCGGGGACGACACCCGCACCTGGAAACCCCCGGTGCGCGACGGGGTGTCCACCTACTACCTGGGGATCAACCGCGGCAAGCGGTCGATCGCGCTCGACCTGCGGGACCCCGGGGACGCGGCGCTCGCCCGGGAGCTGGCCCGCCGCGCGGACGTCCTCGTCGAGAACTTCAAACCGGGCGGACTGGCCAGGTACGGCCTGGACCACGCCACCACCAGCGCCGCCAACCCCGGCCTGGTGTACGCCTCCATCAGCGGGTTCGGCACCGGGCCCGGCCGCGAGGTGCCCGGCTACGACCTGATGGTGCAGGCGGTGTCCGGGCTGATGAGCCTCACCGGCGACCCGGACGGGCCCGCCTACCGGGCCGGCATCTCGGTGTTCGACGTGATGGCCGGCAACCACGCGGCCATCGGCATCCTCGCCGCCCTCCGCCACCGCGACCGCACCGGGCTCGGCCAGCTCGTCGAGGTGAACCTGCTCTCCTCGGCGCTGACCGGGCTGGTCAACCACAGCTCGGCGTACGTCGCCGGCGACACCGTGCCCTACCGCATGGGCAACGCCCACCCCAGTGTCTTCCCCTACGAGCCGCTGCCGACGGCCGACCGGGACCTGATCGTGACGGCCGCCAACGACGGCCAGTTCCGCAGGCTGTGCGAGGTGCTCGGCATCCCGGACACGGCCGCCGACCCGCGCTTCGCGCACAACGCCGACCGCACCGCGAACCGCGAGGAGCTCCGGCCCCTCCTGGTCGAACGGCTGCGCACCCGCCCCGCCCTGGAATGGTTCGACCTGCTGGTGGCCGCCGGGGTGCCGTGCGGGCCGATCAACACCATCGACGGCGGTTTCGCCATGGCCGAGCGCTTCGGCCTCGACCCCGTCGTCGAGGTCGGCGAGGGGGACCGTGCCGTGCCCACCACCCGCCACCCGATCCGCTTCTCCGAGACCCCCGCGGCCTACCGGCTGCCCCCGCCGGAACTCGACGAACACGGCACCGACCTGCGCGAATGGCTGGCGAACGGCACCCTGGACGGCACGCGGTACGCCTCGCGGACCGACTCGCAGCCTGCCTTGCAGGCCGACTCGCACGCCGCCTCGCGGACCGACTCGGAGGCCGGCCGTGCCTGAGTACCCCACCGCCCTGGGCGCCTCCTCCGTCGACCGGATCACGCTGCTCGGCCAGGACCTGGCCGCCGACGTGATGGGCGAGGTCGGCTTCGGCGAACTGGCCTTCTGGCTCGCCACCCAGCGCCGCCCCGCGCCGGGCGAGACCCGGGTCTTCGAGGCCGTCCTGGCCGCGCTCGCCGACCACGGCTTCACGCCGACCGCGATCACGGCCCGGCTGACGTACCTGTCCGCCCCCGACTCCGTCCAGGGCGCGCTCGCCGCCGGACTCCTCGGCGGCGGCTCGCGCTTCCTGGGCGTCACCGAGGACTGTGGCCGCTACCTGCACGACGTCCTGGCCACGGCGGCGGACGGCCACCCGGCCGACGACGCCGGCTGGGACGACCTCGCCCGCACGGCCGTGCGTGGGTCCCGGGAGGCCGGCCGGCTGATCCCCGGGCTCGGGCACCACGTCCACAAGCAGGGTGACCCGCGCACCCCGAGGCTGTTCGCCCTCGCCGCCGAGGAGGGGCTCGTCGGCCCGCACCTGTCCCTGTTCGCCGCGATCGGCCGGGTCCACCCCGAGATCCTCGGCCGGACCCTGCCGCTCAACGGCGCCGGGACCTGCGGCGCCGCACTGGCCGACCTCGGCCTCCCGCTGGAGCTGCTCCGCGCCTTCGCGCTGCTCGCCCGCACCGCCGGACTGATCGGCCAGCTCGCGGAAGAGCTGCGCGATCCGGTCGCGCGTGACATCTTCCTCTCGGTGGACCTCAACAACCGCGCCGTCCCGCCCCGGCCGTACGACCCGGCCACGGAGTGACGGCCGAAGGCGTCGTTGCATAAAAGTGCAGGGAACCGTATAGTCATGCCATCTGGAGGAGGATGGACATGGCGGTACGTGCGGCGGTGGCCGGAGCGAGCGGGTACGCGGGCGGAGAGGTCCTGCGGCTGCTCCTCGCGCACCCCGAGGTCGAGATCGGCACCCTGACCGGCAACTCCAACGCGGGCCAGCGCCTGGGCGCGCTCCAGCCGCACCTGCTCCCGCTCGCCGACCGCGTGCTGGCGGAGACGACCCCCGAGGCCCTCGCCGGGCACGACGTCGTCTTCCTCGCGCTGCCCCACGGCCAGTCCGCCGCCGTCGCCGAGCAGCTCGGCCCGGACGTCCTCGTCGTCGACATGGGCGCCGACTTCCGCCTGACGGACCCGGCCGACTGGGAGCGCTTCTACGGCTCCCTGCACGCCGGCACCTGGCCCTACGGCCTCCCCGAACTGCCGGGTGCCCGCGCCGCGCTGGAGGGGTCCAAGCGCATCGCGGTACCCGGTTGCTACCCCACCGCCGTCTCCCTCGCCCTGTACCCGGCCTACGCGGCCCGGATCGCCGAGCCCGAGGCGCTGATCGTCGCCGCCTCCGGCACCTCCGGCGCGGGCAAGGCGGCCAAGCCGCACCTGCTCGGCAGCGAGGTCATGGGCTCCATGACCCCGTACGGCGTCGGCGGCGGCCACCGGCACACCCCCGAGATGATCCAGAACCTCAGCGCGGTGGCGGGGGAGCGGGTCGCCGTCTCCTTCACGCCGACGCTCGCGCCGATGCCCCGGGGCATCCTCGCCACGTGCAGCGCCAAGGCCGCGCCGGGCGTCACCGCCGAGTCCCTGCGCGCCGCCTACGAGAAGGCCTACGCCGACGAGCCCTTCGTCCACCTGCTCCCCGAGGGCCGGTGGCCCGCCACGGCGTCCGTCTACGGTTCCAACGCCGTTCAGGTGCAGGTCGCATACGACGAGGCGGTGGGCCGCATCATCGCGATCAGTGCCATCGACAACCTGACCAAGGGCACCGCCGGCGGTGCCGTCCAGAGCATGAACCTCGCCCTGGGTCTCGCCGAGACCACCGGGCTGACCACGATCGGAGTTGCGCCGTGAGCGTGACGGCAGCGAAGGGATTCACGGCCGCGGGCATCGCCGCCGGGATCAAGGAGAACGGCAACCCGGACCTGGCCCTCGTGGTCAACACCGGGCCCCGCCGCGCCGCCGCGGGCGTCTTCACCTCCAACCGCGTGAAGGCCGCGCCGGTGCTGTGGTCCGAGCAGGTGCTCGCGAGCGGCCAGGTCTCGGCCGTCGTCCTCAACTCCGGCGGCGCCAACGCCTGTACGGGCCCCAAGGGGTTCCAGGACACCCACGCGACCGCCGAGAAGGTGGCCGAGGTGCTGGGGCGGGGCGCGATCGAGGTGGCCGTCTGTTCGACCGGCCTGATCGGCGTGCTGCTGCCCATGGACAAGCTGCTGCCCGGCGTGGAGACCGCCGCCGGCCAGCTCTCCGAGCACGGCGGCGAGAAGGCCGCCATCGCCATCAAGACCACCGACACCGTGCACAAGACGTCGGTCGTCACGAAGGACGGCTGGACGGTCGGCGGGATGGCGAAGGGCGCGGGCATGCTCGCCCCCGGCCTCGCCACCATGCTGGTCGTCCTCACCACGGACGCGGTCGTCGAGAGCGCGGACCTGGACAAGGCGCTGCGCGCCGCGACCCGCACCACCTTCGACCGCGTCGACTCCGACGGCTGCATGTCCACCAACGACACCGTGCTGCTGCTCGCCTCGGGTTCGGCCGACGTCACCCCGGAGTACGCGGAGTTCGCCGAGGCCGTCCGCGCCGTCTGCGACGACCTCGGGCAGCAGCTGATCCGGGACGCCGAGGGCGCCAGCAAGGACATCAAGGTCGAGGTCGTCAACGCGGCCAGCGAGGACGACGCCGTCGAGGTCGGCCGCTCCATCGCCCGCAACAACCTCCTCAAGTGCGCCATCCACGGCGAGGACCCCAACTGGGGCCGCGTGCTCTCCGCGATCGGCACCACCAAGGCCGCCTTCGAGCCCGACCGGCTCAACGTCGCCATCAACGGCGTCTGGGTCTGCAAGAACGGCGGGGTGGGCGAGGACCGCGAGAAGGTCGACATGCGCTACCGCGAGGTGCACATCGTCGCCGACCTGGCCGCCGGCGCCGAGACCGCCACCATCTGGACCAACGACCTGACCGCCGACTACGTCCACGAGAACAGCGCGTACTCGTCATGAGCACCACGCGCAAGCACACCGCGCTGCCCAAGGCGCAGATCCTCATCGAGGCGCTGCCCTGGCTGGTCCGTCACAACGGCAAGACCGTCGTGATCAAGTTCGGCGGCAACGCCATGATCGACGAGGACCTGAAGGCCGCCTTCGCCCAGGACGTCGTCTTCCTGCACCACGCGGGCCTCAGGCCGGTCGTCGTGCACGGCGGCGGCCCGCAGATCAGCGCCGCGCTGGACAAGCACGGCATCGTCAGCGAGTTCAAGGCCGGGCTCCGGGTCACCACCGAGGACGCCATGGACGTCGTACGGATGGTGCTCGCCGGGCAGGTCCAGCGCGAGCTGGTCAACCTGCTCAACCAGCACGGGCCGCTCGCCGTCGGACTGACCGGCGAGGACGCCCACACCATCACCGCGACCAAGCACACGCCCGAGATCGACGGCGAACTCGTCGACATCGGGCGGGTCGGCGAGATCACCGCGATCGACACGGGCGCGATCGAGGCCCTGCTCGCCGACGGCCGGATCCCGGTCGTCTCCTCCATCGCCCGCAGTCAGGACGACGGGCATGTCTACAACGTCAATGCTGATACGGCGGCTGCGGCACTCGCTGCTGCTCTGGGCGCCGAAACCCTCATGGTCCTCACCGACGTGGAGGGCCTCTACGAGGACTGGCCGAACTCCGACGAGGTGATCAGCCGCCTCACCGCTTCCCAACTGGAGAAGCTGCTGCCGGAACTCAGCTCCGGCATGGTGCCGAAGATGGAGGGCTGCCTGCACGCCGTACGCAACGGCGTCACCACCGCCCGCGTCATCGACGGCCGGGTCCAGCACTCGATCCTGCTGGAGATCTTCACGGACGAAGGCATCGGCACGATGGTCGTGCCGGACCAGGAGGGGGAGTCATGAGCAACCAGGAGCTGACCGCGCGGTGGCAGGGCGCGCTCATGAACAACTACGGCACCCCGCGCCTGCCCCTGGCCCGCGGCGAGGGCGCCAGGGTCTGGGACACCGAGGGCCACGAGTACCTCGACTTCGTCGGCGGCATCGCCACCAACGCGCTCGGCCACGCCCACCCCGCGATCGTCGAGGCCGTGAGCAAGCAGATCGCGTCCCTCGGCCACGTCTCCAACCTCTTCATGGCCGAGCCGACCGTCGCCCTGGCCGAGCGGCTGATCCAGCTCTTCGGCCGGGAGGGCCGGGTCTTCTTCTGCAACTCCGGCGCCGAGGCCAACGAAGCCGCCTTCAAGATCGGCCGGCTGACCGGGCGGACCCACATGGTCGCCACCGACGGCGGCTTCCACGGCCGCACGATGGGCGCCCTCGCGCTCACCGGCCAGCCCGCCAAGCAGGACCCGTTCCGCCCGCTGCCCGCCGACGTCACCCACGTCCCCTACGGCGACGCGCAGGCGCTGGCCGCCGCGGTCACCGAGGACACCGCCCTGGTGATCATCGAGCCCGTCCAGGGCGAGAACGGCGTCGTCGTACCCCCGCCCGGCTACCTCAAGGCGGCCCGCGCGATCACCGCGGCCACCGGCGCCCTGCTCGTCCTCGACGAGGTGCAGACCGGCACCGGCCGCACCGGCACCTGGTTCGCCTACCAGGCCCACGAGGGCGTGCTGCCCGACGTCGTCACCCTCGCCAAGCAGCTCGGCGGCGGGCTGCCGCTCGGCGCGACCGTGGCCTTCGGCCGCGCCGCCGAACTGCTCCAGCCCGGCCACCACGGCACCACCTTCGGCGGCAACCCGGTCGCCTGCGCCGCCGGCCTCGCCGTCCTCGACACCATCGGGAACGAGGGGTTGCTGGAGAACGTCAAGCGGCAGAGCGAGAGGTTGCGGGACGGAATCGAGGGTCTCGGCCACCGGTTGATCGATTATGTCCGGGGCGCGGGCCTCCTCCTGGGTATCGTGCTCACCGAGCCGCTGGCAGCGCAGGTCCAGCAGGCGGCTCAGGAGGCCGGGTTCCTGGTGAACGCGCCCGCTCCCGACGTCGTACGGCTGATGCCGCCGCTGAACCTCCGCGACGCCGAGGCGGACGCGCTGCTGCGCGCCCTGCCCGGCATCCTCGACGCAGCGAGCGGGGACGGACGATCCGGAGAATGATCCGGAGAATGAGACGACGATGAGCCAGGCGCAGGAGTTCGACCAGTCCGGCGGGACGGGGGCTGCCGTGCCGCAGACCCGGACCGCCCGGCACCGCCGGATCGTGGACATCCTCAACCGGCAGCCGGTGCGCTCGCAGAGCCAGCTCGCGAAACTGCTCGCCGACGACGGCCTCACGGTCACCCAGGCGACCCTCTCCCGGGACCTCGACGAGCTGAACGCGGTGAAGATCCGCAACACCGACGGCGAGCTGATCTACGCGGTCCCCAGCGAGGGCGGCTTCCGCACCCCGCGCGCCCCGCTGGGGGAGTCGGCGAAGGAGGAGCGGATGCGCCGCCTCTCCCAGGAACTCCTGATCTCGGCGGAGGCCTCGGCGAACCTGGTCGTCCTGCGCACGCCGCCCGGCGCGGCCCAGTTCCTCGCGTCCTCGATCGACCAGGCCGAGCTGCACGACATCCTCGGGACGATCGCCGGCGACGACACGGTGCTGCTCATCAGCAGGGAGCCGACCGGCGGCCAGGCCCTCGCGGACCACCTGCTGCGGCTGGCCCAGAACGGCCACTGACGGAGCCCAGCCCCGTAAGGGGCGCGAGGAACTGCGCGACCAGCCCCCACCGGGCCCGCAGCCGACGACCGGGCCGTGGCCGCCGACCCGCGTGCGGGGCCCGGCCGGCCGACGGACAATGACCGTGTGATCTTCCGCGGCGAGCGGTCAGGCGGGCGGGCAATCCCCTGGCGGCCGTCGAACGTACACAGGGGTGTGTCGGGATTCAGGTCCCCCGTCGGCCGCCTCCCGGACGAGGCTCTGCTGTCCGGGCTGGCCACCGGAGACCCGGAGCTCGCGGAGATCTTCGTACGGAGATTCCAGCACCGGGTCTTCGGGGTCGCGATGGCCGTCACCAGGGACCAGCAGCTCGCCGAGGACGTCGCCCAGCAGACGTTCGAGCGCGCGTGGCGCCATGCCCAGATCTACGACTCGCGCCGCGGCTCGGTCGGGACCTGGCTCACCACCATCGCCCACAACCTCGCCGTCGACGCCGTCCGGGCCCGGCGGACGGAACCGATGGCCCCCGAGGACCTCGACCCCCTCCTCGACGCCGTCACCGAGACCCCCGAGCGGTGGGCCCTGGCCGACGAGGCCTCCACCCAGCTGAGGGCCGCGCTGGCCCGGCTGCCGCGGGAGCAGGCCCGGGCGCTGATGATGGCCGGCATCTACGGCATGACGGCCCAGCAGATCGCCGACGCGGAGCGGATCCCGCTGGGCACGGCCAAGACGCGGATCAGAGCGGCGATGGCGAAACTCCGCACCGCGCTCGCGGCCCCGAAGGGAGGCGACCATGTCCGGTGACGCGCACTGCGAGAAGCTGCGCGAGCTCGGCGCCGAACTGGCGCTGGGCGTCCTGCCCGGCCGCGAACGGGCCGAGGCGGTCGCCCATCTGGACGGGTGCGCGGCCTGCCGGGAGTACGTACGCCAACTCACCGGGATCGGCGACCGGTTGATCGGCCTGCTGCCCGAGAGCGAACCGCCGCCCGGCTTCGAGGCCCGCGTGGCGCGCAGCCTCGCCGAGCAGGCGACGGGGGTGGAGGGGGCCCGGCCCGCCCGCGCCGCCCAGGGCCGGCGCGGCCGTGTCCGGCGCCTGCGGCTGCGGCTCGCCGCGGTCGCCGCCACCGCCGCGGTCGCGGTCGGCTTCGCCGGCTGGGCGATCGGCAGCGCCGTCGAGGGAGCCGTCACCGCCTCGGCGCCCGCGGTCGGGTCCGAGCCCATGCTGGTCGGGGACATGATCCCGCCCGGCGGCGGACGGCCCGTCGGCGAGATCTACGCCCACCCCGGCAGCCCCGCCTGGATGTTCGTCTCCGTCGCCCTCCCCGGCACCCCCTACGACGGCAGGGTCACCTGCCTCCTCGCCCGCGCCGACGGTACGACCACGCGGGTGGGCGACTTCCCCCTGCGCGACGGACGCGGCAACTGGGGCGCGGCGGTCACCGTGGACCTCACCAAGTACTCCGCGGCCCGCCTCGCCGCCGCCGACGGCTCCGTCCTCGCCACCGCACAGTTCCAGCAGGGCAAGGTGGTGGCCCCGGAGGGGTCATGACAGCACCGCACCCTCGCCGAGGCGGTGCAGCAGGGCGTACGGCCCCTGCCGTCCGAGGAGATCCGCGTGCGCGCCGTCCTCGACGACCCGGCCGTGGTCGAGGACCACGATCCGGGTGGCGTCGCGGACGGTCAGCAGCTGGTGCGAGATCACCACGGTGGTCCGCCCGGCCATGAGCCTGCGCAACGGCTCCATGATCCGCCGCGCCGAGCGGACGTCCAGCCCGGCGGTCGGCTCGTCCAGCAGGAGCACCGGCGCGTCCCGGATCATCGCCCGGGCGATCGCCAGCCGCCGGCACTGTCCGCCGGAGAGCGTCCGGCCGCGCTGCCCGACGAGGGTGTCGTAGCCGTCCGGGAGCCGCTCGACGAACTCGTGGGCGTCCGCGGCCCGCGCCGCCGCGACGATCTCCGCCTCCGTGGCCGACGGCCGGCCGTAGGCGATGTTCTCCCGCACGGTGCCGTGGAAGACGAGGGTCTCCTGCAACACCACCGCGATGCTCTCCCGGACGTCGGTCAGGGCGAGTTCGCGCAGATCGGTGCCGTCCAGGCGGACCGCGCCCCGGTCGGGGTCGTAGAACCGCAACTGCAGCTTCGCGAGCGTGGACTTGCCCGACCCGCTCGCCCCGACCAGCGCCAGTGTCTCCCCGGGAGCCGCCCGGAACGACACGTCGGACAGCGCCCAGGCCGCCGTACCGGGATAGCGGAACCACACCCCGTCGAACTCCACCGCGCCCCGGGCCCGGCGGAGCCGGCGCGCCCCGGCCGCCTCGGTCACCTGGGGCCGCTCGTCGAGCAGTTCGATGATGCGTTCCGCGGCGGCGGAGGCCGTGTAGAACGTGGTGCCGAGCCCGGACAGCCCGTGGACCGGGCCGTACAGCCTGCCGATCAGCGCGAGGAAGACCAGCAGCCCGCCGAGCGTGAGCTGTCCCTGGGCCAGCTTCCAGGTGCCGAGGGCCAGCACCGCGAGGCCGCCGGTCAGCTCCACGAGCTCGACGGCGGGTGCGTACACGGCACGGATCCGCGCCGAGGCCATCGCGGCCCGGAACCGGCCGGCGTTCTCCCGCTCGAACCGGCGTGCCTCCCACGCCTGCCGGTTGTACGCCTGCACGAGGACGACGTTGCCCAGCGACTCCTCGGCGATCGCGCCGAGCGCCCCGCCGCGCCGCCTGCGCTCCCTCGAGGCCTCCCGCACCAGCCGTGAGAAGTACCGGGCCGCGCCCCAGAACAGCGGGACGACGACGAGGGCGAGCAGGGTCAGGTCCCAGCGCAGGTAGCACAGCATGCCGAGGTAGACGCCCAGGCTGATCACGTAGTAGAGGGCGTCCGCGACACCCGAGAGCAGGAACGTCTCCACCGCGTCGACGTCACCTGTGACCCTGGACAGCACGTCCCCGAGCCGCCGGCGCTCGAAGAAGCCGAGCGACAGGCCCTGGACATGGCGGAAGACGTCGGTGCGCAGGGCGAGCAGGAAGCGTTCGCCGACCCAGGTGGAGGTCACGTCGTCGGCGAAGCCGAGCACGCCGGAGCAGAGGACGAGGCCCAGGTAGGCGGGCGCGATCCACAGGAAGGGCCGCAACTCCCGGGCGACGAGCACGTCGTCGACGACGAACTTGAAGAGCCAGAGCTCCGCGGCGTCGACGGCCGGGACGGTCAGGCTCAGCAGGACGAGCGGCAGGAGCCAGCGCCGGCCGCCTCGGGTGTACGGCCAGAACCGCCGGAAGACCTCGCGCGGGGAGAGCCGGGGGGCGGCTGCGACCACGGTGTCCGAGGGATCGCCGGCCGACAGCAGACGCCGCAGTACGTGCGCCATGAGAGGGGTTCCCGGACAACACCGGCGGAGCGGACCGGCTGACCCGTGACCGGTCCGCGCCGCCTTCAGGTGTGGTCAGTAGCGGTTGCCGTGGTCGTGCCGGTCGCCATGGTCGTGACCGTGCCGGTCGCCGTGGTCGCGGTCATGGTCGTGCCCGTGCCCGTGACGGTCGTCGTGGTCGTGGTCGTGGTCGCGCCGGTTCTTGAACGGCATGAGGTTGCTGAAGACAGCCATGGTGTTCCTCCTGGAACTTGCGTCACAGGGGGTACGGCCGAAAGGGGGATCGGGATGGCGTCCAGCGGCACAAATCCGAAAAATCTCGCGACGACACGCGAAAGTCCTCCGCCCGCGGGCCGACGGGGGCTTGTCGCGCAGTTCCCCGCGCCCCTGAAAGACAAAGACCCGGCCGCGGCAGTCGGTCCGCCGCGGGCCGGTGGGGGGTCGCTCGCGCAGTTCCCCGCGCTCCTGAAAACTTGACTGCGGGCAGTCGTGCCGCTGGGGCGGCACGGGTGGGCGCGGCGGCACCCGGCGAGCGCCGGTGAGCGTCCCCGCCCCTCACGTCAGCCCAGACGGGCGGCCAGCCCCCCGGTGCACCGCACCTCGTCCCCCGCCGTGATCAACAGCCCCTCCACACCCGGCAGCGACTCCAGCCAGGCCAACCCGGCCCGCGACCCCATCGCGAACGCCGCCGTCGCCCAGCAGTCCGCCCACGTCAGCCGCGGCCCCACCACCGTCACCGCGACCAGGTCCGTCACCGCCGACTTCCCGGTCCGCGGATCGACGATATGCGCGCCGCGCTCCGCCGTACCGGACGTCGCGACCGCCAGCTCCTCCACACCCGCCGCCGAGATCACCGCCGCCAGCCCGCCCGGCCGCAACGGATCGGCGATCCCCACCCGCCACGCCCGCGTCGGCTCGGGCGCCCCGAACATCTGGACGTCACCGCCGCCGTTGACGCTCACGCCGCTCACCCCGGCCACCCGCGCCAGCGTCCGCGCCGCCCGCTCGGCGGACCAGCCCTTCACGATCCCGGTGGGATCGAGCCGCCCCCGGTAGCGGGTGCTGAACCAGCCGTCGCTCACCCGCTCCGCCTCGGCCGCCAGTTCCAGCACCTCGGCGACCTCGGGATCGCAGTCGGCGACGCCGATCTCCTGCCGCGCCAGCCGGGACACCTGGCTGTCCTCGCGGTACGTGCTGAACACCTCGTCGACCCGGTGCAGCCCGGCGACCGCCTCGTCGAGGGCCGCCCGTACGGCGTCCGGGTCCCCGCCGCGGACGTCGAAGGAGAAGACGGTCCCCATGACCTCTTCCGCGTGACGCACCGCGGCGGGAGCTTCCGCGGACTCGGCCACCGCCTCAGCCACCGGCCTGGTCCAGCGCCGACTGCAGGGACTGCTTGTAGCCGGTGCTGGTGTAGGTGGCTCCGGAGACGGAGTCGATGTTCGCGCTCTGTGCCGCGACCGCCTCCTTGTTGAGCTGGGGCACGGACAGTGCGGTCTTCTGGTCGCTGGTGCCGCCCTTGGGCGCCTGCACCGCCTCCGCCTGGGTGATCTTCCCGCCGGAGACGGTGATCCGGACCTGGACCGGCCCGTACTGGGTCTGCGCGACCTGCCCGGTCACCGTCTTGGCCTGCGCCTGCGCGGACCCGGAGGAGGACGAGGACGAGCCGGACGACGCGCTCGCTTCCTTCACCTTGTCCAGCGCCGACTGGAGCGACTGCTTGTAGCCGGTGCTGGTGTAGGTGGCTCCGGAGACGGAGTCGATGTTCGCGCTCTGTGCCGCGACCGCCTCCTTGTTGAGCTGGGGCACGGACAGTGCGGTCTTCTGGTCGCTGGTGCCGCCCTTGGGCGCCTGGATCGCCTGGGCCTGGGTGATCTTGCCGTTGGCGACGGTCAGCCGGACCTGGACGACCCCGTACTGGGTCTGGGTCGCGTCCCCGTCCACCGTCGTGGTGCCGGCGGCCCCGGTGCCGCCCTGCGGCGACTCCTGCCCGGCCGCCGCGGCCGACGGGGCCGCGCCCGCCGCCGACGCGGACGTCGGGTCCGACGACGGCTTCAGCGACAGCAGCAGCACGACACCGGACACGGTCGCCGCGGTGGCCAGCACCACACGCCTGATGGGGTGACTCTTCCTCATCGTTCCCGAACTCCCGATTCCCTGGATTCCCGTGTGGTCCCGTCGCTCACATCTCGAACGACTCGTGATGGATGCGGCGGGCGGGAACCCCCGCGCCGCGCAGTGCTTCGTACACGCCCTGAGCGAACCCGGGCGGGCCGCACATGAAGACGTCGTGGTCGACGATGTCCGGGATCTTCCGCTGGAGGTTCTCCGCGGAGATGTCCGGCCGCTCGCCGTCCGGGCTGTTGACCGCGTACATCAGCCTGGCCCCGCGCTCGTTGGCGATCTTCGCGAGCTCGTCCCAGAGCGCCAGGTCCTGGGTGGTGTTGGCCCGGTAGAGCAGGGTCAGGTCGCCCGCGGCGCCGGGCAGCGTCTCGAACAGCGCCCGCATGGGCGTGATCCCGACGCCGCCCGCCACCAGCAGGACCTTGCCGCGGCTGCGCCGGGACGCGGTCATCGCCCCGTACGGCCCTTCGGCCCACACCTTGGTTCCGGGCCGTAGTTCGCGCAGCCGCGCGCTGTGGTCGCCGATCGCCTTGACGGTGATCCGCAACATGTCGGGGCGGGGTGCCGCCGACAGGGAGTACGGGTGCGAGCTGAACCGCATCCCGGGGGCCATGAACCGCCAGCGGAAGAACTGGCCGGCCTCGGCGCCCATCCGGTGCAGCTTGCGCCCGCCGATCAGCACCGACACGATGCCCGGCGTCTCCTCGATGACCGCCTCGACCCGCATCCGGTGCCGTAGGTTGAGCCTGATCGGGGTGAGGATCCGGTACCAGACCACCAGCGCGGTCACCGCGCCGTACAGCCCGTACCAGAAGGTCTTGGCGATCGGGGTGAGGGCGAAGTCGTTGCCGGTGGTGATCTGGTGCCAGAACGTCAGGAACACCGCCGCGTACGTCAGCAGGTGCACGTGGTACCAGGTGTCGTACGGCATCCGGCGCCGCACCGGGCCGATCGAGGTCAGGCCGATGACGACGAACAGGCCGGTGCCGATGGCCGCCTTGCCCATGTCGGGCAGTTGGTTCACGGAGTCGATGGTCTGCTGGACGATGTCGTTCAGCGTCTTGCCGGCCTGCAGCGCGTAGCCCCACATGATGAGGAAGACGTGCGCGAAGACCAGGCAGAGCGTGTAACGGCCGCTCATCGCGTGCCAGCGGGCGACGCGGTCGGAGCCGACGCGCCGCTCCAGCGCGGGCACCCGGGCCATCTGGAGCACCACGAGCGCCATCAGGTATCCGGCCAGCAGACCGGTGATCCGGCCCGCGTTGAGGATCTTGCCGTTCTGGTCGGCGATGGACGGGGTGTTGTGCCACCACAGCCAGAGCACGGCCGCCGCGCCCGCCCATACGGCGAGCAGCAGCGGTACGGCCGGGGAGCGGCGCGGGCGGATGCGGCGCATCGTCTGGCGGCGGGCGGCACGTCCGCCTGCGAGCGTGGTGGTCACGGTTCCTCCGTAGGGACTTGACCCTTGGCCCACAGATACGTGCCGTACTGCCCGAGTGTTCAGAGACCCGCGGAGTCCAGTGCCGACTGGAGCGACTGCTGGTAACCCTGACTGGTGTAGGTGGCCCCGGAAACGGTGTCGATGCTCGCGCTCTGTGCCGCCAGCGCCTCGCTGCGCAGCTGCGGGAGGGCGTACTGGTTGATCTCCTGGTCCCGGGGGTTGTCCGACGGGTACTGCACCGCCGTGACGTCTGTGATCCTGCCGCTCCTGATCGTCACCTTCACCTGGACCGGGCCCCAGCGGGTCTGGACCGTGTCCCCGGTGACGGTCCTGGTGCCGCTGCTGCTCCCGGAGCCGCCGGAGCCGGAGCCACCGGAGCCGGAGTCGCCGCTCGCGCCCGGCGAGGCGCTCGCCCCTGCCGACGGCGCGGCCGACGGTGCCGTGGCGGCCGAGCCGGTGATCACGGTCGGGGCGGTGTGCGGCTTCAGCGCCAGCAGCATCACCATCCCGGAGACGGTCGCGGCGCTCGCCAGTATCACGCGGCGCAGGGGACGGTTCTTGCTCAGCGGGTGCACGACAGGGGCCTCACAGCTCGAACGACTCGTGGTGGATGCGGCGGTCCGGCACCCCGGCGGCGCGCAGCGCCCCGTACAGCTCCTGGGCGAACCCGTGCGGACCGCAGAGGTAGACGTCGTAACCGGCGAGGCCGGGGAAGGCCGCCCGCAGCGACTCCGCCGTGAGGGCGGGGCGCTCGCCCCGCGGGCCGTTGAGGGCGTAGCGCACCTCGGCCCCGCGCCAGCGGGCTATCGCCTCCAGCTCGCCGCCCAGGGCCAGATCCTCGGCCGTACGCGCCCGGTAGAGCAGGGTGACGTCGCCGGGCAGGGTCTCGAAGAGCGCCCGCAACGGGGTGACGCCGACGCCGGCCGCGATCAGCAGGGTCCGGTGGCCGGTGCTCCGGTCCGCGGTGAGGGCGCCGTACGGGCCCTCCGCCCACACCCGGGTACCGGGGCGCAGCAGCGGCACGGCCGCACTGTGGTCGCCGAGCGCCTTGACCGTGATCCGCAGCAGGTCACCGCGCGGCGGCGCCGAGAGCGAGTACGGGGTCGACGTCCGGCCCATGCCGTCGCCGCCGAAGAACCGCCAGCGGAAGAACTGCCCGGCCCGCGCGCCCAGCTCCCCGATCCGCCGGCCCCGGACGACGACCGAGTACACGCCCGGCGCCTCCTGCTGCACGGAGTGCACCCGCAGCCGGTGCCGGAGGTTGAGCCGCACCGGCGCCAGGATCCGGAACCACACCACCAGGGCCGCGACCCCCAGGTACAGCGCGTACCAGAACGCGGTGGCGACCGGCTTGCCGTTGAACTCGTCGCCCAGCGTCAGCTGGTGGAAGAAGGCGAGGAAGACGGCCGCGTAGGTGAGCAGGTGGACGTAGTACCAGAACTCGTAGCTGGTCCGGCGGCGCGCCGCCCGCACCGAGGTGATGCCGACGGCGAAGAGGATCACCGTGCTGGCGGTCGCCTTGAGCATGTCGGGGTAGTCCAGGACGACGGTCAGCGTCTCGTGGACGAGGGAGGCGTGGTCCTGGGCCGCGTAGCCGGTGAGGATCAGCACGACGTGCGCGACCAGCAGGCAGACCGTGTACCGGCCCGCCATCGCGTGCCAGCGGGCGACCCGGTCGGAGCCGACCCGCACCTCCAGCAGCGGCACCCGGGCCATCAGGCCGACGAGCACCGCACAGGAGTACCCGCACAGCAGTCCGGCGATCCGCCCGGCCCCGGTCAGCCAGCCCGCCGCGCCCACGACGGAGCCGGTGTCCGACCACCACAGCAGGAGCACGGCCGCCGCTCCGGCCCACAGCACGGCGAGCACGGCACCCGTGGGGGAGCGGCGCGTGGGCACGGCGGGCACGGCCGGTGCCGTGCGCCGTTCGTCCACGGTCGTCATGAGTCGGGTCCTTTCTCCGGTCAGGACGCCACTGTGCAGGCCGAACCTCTGAGCACCTTCTGAACCGGCACCGGCAGAGTCGGCTCAGAGGAAACTCAGAGCTCTCGGGGCCGCGCCTCGCTCCCGGGAGGAGGGATGCTGGGAGACGCGATGAACACGACCCGCTCCGGCCGCCCCGCCCTCACCAGACCCGACGGCACCCAGCTCCGCGTCCTCGTCGTCGACGACGACCCCGACCTCGCGGAGGTCCTCACCGGTGCCCTGCGCTACGAGGGCTGGGAGGTCCGCGCGGCCGGCGACGGCGCGAGCGCGCTGGCCGTGGCCCGCGAGCTGCTGCCGGACGCGGTGGTCCTGGACGTGATGCTGCCCGACACGGACGGCTTCTCCGTCCTCCGCTCGCTCCACCAGGTCAAGCCGGACGTCTGCGTGCTCTTCCTCACCGCCCGGGACGCCGTCGAGGACCGGATCGCCGGCATCACCGCGGGCGGCGACGACTACGTCACCAAGCCCTTCAGCCTGGAGGAGGTCGTCGCCCGGCTGCGCGGCCTGCTGCGCCGCGCCGGCATGGCCCGCCAGCAGGAGGACGGCCCGCGCCTCGTCGTCGGCGACCTCACCATGGACGAGGAGGCCCGCGAGGTGACCCGGGCGGGCGAGCTGATCGAGCTGTCCCCGACCGAGTTCGAACTCCTCCGCTTCCTGATGCGCAATCCGCGCCGGGTCCTCAGCAAGGCACAGATCCTCGACCGCGTCTGGTCCTACGACTTCGGCGGCCGGGCCCACGTCGTCGAGCTGTACATCTCCTACCTGCGCAAGAAGGTGGACGCGGGCCGCGAACCCATGATCCACACGGTCCGCGGCGCCGGATACGTCATCAAGCCGGTGCCCAGGTGAGGCTCCTCCGGCGACTACCGCGACTACCGCGACTACGGCGGCTACGGCACCTGCCCCGCCCCCGCACCCTCCGCGCCCGCCTCACCGCGGGCCTGGTCGTGCTGCTCGCGGTGAGCTGCGCGGCTGTCGGCGTCGCGGCCGTGGTCGAACTGGACGGCTTCCTCACCGGCCGCCTCGACCAGCAGCTCCAGCAGACCGGCCCGAGCTTCCCGCAGTCCCTCGAACACGGGAAGTACAAGCCCAGCGACCGGGACGGCGACGAACACGGCGACACCCGCCGCCAGGCCGCCGGTACCTTCGGCGCCCGCCTGCTGCGGGGCAAGGTCACCAACGCGGCCCTGATCCCCTCCGGAGCCGACCCGGACCTGACCGTCGCCCTCACCGCCCGCGACCGTGAGGCCCTCGCCGCCCTGCCGGTGGACGGCCGCGGCCACACGGTCCACCTCGCCTCGATCGGCGCCTACCGGCTGCTGGCCTGGCCGGGCCGCGACGGCGACGTCCTGGTCACCGGCCTGCCCCTGGAACCGGTACGGGCCACCGTGCACCGCCTGGAGCTGGTCGCCGCCGCCGTCTTCGGCCTGGCCCTCGCCGCGGCCGGGGTGGCCGGCGCCCTCTGGGTCCGCTGGTCCCTGCGCCCCCTGAGCAGGGTCGCCGCGACCGCCGCCCGGGTCAGCGAACTCCCGCTCGCCAGCGGCGAGGTCGCCCTGCCGCCCCGCGCTCCCGAGTCCGACCCCCGCGGCGAGGTCGGCCGGATGGCCGCCGCCTTCAACCGCATGCTGGGCCACGTCGAGGACGCGCTCACCAAACGCCACGCCAGTGAGGAACGCCTGCGCACCTTCGCGGCGGACGCCAGCCACGAGCTGCGCACCCCGGTCGCCTCGGTCCGCGGCCACGCGGAACTGGCCCTGCTCCACCCCGGCCCGGTCCCCCCGGAGATCACCCGGGCCCTGCAACGCATCGCCGCCGAGTCCTCCCGCATGGGCGAGATGGTCGACGACCTCCTCCTCCTGGCCCGCCTGGACGCGGGCCGCCCGCTGGAGAGCCACCCGGTCGACCTCACCCACCTGGTCCTGGACGCCGTCACGGACGCCCGCGCCGCCGGCCCGGACCACCGCTGGACCCTCGACCTCCCCGAGGACCCGGTGACGGTGACCGGCGACACCCACCGCCTCCAGCAGGTCCTGGCCAACCTGCTGGCCAACGCACGCCTGCACACACCCGCCGGTACGAAGGTGACGGTGACCCTGGCGACGGACGGTGCGCGGACGGTCCTCCAGGTCCACGACGACGGCCCCGGCATCCCTCCCGACATCCAGCCCGGCGTCTTCGAACGCTTCACCCGAGCCGAACACCGCCGCCGCGCGGACGCCTCGGGCGGAGGCGCGGGCCTGGGCCTGTCGATCGTGGCGGCAGTGGTGGAGGCACACGGGGGCACGGTGACCGTGGAGAGCCGCCCAGGGGCGACATCGTTCACCGTGGAACTGGCGGCCACCGCCACCCCCTAGGGGCGCGGGGAACTGCGCGACCAGCCACACACCACGGGCACCCGTCAACGCACCCGCACCACAACGGCGCAGCGCAACCTCAATACCGGGTGAGAGCGGTGTCCCCGCTCACCGTCCCCATGGCGATATGCGGCCCCTTCGCAGGATCCGCCCACTGCAGAATCCGCCGCATCGCATCCTCCGGCACCGACACACACCCGGCCGTCGCCCCGGCCCCGTTGACGTGCAGGAAGATCCCGGCCCCCCGCCCCCGCACCGGCTGCGCGTAGTTGAACCCGATCACCAGCGCGTACCCGTACTGCGTCGTGTACGACGACAGCTTCTCCGACTCCGCGGCGCGGCAGTCGGACGGCAGGGGCTCCACCCAACGGTTGTAGGAGGTGGAGTCGTTGTCCTGGCACCACCATGAATTCGCCGTCACCGGCCGGTACTCGACGGCGGTCCCGGCCGGCGCCGCCTGGAGGCCGAACCCGAACGGAAGGTCGTACAGCCCCGTAGGGGTCGTGTTCGTGCCCTGCTGCCGCTTCGCCCCGTCGACCAGCCCCTTCGCGCCGAAGCGGGCCTCGGCCGTTCCCACCTGCACCCAGGCCCCGTCCCGGCGTTCCCACCAGGTGAGCGTCCCCGACGTCGAGCTCAGGGCGGACGCCTCCGCGGTGATCAGCTGGCTGCCGCCGCCCGTGTCGGCCATCTCGGCAGGCAGCGGTGCGGTGTCCGCGCTCCCCGGTGCCGCACCGAGCAGCAGCAGGGACGCGGACACGAGGGTGACGACGAGGCCTGGACGCATGGCTCAGACGCTAGACGGAGGCCGCGGCGACGGCAGCCCGGGTGGGCCGTCCAGGCTCTCTTTCCCGCGAGGCTCCACTGTGGCCGCCCCGGCCGGCGCTCTCACGGGGCGGCCACAGCTGCCTGTCACGTCACTTGGTGAGCGTGCAGGCGGCCAGGGAGTCGAGGCCGGTCGGCTTGGTCGACGTCCGGCCGATCGCGATGGCGATCCGGTCGATGGTCGACTTCCGCTTGTCCGCCAGCGGACCGAGGATCGCGTTCTGGACGAAGTTCGGGCCGCCCTGGCCGACCGTGCTCTGGAGCCGGTTGTTGGCCTCGGTGATCTGAGTCTGGAGCAGCGTGAGGTTGCGGGTGACCTCGGCCTGCGCGGAGGCGGGGATCGCCGGCAGCTGGGAGGCGACGTCCGGGCAGGTGATCGTGCCCACCGCGCTGCCGGCCGCGTTGCCGGTGCTGCCCGTCGACTGCTGCTGGGTGGCCGCCGTCGTCGGCGTGGCCGAGGCGGCGCCCGTCGCCGTACCGCTGCCGGTGTTCGTGCTCGTCCCGCTCGCGTTCAGGGCGCACGGGGCCAGCGAGTCCAGGCCGGTCGGCTTGGCGGCCGTCCGGCCGATCGCGGTCGCGATCCGGTTGATGGTCGCGACGCGCTTGTCCTTGAGGGGACCGAGGATCGCGTTGTTCACGAAGTTCGGCCCACCCTGGCCCACAGTGTCGACCAGCCGCTTGTTGGCCTCCTGGATCTGCGTCTGCAGGAGCGTGAGGTTTCTGTCGACCTCGGCCTTCGCGGTCGCGGGGATCGCCGGCAGCTGGGAGGCGACGTCCGGGCAGGTGATCGTCCCGGGCGAGGCGGCGAGGGTGCGGGCATTGCTGGTGTCGCTGCTCTTGTCCGGCGTCCCGGCGAGGGCCGAACCGGCGATGACCGCACCGGACAGCGCCACGGCGGCGGCGCCGCCGATGAACACGACACGACGCTTGTTGTACTTCGGAAGAGCCCTGGACATGCGGATGCCTCACTTGGGTCAGAGGTGGGTTTACAAACGCGGCGCCAGCGTTCAGGCATGGGTACGGGTAAGCGGTTTCGTTTGTTCAAACCTTTTTCACATCGGTCCGCCGAACCCGGCCGGATTGACGAATCATGCATTGCTCTGCATACTCATGCATAGCAAGCGGATGTACGGGAGGAGGGACCCATGACCGAGCGCGTCGTGCTCGCCTACTCGGGCGGCCTGGACACCTCCGTCGCCATCGGCTGGATCGCCGAGGAGACGGACGCCGAGGTCATCGCCGTCGCGGTGGACGTCGGCCAGGGCGGCGAGGACCTGGACGTCATCCGCAAGCGGGCCCTGGCCTGCGGTGCGGTCGAGGCCGAGGTCGCCGACGCCAGGGACGAGTTCGCCGACGAGTACTGCCTCCCCGCGATCAAGGCGAACGCCCTCTACATGGACCGCTACCCGCTGGTCTCCGCCCTCTCCCGGCCGGCCATCGTCAAGCACCTGGTCGCCGCCGCCCGCAAGCACGGCGCCGCCACGGTCGCCCACGGCTGCACCGGCAAGGGCAACGACCAGGTCCGCTTCGAGGCCGGCATCGTCGCCCTCGCCCCCGACCTGACCTGCATCGCCCCGGTCCGCGACTACGCGATGACCCGTGACAAGGCGATCGCCTTCTGCGCGGCGAAGAACCTCCCGATCGCGACCACCAAGAAGTCCCCGTACTCCATCGACCAGAACGTCTTCGGCCGCGCCGTCGAGACCGGCTTCCTCGAAGACATCTGGAACGGCCCGATCGAGGACATCTACGAGTACACCCAGAACCCGGCCACCCCGCGCGAGCCCGACGAGGTGGTCGTCACCTTCGAGGCGGGCGCCCCGGTCGCCCTCGACGGCAGACCGGTCACCGTCCTCCAGGCGATCCAGGAGCTCAACGAACGCGCCGGCGCCCAGGGCGTCGGCCGGATCGACATGGTCGAGGACCGCCTCGTCGGCATCAAGTCCCGCGAGGTGTACGAGGCCCCGGGCGCGATCGCACTCATCACGGCCCACCAGGAGCTGGAGAACGTCACCGTCGAGCGCGAACTCGCCCGTTACAAGCGGCAGGTGGAGCAGCGCTGGGGCGAACTCGTCTACGACGGGCAGTGGTTCTCCCCGCTCAAGCGCGCCCTGGACGGCTTCGTCGACGAGGCGAACCAGCACGTCACCGGAGACGTCCGGATGACGCTCCACGGCGGCCGGGCGGTCGTCACCGGCCGCCGTTCCGACGCCTCCCTCTACGACTTCAACCTCGCCACCTACGACACCGGCGACACCTTCGACCAGGCCGCGGCCAAGGGCTTCATCGACATCTACAGCCTGTCGTCGAAGATCGCCGCGCGGCGTGACCTGCGGGCGTAGCCCGACCTGACCTGTCCTGAGCAGTAACGTGACGACCGCCTCCCCGTTCATGGCCGGGGAGGCGGTGCCACATCCGTATCTCTTCTAGGAGCAACGCAAGTGAGCAGCAACAGCGGTGACGTTCGGCTCTGGGGCGGCCGTTTCGCCGACGGTCCCGCCGAGGCCCTGGCGAAGCTGTCCGCGTCCGTCCACTTCGACTGGCGGCTCGCGCCCTACGACATCGCCGGTTCGCGAGCCCACGCGCGCGTGCTGCACAACGCCGGGTTGCTCACCGAGGACGAACTGACCCGCATGATCGCCGGCCTCGACCGGCTCGAAGCCGACGTCGCCGACGGCTCCTTCGTGGGCACGATCGCCGACGAGGACGTGCACACCGCCCTGGAGCGCGGCCTCCTGGAGCGTCTCGGCCCCGACCTCGGCGGCAAGCTCCGCGCCGGCCGCTCCCGCAACGACCAGGTGGCCACCCTCTTCCGGATGTACCTCCGGGACCACGCCCGCGTGATCGGCGGTCTGATCGCCGACCTCCAGGACGCCCTGGTCGGCCTCGCCGAGGCCCACCCGGACGTGGCGATGCCCGGCCGCACCCACCTCCAGCACGCCCAGCCGGTCCTCTTCGCCCACCACGTCCTGGCCCACGTCCAGTCCCTGTCCCGGGACGCCGAGCGGCTGCGCCAGTGGGACGAGCGCACGGCCGTCTCCCCGTACGGCTCCGGTGCCCTCGCCGGCTCCTCCCTCGGCCTGGACCCGGAGGCGGTGGCGAAGGACCTCGGCTTCGAGCACGGCAGCTCCGCCAACTCCATCGACGGCACGGCCTCCCGCGACTTCGCCGCAGAGTTCGCCTTCATCACCGCGATGATCGGCGTGAACCTCTCCCGGATCGCGGAGGAGGTCATCATCTGGAACACGAAGGAGTTCTCCTTCGTGACGCTGCACGACGCGTTCTCCACGGGTTCGTCGATCATGCCGCAGAAGAAGAACCCCGACATCGCGGAGCTGGCCCGCGGCAAGTCCGGCCGCCTGATCGGCAACCTGACCGGTCTCATGGCCACCCTCAAGGCCCTCCCGCTCGCCTACAACCGCGACCTCCAGGAGGACAAGGAGCCGGTGTTCGACTCCTGCGACCAGCTGGAGGTCCTGCTCCCCGCCTTCACCGGCATGATGGCCACCCTCACCGTCCACCGCGAGCGCATGGAGGAACTGGCCCCGGCCGGCTTCTCCCTCGCCACCGACATCGCGGAGTGGCTGGTCAAGCAGGGCGTGCCGTTCCGCGTCGCGCACGAGGTGGCCGGGGAGTGCGTCAAGGCCGCGGAGGCCGAGGGCAAGGAACTCGACGAGCTGACCGACGACCAGTTCGCCAAGATCTCCGCCCACCTGACCCCCGAGGTCCGCTCCGTCCTCAACGTCCCCGGCGCCCTCGCCTCCCGCAACGGCAGGGGCGGTACGGCGCCGAGCGCGGTGGCGATCCAGCTGGCAGAGGTCAAGGCGAACCTGGCGCAGCAGCACGAGTGGGCCGAAGCCAAGAAGCAGGCGTAAGGGCAGCGCCCCGTCAGGGGCGCGGGGCGTAGTCGATATGCGGCTCCGCCGCGTGGGCGCGATCAACCACGACGCACCCGCACCCGCGAACGCGCCGAACCCCCCGAGCTGAACGGCGAACCAAAGGTCATCGCGGGTTACGTTGGTCAACAGACCGCCGCAGCCGACCGAAACGGAACCCGCGATGCCCTTCGCCCGACTGGCGACAGCCACCACCCCCACCTGCCACATCGGCCTCGGCCTCGCCGCGGTCGGCCGCCCCGGCTACATCAACCTCAACCGCGACGAGGACCTCGGAGAGAACCGCACCGTAGAAGCCCTCCGCACCCGCACCCATGAACTCCTCGACGCCGCCTACGCCCAGGGCGTCCGCTACTTCGACGTGGCCCGCTCCTACGGCCGCAGCGAGGAGTTCCTCGCCGACTGGCTGACCGCCCACCCCGACCTCACCGACGTCGTCGTCGGCAGCAAGTGGGGCTACACCTACACCGCCGGCTGGTCCGCGGACGCGGAGACGCACGAGGTCAAGGACCACAGCCTCGCGACCTACGACCGCCAGCGCGCCGAGTCCGACGCACTCCTCGGCGACCGGCTCGACCTCTACCAGATCCACTCGGTGACCCCGGACAGCCCCGCCCTCACCGACAAGGAACTCCACGCCCGCCTCGCCGAAGCCGCGGCCACCGGCCTCACTCTCGGCTTCTCCACCAGCGGCCCCGCCCAGGCCGACGCGATCCGTGCCGCCCTCGCCGTGACGGTCGACGGCGAGCCCCTCTTCCGTACCGTCCAGTCGACGTACAACGCCCTGGAGACCTCGGCGGGTCCGGCCCTCGCGGAGGCCCACGACGCCGGACTCACGGTGATCGTGAAGGAGGGCATGGCCAACGGCAGGCTGGCCGCCCCGCACGCCCCCGACGCCCTGCGGACCGTGGCCGAGGAGACCGGCCTGGGCTGCGACGCCGTCGCCCTCGCGGTCGTGCTCCGGCAGCCCTGGGCCGGGGTCGTGCTCTCCGGCGCGGCGACCGTCGCCCAGCTCGTCTCCAACCTGCACGCGGCCGTCGCCGACCTCGACGCGGACCAGCTGGCCAGCCTCGCCACCCTGGCCGAGGACCCGCGCGCCTACTGGGAGCGCCGCGCGGGCCTGCCCTGGCACTGATCCGAAACCGGACCTGATCTCCCTTCGGTGAGTCACACATGCCCATCGTGAGACAAAGATGTCTCACATGGGTTACTCTTGTCTCATGGCCCTCGACCGCGACCACGTCCTGCGCAGCGCAGCCGCCCTGCTGACCCGGAAATCCACCGCGACCATGGACGAGGTCGCCAAGGCCGCGGGGATCAGCCGGGCCACCCTGCACCGGCACTTCGCCGGGCGCGACGCGCTCGTCCGTGCGCTGGAGGCGCTCGGCATCGCGGAGTGCGACGCGGCCCTGGACGCGGCCCGCCTGGACGAGGGTCCTGCGGCCGACGCCGTGCACCGCCTGGTCCGCGAGATCGAACCGGCCGCCGGTCTGCTCGCCTTCCTCTACACCGAGAACCAGCTCTTCGAGGGCGAGGGCCAGAACCAGGGCTGGGCGCGGATCGACGAACGCATCGCGGCCCTCTTCCGACGTGGCCAGCAGAGCGGCGAGTTCCGCATCGACCTGACGCCCGCCTGGCTCACCGAGGCGCTGTACGGCCTGCTGGCCTCCGCCGCCTGGGCGGTCTCGGAAGGCCGCGTCGCCCCCAAGGACTTCACCCACATGATCGTCGAGCTGTTGCTCGGCGGCGCACGAAGAAGAGAGGAATCATGACCAGCACCGTGCAGCCGACGCGCGTCGGGGAGACGGAGGAGAAGCGGCCGGGCCGCTGGCTCGCGCTCTCCGCCCTCGTGCTCGCCGTGCTGCTGGTGGCCGTCGACGCGACCGTCCTCGGCCTGGCGACCCCCTACATCAGCGAAGACCTCAACCCCTCCGGCACCCAGCTGCTGTGGATCGGCGACGTCTACTCGTTCGTCATCGCCGGTCTGCTGGTCTCGATGGGCAGCCTCGGCGACCGCATCGGCCGCAAGCGGATCCTGCTCGTCGGCGCGACGGCCTTCGGCGCGATATCCGTCCTGAACGCGTACGCGACGACCCCCGGCATGCTGATCGCGGCCCGCGCCCTGCTGGGCGTCGCCGGCGCGACGCTGATGCCGGCCACCCTCGCCCTGATCCGCAACCTCTTCCACGATCCGCGCGAGCGCAGCCTCGCCGTCGGCATCTGGGGTGCGGCGGCCTCGGCCGGCACGGCCGTCGGCCCGATCGTGGGCGGCTTCCTGCTCGAACACTTCTGGTGGGGCTCGGTCTTCCTGATCAACCTGCCGGTGATGGTGGTCCTGGTCCTCGTCGGCCTCAGGACGCTTCCGGAGTCCCGCAACCCTGCCCCGGGCCCCTGGGACCTGATCAGCGTCGTCCTGTCACTGGTCGGCATGATCGCCGTCGTGTACGCGGTGAAGGAGGCCGCCACCCACGGCCTCACCCCCGTGACCGCCGCCACCGCCCTCCTCGGTGTCGCGGCCCTCTACGGCTTCGTCCACCGCCAGCTCACCATGCCCAAGCCCCTGCTGGACATGCGGCTGTTCCGCAACCGCGGCTTCAGCGGCGCGGTCCTGGCCGACCTGCTGACCGTGCTCGGCATGTCCGGCCTGGTGTTCTTCCTCTCCCAGTACCTGCAACTGGTCCAGGGCAGGCAGCCGTTCGAGGCGGGTCTGGCCGAACTCCCCGCCGCCGTGGGCGCGGTGGCGGCGGGCCTGGTGGCCGGCCGGGCGGCCCGCCGCTACTCGGTCCGGGCGGTGGTCTCCGGCGGACTGGCGGCCGTCGGCGTGGCCCTCGCGGTGCTGACCACCCTCTCCCGGTCCACCGGCTACCCGGTCCTCGGCGCCGCCCTCCTGGTGGTCGGCGTCGGCGCGGGCTTCTCCTTCACGGTCACGGCCGACGTCATCCTCTCCAGCGTCCCCAAGGAGCAGGCCGGTGCCGCCTCGGCGGTCTCCGAGACGGCCTACGAGCTGGGCGCGGCGCTCGGCATCGCCCTGCTCGGCTCGATCGTGATGGGCGTCTACCGTGACTTCGCGGCCCCGCCGGGCACCCCGGCCGCCGCCCGTGAGTCACTGGGCGCGGCACTGGAGGCGTCGAAGACCATGCCCGCACCCACGGCGACCGACATGCTGACAGCGGCCCGCGACTCCTTCACCCACGGCCTCCACCTCGCCTCGGGCGCAGGCGCCGCGGTCCTCCTGACAACAGCGCTGGCGGCCTGGTTCCTGCTCAGGAACCAGAAACTGGAAAGCGCCGCGTAGGCACAACTCCCAGGGGCGCGGGGAGCTGCGCGATCAACCACGACGCACCCGCGCCCGAAGAACCACAGACCCCTTCAGGAGGTCACTTCTTGTAACCGAGCACCGTCATCATCCCGCTCTCCGAGTGGTACTGGTTGTGACAGTGCAGCATCCACAACCCGGGGTTGTCGGCATCGAAGTCCAGCACCAGCTTACGATGCGGCAGCACGATCGTCGTGTCCTTGCGCGCCCCCGCCGAACTGATCCCGGTGACGGAGAACGTGTGTCCGTGCAGATGCATCGGGTGCCACATGTCGGTCGCGTTGACGAGCGTCAGCCGCACCCGCTCTCCGGCCCGCACCGCATGCCGCTGCCGCACGTCGTAGTGCGTGTGGTCGAACCCCCAGTCGTACCTCTGCATCGTGCCCGTGATCCTGATGAGCAGGTCGCGGTCGGGAACCCGGTCGTCCATGGCGACCGACTCGGCCGGCAGCAGGCGGCGCGCCGGCACGATCTCGCGGTCCAGCTCGGCCGGGCGGACATTCGGCGCCGGAAGGTTTCTCCCCTTGTCGGTGCGGAGGACCGCGAGCGCCCTGCCCTTCTTGCCCTCGGGGAGCGCGACGAGCGGGAAGACGCCGTCCTTGGCGGTCACGAGGACGTCGTACCGCTCGGCCATGCCGATGAGCAGCGCGTCGGTCCTCTTGTGCTGCACGGGGTAGCCGTCGGTGTGGGTCACGGTCATCTGGTGGCCGCCGAGCGCGACCCGGAAGGCCGTCTCGGAGCCCGCGTTGATGATGCGGATCCGGACCCGGTCGCCGGGGCGGCAGCGGAAGACCGAGGGATCGGTGTGCAGCCGCCCGTTGGCCAGGTAGTGCGGGTAGGCGACGTTGCCGCCCTCGCCGTGCAGCAGCTGGCTGTGGGAGTTGCGCAGGACCCGGTCGGGGCCCTTCGGCTTCTTCGGCCCGGTCTTGGACTTGGGACTGGGCATCGGCCTGGACGGCGACGCGGAGGCGTGCGCCGATCCGTGCGGGCTCGGGCTGCCGTGGCCGGGGCCCATGCCCATCCCCATGTTCATCGCCATGGCCCCGCCCGGCTTGAGCTGGTCGAGCACCTGCTCGGGGTTGGAGCCGTCGATGTCGTCGACCCAGTCGTCCAGGACGACGACCCATTCCTGGTCGTAGGCGAGCGGCTCCTTCGGGTCGTCGACGATGAACGGCGCGTAGAGGGCCCGGTCCGGCTGCATGCCGACGTGCGAGTGGAGCAGGTACGTGCCCGGGTGGGCGGCGACGAAGCGGTAGATGAAGTCCGTGCCCGGCTCGATGGCCGACTGGGTCAGGTCCGGAACGCCGTCCATGTCGCAGCGCAGGCGCACCCCGTGGGCGTGCAGCGTCGTCTTCTCGGCCAGCTGGTTGGAGAGGGTCAGGCTGAGGACGTCACCGGCGGTGACGCGCACCAGCGGTCCCGGGACCGACTCGTTGTACGCCCAGCTGTGGACCGTCCGTCCGCCCAGGTCCAGCATGCTCCTGGCGGCCGTGAACTTGATCATGCGGACGGGGCCGGACCCGCGCTTCCGCTCGGCCGCGAGCACCTCGGGGCCCGACGGGTTCACGTACCCCTTGGGTCCCTGCGGGACGAACGCCGTGGTGCCGGCCGTGTGTTGCGGGCCGGAACTGGGTTCGGAGCCCGAGTCGGTACATGCCGCGAGGAGTCCCGCGCCGGCGGCAGCGAACGGAGCACGGAGCAGGGTACGCCGAGAAGGTTTCTGCATGTCTGAATAAGACATGCTGTGTGCTCATATGGCCGGTAAATGCGGAGGAATGACCGAAGTGTCGGGTCAGATTCCACCGGCAGGCGGACGCCGGACGGGTGTCAGGCAGATGGCAGACAG
Organism: Streptomyces sp. NPDC048278; assembly: GCF_040652195.1. NCBI lineage: Bacteria > Bacillati > Actinomycetota > Actinomycetes > Kitasatosporales > Streptomycetaceae > Streptomyces > Streptomyces sp. NPDC048278. Next base: position 118,213 of record NZ_JBEZLP010000006.1, read on the forward strand.
ACGGCAGACGCACGGCAGACGGAAGGGCACGGACCACCGGTCCGTGCCCTTGCGCCGAAAGAGTGCCGCCCTGTCCTCGCCGCCGTCGGGTCTTCTCCGCCGTCAGGCGGCCTTCGCCTTCGTGGCGTACATGTCCACGTACTCCTGCCCGGACAGCCGCATCACCTCGGCCATCACCGAGTCGGTCACGGCCCGCAGCACGTAGCGGTCCCGGTCCATCCCCTCGTACCGGGAGAACTCCATGGCCTCGCCGAACCGGACGGTGACCTTGCCCGGCCGCGGGATGCCCGCGCCGCCCGGCTGCAGCTTGTCCGTGCCGATCATCGCGAAGGGGACCACCGGCGCGCCGGTCATCAGCGTCAGCCGCGCGATGCCGGTACGGCCCCGGTAGAGCCGGCCGTCGGGGGAGCGGGTGCCCTCCGGGTAGATCCCGAAGATCCGGCCCTCGTCCAGGACCCGCTTGCCGGTCATCAGCGCGGCGACGCCGCCGCTCGCGCCGTCCCGGTCCACCGGGATCATGCCGACGCCGGTGAAGAACCAGGCCATCAGCCGGCCCTTGAACCCCTTCCCGGTGACGTACTCGTCCTTCCCGATGAAGAACACCTGCCGCTTGCTCACCAGCGGCAGGATCATCGAGTCGATGAAGGTGAGGTGGTTGCCGGCGAGGATGACCGGACCGTCTCCCGGGATGCGCTCCACGCCCTCGACCTGGGGGCGGAACATCAGGCGCATGATCGGTCCGAGCACTGCCTTGATGAGCGCGAAGCGGGACAACGGGTCCTCCGATGTCGAGGGGCGGTATGAGTCTGTGCAGGTGAGGACATTACTCGCGGCTCCGTGGGAAGCGCACATCGGGTACGGCCGGTTCACCGAGGTCTTACGTACTGTTGACGCTGGTTTACCTGCGGTGACGTCCGGGAGTCAGGTCGTAACAGGCCCGCGACGGTGTGACGGATGTCGCCGACGGGCCGTCATGACTCGCCGTCCATCAGCCATACGGCGTCACCCGACCGTTGGGTCGGCGGTCTCCCTTCGGTCACGTCCGCAGCCCTACGATCGGCCGGCATCAGAAGGCGAAGGTCAGGAGGGCGCGCATGAACACGCATGACGCGAACGAGCGGACGCAGATGAACGGTACGACCGGACGGCGGGCGCTGCTCGGCGCCGCGGTGCTCGGCGCGGGCGGCGCGGTGCTCGGACTGCCCGGCGCGGCCAGAGCGGCCGAGGCGAAGCAGGCCGGTCACGGCGGCACCGGCCTGAAGAGCCTGCCGAAGCCGACGATCATCGGCCACCGGGGCTCCAGCGGCTACCGCCCCGAGCACACCTTCGGCTCCTACAACCTCGCCCTCGACCTCGGCGCCGACGTCGTCGAGGCCGGCGACCTCGTCCCCACCAAGGACGGTCACCTGGTCTGCCGTCACGAGCCGGAGATCGGCGGCACCACCGACGTCGCCGACCACCCCGAGTTCGCCGACCGCAAGACCACCAAGACGCTGGACGGCGTCCCCACCACCGGCTGGTTCACCGAGGACTTCACGCTCGCCGAGCTGAAGACGCTGCGCGCGATCGAGCGCATCCCGGCCAACCGCCCGCACAACATGCTCTACAACGGCCGCTGGGAGATCCCCACCTTCGAGGAAGTCCTCAAGTGGCAGGATGAGCAGACCCGCAAGCGCGGCAAGCAGGTCTGGATCTACCCGGAGGCCAAGCACCCCACCTACTTCCGCAGGCTCGGCCTCGGCGTCGAGGAGCGGATCGCCAAGCTGCTGCGCAAGCACGGCAAGGACCAGCGGAACTCGCCGGTCATCGTCCAGTCCTTCGAGCCGACCAGCATCCAGCGCCTCAACAAGCTGATCGACAACCCGCTGGTCGTGCTGCTCTCCGCGGCCGGCACGCAGCCCTACGACTTCGTCGCGACGGGCGACCCGCGCACCGTCGCCGACCTGATCACGCCGAAGGGCCTGCGGGAGATCGCCGGTTACGCGCAGGGCATCGGCCCGACCCTCGACCTGATCATCCCGAAGGACGCCAACGGCGACTTCACCACGCCGAGCACGCTGGTCGCGGACGCGCACAAGGTGGGCCTGATCCTGCACCCCTACACCATGCGCAACGAGAACCCCTTCCTGCCGCCGGCCTACCGCAAGGGCACCGCCGCGGACGCCTACGGAAACGTCTTCCCGGTCTTCCAGAAGTACTTCGAGACCGGCATCGACGGTGTCTTCACCGACAACGCCGACACCGCGCTGCTGGCCCGCGCCGACTTCGTCAACGGCTGAGCCCGCGCACCCCGTTCGGGGTGTCTACCGGCCGCCCCGGCAACCCGCGCAGGGGCGGTCGCGTCGTTCCGCACATGACGCACGACCTGGTCACCGCCCTGCGCCCGCTGCTCACCGCCGAGGCCTCCGCCGAGGCACATGCCTGCGGAGCGGACCCCCGCGATCTGGAACAGACCGTCCTGCTCCGCCTCCTGGAGCGCCTGGAGACCCACGGCCCGCCCCGGGCCCCCGAGGACTGGCTGCGCCGGGCGGTCCGCGCCGAGTCCCGCCGCACCCGACGCCTCGCCCGCCGGGAACGCCCCTACGCCACCGACCCCGCCGACCCGGCCACCCCCACCCCCGAACAGCGCGTCCTCGGCACCGCCGGCCACCGCGCCCTGCGCGAGGCGGTCACCCGGCTCCCCGGCCGCTGCCCCCGCCTCCTCCAGGCCCTGCTCTCCCCGAAGGACCTGACATACCGGGAAATCGCGGGGGAGTTGGGTATCTCACAGGGCAGTCTCGGCCCGGAACGTTCCAGATGTCTGGGTTGTCTGCGCCGATTGTTGACGCCGGAGGTTGCGCGCCGCGAAGCGCGGGGATAGGAGTGGGAACGACAGGCGATCAGGTGAGCGGGAGGCGTGCGCACATGGGCATGAGCGTGACCATCTCGGTGGCGACCGAGCAGGATGCAGAGCAGATCTTCAGGCTCCAGTACCTGTGCTTCCAGAGCGAGGCGGCGCTGTACGGCAACTACCGCATCGACCCGCTCGTCCAGAGCCTCGACTCGGTCCGCCAGGAACTCGCCACCGACTGCGTCTTCGTCGCCCGTCTCGGCGAGGAGGTCGTCGGCTCGGTCCGCGGCTCGGTCACCGAGGACGGCGCCGCCGCCATCGGCAAGCTCTGCGTCCACCCCCGTCTCCAGGGCCACGGCATCGGCGCCCGCCTGCTCCGCGCGGCCGAGGAGGCCCTCGCCGAACAGCGCGGCGCCAAGCGCTTCCGCCTCTTCACCGGCCACCGCAGCGAGGGCAACCTCCGCCTGTACCGCCGCGTCGGCTACGAAACGGTAGGCACCTCAAAGGGCGCCGACGGCGTCCCCATGATCGTCCTGGAAAAGCCGGCGAGCGCTTACGCGACAACGGCGTGACTTTGCAGCCCCCTTGGCTGAAGCGCCCCCTTCTTGGGGGCGCGGGGAACTGCGCGACCAGCCACAACGCACCCGCTGTCGCGCACGTTCCTCAAGCCGCCGCCTGCTGCGCAGCTTTGCGCAACCAGTACAACGCGGAGACCGGCAACAGCACCGGAATGAACACGTACCCCATCCCGTAATCCGACCACACGGTCGCATCCGGGAACGCGGAGGAATCCACGAGGGTCCACGTACCCACGATCAACACCCCCGCAAGCTCGGCGGCGCAGCACACCTGCGCCACCCTGCGGGCCGTCTCACCGCCCCGCACCAGCGTGTACGTGATGAACGCGTACACCACCCCGGCGACGGCGGACAACGAGTACGCGAGCGGCGCCCGGTCGAACTCCGTCGCGATCTGGTACGCGGAACGCGACACCGCCCCGACGACCATCACCCCGTAGAACCACACCAGCAGCGTCCCCGGCCCACTGGTCAGCCGCTTCGGCCTCTCTTCCACGGCCGTCATCTCACCCTCCCCAGATGTCATAGAGCCGCACCTCCAGCACGGCCAGCACCACACCGCCCGCGGCGACCGTCACGGAACCCCACCGCGTCCGCTCGGCGAGCGACATGAACCCCGCGGCCGGGACGCACGCGAACGCGCCCAGCAGATAGGCGACGAAGATCGTCGTCCCCTGGTCCGGCTTCTCGCCCCGCGCCAGCAGCACGATCCCGGCGACCAGCTGGACCAGCGCCAGCACCGACAGCACGGCCATCCCGATGAAGTGCCAGTCCTTCGTCGGCTGGTCCCGGTACGCCGCCCAGCCGCACCACGCGGCGAGCAGCAGCGCGGCGACTCCGGTCACCGTCAGCAGGGCATTGAGCATGCGGTGACCTTATTACGGCCGAAACGGCCCGATGCCGTCGCCCCTGCCCTACACCGTAGGGTCGAGACCATGACGATCCACGCACAAGCCCTCCTGTTCGACAACGACGGCACCCTGGTCTCCTCCCTCGCATCGGTCGACCGCTGCTGGGCCCGCTGGGCGGCGGAGTACGGCGTCACCGAGGAGTTCGCCCGAGTCGAGCTGCACGGACGGCCCGCCGCGGACATCGTCGCCGACCTGCTCCCGGCGGACCTCGTGGCGGAGGCCGTCGCCCGGGTCGAGCAGCTGGAGGTGGAGGACGTCCCCAACGACGGCGTCCGCCTGCTTCCCGGCACCGCCGCGTTCCTCGACTCCCTGCCCGCCGACCGCTGGGCCGTCGTCACCTCCGCCACCCGCCGCCTGGCCGAGGCCCGTCTGGAAGCGGTCGGTATCCGGCCGAAGACGCTGGTCTGCGCCGACGACATCACCCGCGGCAAGCCCGACCCCGAGCCCTACCTCCTCGCCGCCCGGCAGCTGGGCGTGGACCCGGCGCACTGCGTGGTCTTCGAGGACGCCCCCGCCGGACTCCAGGCGGGCCGCGCGGCCGGTATGACCACCGTGGCGTTGGCCACAACCCACCAGGCGCACGAGCTGGCCGCGGACCTCGTGGTGAAGGACCTCTCGGCCTTGTCCGCGCTGGTCACCGACCGCGGCATCGAGATAGCGACCCGCGGCTGAGAGGTGTCCGCCGCTGTCCACCATGCGGACAGCGGCGGCCTGTCAGGACCGTAGGTCTGGTTTACTGATCGCATGACCACGACGAGCGACCGCACCCCTGCGACCGAGGCGACCATGACGCCCGGTGCTCGTTGTATGTGTCGAATGTGCGCCTTCTAGAGGGCCCCCGCACCACCCCCGAGCTCGCGCCCCGAAGCGAGACAGGTGGCATGTCCGTACGACGCGACGACGCGCGTATGTGACGCAAGCCGCCCCCCCCCGCGCACATGTTCTCCCCGGTTCAGCGCCTTCGCGAGAACCGTGCCGCGTCCCTGAACGAACGCACCCGTGCGCCCGGGCACACCCACGCCCGCGCACTCGACAGTGACGGAAACCCACGTGATCACCACCACGGGCCTCACCAAGGTCTACCGCTCGCGCGGCCGAGAGGTCACCGCCCTCGACGGCGTCGACCTGCACGTCCGCGAAGGCGAGGTGTACGGCGTCATCGGCCAGTCCGGCGCCGGCAAGTCCTCGCTCATCCGCTGCGTCAACCTGCTGGAACGCCCCACCACCGGCACCGTGACGGTCGACGGACGGGACCTCACCGCCCTCGCCGGACGCGGTCCCCGGGCCGGCCGGGAGCTGCGGCAGGCGCGCAGCCGGATCGGCATGGTCTTCCAGCACTTCAACCTGCTGTCCACACGGACCGTCCAGGACAACGTCGAGCTGCCGCTGGAAATCCTCGGAAAGTCGGGGAAGGAACGTTCCCGCAAGGCGCTCGAACTGCTCGACCTCGTCGGACTCGCCGACAAGGCGAAGTCCTACCCGGCCCAGCTCTCCGGCGGCCAGAAGCAGCGTGTCGGCATCGCCCGAGCCCTGGCCGGCGACCCCAAGGTGCTGCTCTCCGACGAGGCCACCAGCGCCCTCGACCCGGAGACCACCCGCTCCATCCTCCAGCTGCTGCGCGACCTGAACCGGCAGCTGGGCCTGACCGTCCTGCTCATCACGCACGAGATGGACGTCGTGAAGTCGATCTGCGACTCCGCCGCCCTGATGGAGAAGGGGCGGATCGTCGAGTCCGGGACCGTCAGCGAACTGCTCGGCACCCCCGGCTCCGAACTGGCCGCCGCGCTCTTCCCGGTCGGCGGCGAGGCCTCCGGCGAGGACCGCACCGTCCTCGACGTCACCTTCCACGGCGAGGCCGCCACCCAGCCGGTCATCTCCCAGCTCTCCCGCACCTACAACATCGACATATCGATCCTCGGTGCCGCCATCGACACCGTCGGCGGCCTCCAGATCGGCCGGATGCGCATCGAACTGCCCGGCCGCTACGAGGACAACGTGGTGCCCATCGGCTTCCTGCGTGAGCAGGGTCTGCAGATCGACGTCCTGGGCCAGGAGCCCGTGCTGGTGAAGGAGTCCGCCAAGTGAGCTGGTCCGAGATGCAGCCGCTGCTGTCCCAGGCGTGTTGGGACACCCTCTACATGGTCGGCTGGTCCACGCTGATCGCCGTCGTCGGCGGCCTCCCGCTCGGTGTCCTCCTCGTCCTCACCGACCGGGGCGGGCTGCTCCAGAACGTGCTGGCCAACAAGGTCATCGGGCAGATCGTGAACGTCGCCCGCTCGATGCCGTTCATCATCCTGATGGTCGCCCTGATGAACTTCACCCGCTGGATCACCGGGACGACCATCGGCCGCGAGGCCGCCATCGTGCCGCTCGCGATCGGCGCCATCCCGTTCTTCGCGCGTCTCGTCGAGACGGCTGTCCGCGAAGTGGACGGCGGGCTGGTCGAGGCCGTGCAGTCGATGGGCGGCAACACCTGGACCGTCGTCCGCAAGGTCCTCGTACCCGAGTCGCTGCCCTCGCTCATCTCCTCCACCACGACCACGATCGTCGCGCTCATCGGCTACTCCGCCATGGCCGGCACGGTCGGTGCCGGCGGACTCGGCGACATCGCCATCCGCTACGGCTACCAGCGGTTCGAGACCGAGCTGATGTGGATCACGGTCGCCATCCTCGCCGTCGTCATCTCGCTCATCCAGTTCGCCGGCGACTACGCGGCCCGCTCCCTGCACCGCCGCGGCGGCCGGTCCGGTCCCGTGCCGAAGCTGCGGCTGCTGAAGGCCGCCACGGCCACGGGCAAGACCGGCTGAGCCCACCCTCCGATCTCCCCGCACCACCCTTCGCGGGGTCGCTCCACCCTTAAGGAAAGGCACTTTTCGTGCGTAACACCGCAAAGCTCACCGCCGCCGTCCTCACCGCAGGAGCCCTCACCATCGGGCTCACCGCCTGCGGCTCGGACAAGGACTCCGCCTCCGGCTCCGCCGACTACAGCGGACCGCTCGTCGTCGCCGCGAGCCCGACCCCGCACGCCGAGATCCTGAACTACGTCAAGGACAACCTGGCGAAGAAGGCCGGACTCGACCTGGAGGTCAAGGAGTTCCAGGACTACATCGTCCCGAACACGGCGACCGAGGACGGCTCGGTGGACGCCAACTACTTCCAGAACCAGCCGTACCTCGACGACTTCAACAAGAAGCGCGGCACCCACATCGTGCCCGTCGTCACGGTGCACCTGGAGCCGCTCGGCCTCTACTCCCACAAGGTGAAGAGCGTCGACGCGCTGAAGAGCGGTGCGACGGTCGCCGTCCCCAACGACGCCGTGAACGAGGCGCGCGCTCTCAAGCTGCTCGCCGCCAACGGCCTCATCACCCTCAAGGACGGCGCCGGCAGCGAGGCGACCCCGCAGGACATCGCGAAGAACCCGAAGAACCTCAAGTTCAAGGAGGTCGAGGCGGCCCAGACCGCGCGCTCCCTCGACGACGTGGACGCCGCGGTGATCAACGGCAACTACGCCATCTCGGCCGGCATCAAGCCCGCCAAGGACGCCCTCGTCCTGGAGTCCGCGAAGAACAGCCCGTACGGCAACTTCCTCGCGGTGAAGAAGGGCAACGAGAAGGACCCGCGGGTCAAGAAGCTCGCCAAGCTGCTCACCTCGCCCGAGGTGAAGAAGTTCATCGAGGACAAGTACCAGGGCTCGGTCATCCCGTCGTTCTGAGACCTCCCGCCGACGCCTCGCACGTCCAAAGCGAACGTATCGCCACGCACGGGGTCCATTCCCTCACAGGGGGTGGACCCCGTCGTGCGGTTCAGTGGTTTCATGCTGCATGCTGGGCAGTTCGCAGGCCCTGACGGTCTGACGGGTAGGCCCTGAAGGATTTCCGAAGGTTACGGAGCGGCGCATGACTAGCACCTTCCCCAACATCTCCATCAGCACGGAGCGGTTGGTGCTGCGGCCCCTCGACGAGGACGACGTGCCCGCGCTGGCCGAGATGATGAACGACGAACAGGTCGGGGCCTGGACGTCCGTGCCGCAGCCGTACACCGAGGGCGACGCCCGCGCCTGGATCACCGAGACCGCCCCCGCCGAGCGCGCCGAGGGCCGTGGCATCGTCCTCGCCGTCACCGAGTTCCTCACCCAGCGTCTCGTCGGCATGGTGCACCTGCGGAACACGGACTGGCGTGTTCGCGCCAGCGAGATCGCGTACGTCGTCGCCCCCTGGGCCCGCGGCGAGGGCTACGCCACCGAGGCGGCCCTCGCCACCGCCCAGTGGCTGTTCCACGACCAGAAGTTCGAGCGGATGGAACTGCGCACCGCCGCCGACAACACCGCCTCCCAGCAGGTGGCCCAGAAGATCGGCTGTATCAGCGAGGGCGTGCTCCGCAACGCCTGGATAGCCCGCACCCGGGCGGAGAACGGCGCATGGAGCGACGTGCGCACCGACGTCATCGTCTGGAGTCTGCTGCCGGAGGATCTCGCCGGGGTCAGCGAACAACTGGCCGACACCGGTGGTTTCACGTCCTTCAACGACTGGAACTGACATCTGGGGGCCCGCCGGGGGAACGACCGCCGCCACGACGGCGGAACCTTCCACCAGGTACCCTCACGGAGCCCGACCTGCGTAAACACCCTGGAGACCGACGACTATGGCCGACCGCGTCACGGTGATCGGCTGGGACGGTTCGCCGCTGACCGCCGCGGCACGCTCCGCCCTGGGCGCCGCCACGCTGGTGGCCGGTGCCGCCCACCACCTGGAACTGCCCGAGGTGCCGCCGCGAGCGGAACGCATCCGCCTCGGCAGCGTCGCCCTCGCCGCCCGCCGCATCGCCGGCCACCGCGGCACGGCCGTGGTGCTCGCCGACGGCGACCCCGGCTTCTTCGGCGTCGTACGGACGCTGCGCGCACCCGAGTTCGGCCTGGAGGTCGAGGTCGTCCCCGCCGTCTCCTCGGTGGCCGCCGCCTTCGCCCGCGCCGGGATGCCCTGGGACGACGCACAGGTGGTCGTCGCACACCGGCGCACCCTGCGACGCGCGGTGAATGTGTGCCGCGCCCACACCAAGGTCGCCGTCCTCACCTCACCCGGCGCCGGCCCGGCCGAACTCGGCCTCCTCATGGAAGGCGTCCACCGCACCTTCGTCATCTGCGAGGAACTCGGCACCGAACGCGAGCAGGTCCACGTCGTCACCTCCGACAAGGCCGCCGACCACGCCTGGCGCGACCCCAACGTCGTCATCGTCATCGGCGGCACGACCGGACCGGTGACGGCACCCGAGGGCGGCGGCTGGATCGCCGGCCGCGATCCGGCCACCGGCCCGCGCGGCTGGGTGCAGCCCGACGCCGAGTACGGCGACGGCGCCCCGCTCGGCGAAGGGGAGACGGATCTGCTGCGGGCCGCCCAACTCGCGCGCCTCGGACCCCGGGTCGGCGACCTCGTCTGGGACATCGGCTGCGGCAGCGGCGCGTTCGCCACCGAGGCCGCGCGCGCCGGAGCCGCCGTCATCGCCGTCGACCGTGACCTCGCGGCCTGCGTGCGCAGCGAGGCGGTGGCCCGGAAGTTCGGCGTCCAGCTCCAGATCGTGCACGGCGGTGCCCCGCACGTGCTGGAGAACCTGCCCGAGCCCGACGTCGTCCGGGTCGGCGGCGGGGGAGCGGCCGTGGTCTCCGCGGTCGCCGACCGCCGTCCGCAGCGCATCGTCGCGCACGCCGCCACCCGGGACGCGGCCGAACTCATCGGCCGCGACCTGACCGAGCACGGATACGACGTCGAATGCGCCCTCCTGCAGTCCGTCGAACTCGACACCAGGGCCTGGACGGAGACCGAGCGGAACGTCGCGTTCCTGCTCAGCGGTGTTCTCCCCGAGCGCGCCCCGTGATCCTGTTGTCATACTGCGCGCGGTAGGCTGGCCGATCGCTGCACCGCACCGGTGGCCCGGAAATTCGTTCGCCAATGTCCGGAAAACGCGCCCCTTTTGGGACGGGTGTGGTACGGCAGAACCGGGGACGCGCAACGTGGCGCAGTCCACAGCGGGCTGTCGCGGATCACGCTGTCGCGACGGTCGAACGGCCGGGACAATGCCACTGAATGGCTTTGTCGCCTTTTCTGGCGGGTCGTTCGTGCCGCTGGGCACGCACGCTCGTTCTTCACTGCGGGGCGGTCGGTGCGCCGCCCCGGGCGAGCTGGTCGTAGAAGGCACTAACCGATGGGCGAGGGGTACGCATGACGGACACCGGCCAGGTCCCGGGCGAGGGACTGCCGGAGAGCGCAGGCATGGTGGAACAGCCGGGCGTTCCCGCGCACGGCGCGTACACCTACCTCTCCGAGTCGCCTGCCGAGGACGAAGAGGACCTGCTGCTTCCGGGAGCCCAGGGCGCCTGGGGCAACGAAGTGCCGCCGCCGGCTCCGGAACCGGTCGTCGAGACCGTCCACGAGCCCGGCCCGCACGAGACGGGCGGCCGGGACAGCGGCTCGGTCGACCTCACGTCCGTCCGGCTGCCCAGCTCGGTACCGGCGTCCCCGATCCTCTCCGTGCCGCACGACCCGGCCGCCGCCCCGGCGCCGCGCCGTCCGCTGCATCTCGGCCCGCCGATCCCCGACGCCTCCACCAGCCCGGTCCGCTCCCTCGCCGACCGCGGCCCGGCGGGCGCGCCGGTACGGCAGCCGGGCGTTCCGGCGGCCGGTCCCGAGTACCTCGACGTCCAGCCGCCGCAGGAGGCGGTACCGCAGTCCGCCGCGCCCTGGGGCGCCCCGCAGACCGTCCTGCCGACGGCACCGCAGACCGTCCCGCAGGCCGCTCCGGTGCCCCGGGTGGCCGCACAGGCCACGGCTGCCGAAACGGTTGCTCCGGCGCCCGCCGTCCCTGCCGTTTCCGCTGTTCCGGAGCCCGAGCCGCAGCCCGCGGTCGCCCATGAGCCCGGTATCCCCGACCACCCGGCCGGCGCCGCCCAGGCAGCCGTCGCCCGGCTCGCCACGGCGGCCGTGGCCGCGGGCGCCGTGGTCGAGTCGCAGGCACCCGCGGCCGGCGTCGGGGTGCTCGGCGTGCCGCACGAGAACGCGTACGGTCCGCAGGGCGCGGCCCAGCCGGTCGGCGGCGGGGTTCCGGGGCCGGCGGCCGAGCCGATGGTGCCCCTGGCCGTTCCGGCGCCGGGCGTCGCTCAGATGACGCAGGCTCCGCACTTCCCGGACGCTCCCGGGAGCACCGAGGTTCCGCAGACTCCGCAGGGGCCGGACGCGGTCCCGGTGCAGGCGGGCCCGACGGGCGTGCCGGGTCCGGAGGCCATGCAGCCGCCCGGCGCCGAGGTGACCGCGGGCGACGGCAACCCGCCGGTGCCGGAGGGGGCCGGCCACCCGCCCGTGGAACCGGAGACGGTCGCCGAGGTCGTGGTGACCGCGCCGGAGCAGCAGCTCGTGGCGCCGGCCGGAGCCGAGCAGGCCACGGACTCCGTGATGCCCGAGCCGGACCCGGCGCCGGAAGCCGTCGCCGCCGTACCGGACGCGGTCGTGGCGCACGCCGTCGTACCGGATGCCGCCGTACCGGATGCCGTCGTCAGGGATGCTGCCGCACCGCAGGTTGTGACACCGGAAGCCGCCGCGCCCGAATCCGTCCCGGCCGCGGAAGCCGTCGTGGCCGGGCCCGGTCAGTCGGTGCCCGCCGTGCCGCCCGCGCCCGTGCAGCCCGACGAGGCCGCCGCCGAGGAATCCGCCCCGGCGGCTCCCGTGCCCGTCGCCGCCGAGATCCCCCAGCAGGCGGAGCCGCTCACGCCCGCCGTCGCGGAGGCCGTGCAGGTCACCCCGCCCGCCGTGGCCGACGTACCCGCGGCAGCCGTCGTACCCCCGCCGGCCGAGACCCCCGAGTCGCACGCCGCCGAGTCCGGCCGGCCGGTCGACGTCCCCCTCGCCGGCCCGCAGACCCAGAGCCCGGCGCCCGCCCCCGGGGCGACCCCGGCGGAACCGGCCCCGGACCACCCCCTCGGCGAGTTCGTCCCCGTCGACGGCCAGGTACCGACCACCCCGCACCTCGCCCCCACCCCGCCCCACCCGCTGGTCCTGCCCGCCCAGGACCAGGGCGGCGAGTCGCTGCCCGAGCAGGCCGCGACGGTCCCCGCGCCCCGGGAGGCCGAGCCCGCTCCGCTGCCGGAGCACCCCGACGTCGTACAGCAAGCGGAGGACCTGGACACCAGGGCCGCCGACCAGGAAGAGAGCACGGCCCCCGTGGCAGAAGCACGTCAGTCCACCGGCCCGGCCGCACCCGCCTACGACGACGCCGAGCGCGAGGCCGTCCTCAAGGTCATGCGCGAACGCCGTGACATCCGCAACGGCTTCCGCAGCGACCCCATCCCGCACGAGGTGCTGCTGCGCGTCCTGGAGGCCGCGCACACCGCGCCCTCCGTCGGCCACTCCCAGCCCTGGGACTTCGTCGTCATCCGCTCGGCCGACACCCGGCGCTCGATGCACGAACTGGCCATGCGCCAGCGCGACGCCTATGCCAAGTCCCTTCCCAAGGGCCGCGCGAAGCAGTTCAAGGAACTGAAGATCGAGGCGATCCTCGACACCCCGGTGAACATCGTCGTCACCGCCGACCCCACGCGCGGGGGCCGGCACACCCTCGGTCGGCACACCCAGCCGCAGATGGCGCCCTACTCCGCCGCCCTCGCCGTGGAGAACCTCTGGCTCGCCGCCCGCGCCGAGGGCCTCGGCGTCGGCTGGGTCAGCTTCTTCGACGAACGCGAGATGGTCCGCGCCCTCGGCCTGCCCGAGCACCTCGAAGTCATCGCCTACCTCTGCGTCGGCTACGTCGACGAGTTCCCGGACGAGCCCGAGCTGATGCAGGCCGGCTGGTCCAAGCGCCGCCCGCTGTCCTGGGTGGTCCACGAGGAGACGTACGGCCGCCGCGCACTGCCCGGCGAGGACCCGCACGACCTGCTCGCCGAGACCGTCGCCAGCGTCCGCCCGCTGGACGCCAAGGCGCTCGGCGAGGCCTGGGAACGGCAGAAGCGGATGACCAAGCCGGCCGGCGCGCTCGGCATGCTGGAGATCATCTCCGCCCAGCTCTCCGGCCTGTCCCGGCAGTGCCCGCCGCCGATCCCGGAGCCCGCGGCGGTCGCGATCTTCGCGGGCGACCACGGAGTGCACGCCCAGGGCGTCACCCCCTGGCCCCAGGAGGTCACCGCCCAGATGGTGGCCAACTTCCTCGGCGGGGGAGCGGTCTGCAACGCGTTCGCGAGCCAGGTGGGCGCCGAGGTCTGCGTGGTCGACGTCGGCGTCGCGGCCGAACTGCCCGCCACGCCGGGCCTGCTGCCCCGCAAGGTCCGCGCGGGCACCTCCGACATGACCACCGGCCCCGCGATGACCCGCGAGGAGGCCAAGCAGGCCATCGAGGTGGGCATCGAGACCGCCCGCGACCTGGTGGCCGCCGGCAACAAGGCGCTCCTCACCGGCGAGATGGGCATCGCGAACACGACCGCGTCCGCGGCCCTGATCTCCGTCTTCACGGGCGCCGACCCCGCCGAGGTCACCGGCCGCGGCACCGGCATCAACGACGAGACCCTCGCCCGCAAGACCGAGGTGGTCCGCCGCGCCCTGGAACTCCACCAGCCGGACCCGGCCGACCCGATCGGCGTCCTGGCCGCGGTCGGCGGCTTCGAACACGCGGCGATGGTGGGCCTGTTGCTCGGCGGCGCCTCCCTGCGCACTCCGGTGATCCTGGACGGCGTCAGCGCCGGTGCCGCCGCCCTGGTGGCCCGCGCTATCGCCCCCGAGGTCCTGGCCGCCTGCATCGCCGGCCACCGCAGCGCGGAACCCGGCCACGTGGCAGCCCTGAACAAGCTGGGCCTGCGCCCCCTGGTCGACCTCGACCTCCGCCTGGGCGAGGGCACGGGCGCCCTGCTCGCCCTTCCCCTGGTCCAGAGCACGGCCAGGGCCATGCACGAGGTGGCGACGTTCGACTCGGCCGGCGTCACGGAGAAATAGCAACGACCCCCCCGACAACGCCACCGCCCCGCTTGCCCCCCCGACCGTCGCCCACCTGCTACCGGTGCTCGGTCATCGACCGCGAGTCACCGGCGGCCGGTGGTGAGCCGCAGGCTGAGGGTGGTCGGTCGTCTGCCGTTGGCCGATGGTGGTCGGTCGTCCGCGGCGAGTCACCGGTGGCCGGTGGTGAGCCGCAGGCTGGCGGTGGTCGGTCGTCTGTCGTCAGTCGCTGGTGGTCGGTCGGCTGCCGTAGGCCGACGGCAACTGGAGGTCGAACTCGGCCGTCGGTTGCCGCGAGGCGAATCCGCCGGTTTCCTCCGGCTGGTGGCTGGTGGCTGGTGGCTGGTGGCTGGTGGCTGGTGGCTGGTGGCTGGTGGCTGGTGGCTGGTGGCTGGTGCGCTGCTGAGCCGCTGGGTCGGCAGGCGGGACGGCGGTGCCGGGCTCCTTGTCGGCCGGCCCGTGGTTGTGGGCAGGCGTTCCGCAGGGCGGAACGGGTGGGCACAACCACGCACAGCCCTGCACCCGGCCCCGCAGCCCAGCCACCGGACACCCGAGCCGCCCACAACCGCCCGCCCAGTAAAATCTGCACGTCAGGGCTACCGCCGCCGCCGACAGAGGAGCCGCACCTCATGGCCGAACACCCCGCCTACCCCGTAGGCCTCCGCCTCGCCGGCCGCCGCGTGGTCGTCCTCGGCGGGGGCCAGGTGGCCCAGCGCCGCCTCCCCGCCCTCATCGCGGCCAGCGCCGACATCACCCTCGTCTCCCCGGAAGCCACCCCCTCCGTCGAGGCGATGGCCGACGCCGGCGAGCTCACCTGGACCAGGCGCCCCTACCAGGACGGCGACCTCGGCGAAGCCTGGTACGCCCTCATCGCCACCAGCGACCCCGCCGCCAACACCGCCGCCTCCGCCGAAGCCGAGCGCCACCGCGTCTGGTGCGTACGCTCCGACGACGCCGACCAGGCCACCGCCTGGACCCCGGCCACCGGCCACAGCGAGGGCGTCACGGTCGCCGTCCTCACCACGGACGCCCGGGGCCGCGACCCCCGCCACACCGCCGCCATCAGGGACGCCGTCGTCGAGGGCCTGCGCGACGGCACCCTCGTCGCCCCCCACCACCGCACCCGCACCCCCGGCGTCGCCCTGGTCGGCGGCGGCCCCGGCGACCCCGACCTGATCACGGTCCGCGGCCGTCGCCTGCTCGCCGCCGCCGACGTCGTCATCGCCGACCGCCTCGGCCCCCGCGACCTCCTCGCCGAACTCCCGCCGCACGTCGAGGTGATCGACGCCGCGAAGATCCCGTACGGCCGCTACATGGCCCAGGAGGCCATCAACAACGCCCTGATCGAGCACGCCAAGCAGGGCAAGTCGGTCGTACGGCTGAAGGGCGGCGACCCGTACGTCTTCGGCCGGGGCATGGAGGAGGTCCAGGCGCTCGCCGAGGCCGGTATCCCCTGCACCGTCGTGCCCGGCATCTCCAGCTCGATCTCCGTACCGTCCGCCGCGGGCATCCCGGTCACCCACCGCGGCGTCGCACACGAGTTCACGGTGGTCAGCGGCCACGTCGCCCCGGACGACGAGCGCTCGCTGGCCGACTGGCCGTCCCTCGCGAAGCTGACCGGGACCCTCGTCGTCCTGATGGGCGTCGACAAGATCGGGAAGATCGCCGAGACCCTGGTGGCGCACGGCAAGTCCCCGGAGACCCCTGTGGCCCTGGTCCAGGAAGGCACGACGGCCGCTCAACGCCGGGTCGACGCGACCCTCGCCACGGTCGCCGAGGTCGTCGTCACGGAGCAAGTGAAACCCCCGGCGGTCATCGTGATCGGCGAGGTCGTGAACGTCGGCCCGCGGACGGGGTCCTGAACGGCCCCGGCGTAACCCCGGGTAACACAACCCGCCCCAGACCATTGGCACCCCACCCAGGACAAGGCAGTATCACCCTGTGGCCGATCTCATCACCGTTGAGGATCCCGACGACCCGCGCCTCCGTGACTACACGGGCCTGACCGACGTCGAGTTGCGCCGCAAGCGCGAACCGGCCGAGGGTCTGTTCATCGCCGAGGGCGAGAAAGTCATCCGCCGGGCGAAGGACGCGGGCTACGAGATGCGTTCCATGCTGCTGTCCGCCAAGTGGGTCGACGTCATGCGCGACGTCATAGACGAACTCCCGGCCCCCGTCTACGCGGTCAGCCCGGAGCTCGCCGAGAAGGTCACCGGCTACCACGTGCACCGCGGCGCCCTCGCCTCCATGCAGCGCAAACCGCTGCCGACGGCGACCGAACTGCTGCGCACCACCCGCCGGGTCGTCGTCATGGAGTCGGTCAACGACCACACCAACATCGGCGCGATCTTCCGCTCGGCGGCGGCCCTCGGCATGGACGCGGTACTGCTCTCCCCGGACTGCGCCGACCCGCTCTACCGCCGTAGCGTGAAGGTCTCCATGGGCGCGGTCTTCTCGGTGCCGTACGCCCGTCTCGACACCTGGCCCAAGGGGCTGGACTCGGTCCGCGAGGCCGGCTTCACGCTGCTCGCCCTCACCCCGGACGAGAAGGCCCGCAGCCTGGACGAGGCGGCCCCGCACCGGATGGAGAGGGTCGCTCTCATGCTCGGCGCGGAGGGCGACGGCCTCTCCACGCAGGCGCTGGTCGCCGCCGACGAATGGGTGCGCATCCCGATGTCCCACGGCGTCGACTCCCTCAACGTGGGCGCGGCGGCAGCGGTCGCCTTCTACGCGGTGACCACCGGCCGCCCCGAGGCGTAGGACCGCTGCCCCGCCACTTCCCGGGGCCCGCTACTCCCTGAGGGCCGCGGCCTTCGGGGAGGTGCCCCCGCCGCCCGGGACACCCATGCCGTGCGCGGGTCCGGAGCAGCCCTGGGCCAGCGCGATCCCCAGCGCCACCAGCAGGGTCACCACGACGAACACGAACAGCCGCTGGCGCAGCAGCCGGGGATTGGCCGGCCGCCGTCCGGTGCCGGTGGGCCGCGGCGCCGGGCGCCCGCTGCCACCGCGCGAGGCGGGCCGGTTCCCGGTCCCCGTCCCGTTCCCCGGCCGGGTGCCGTTGCCGCGCGGGGCGGGCGTGGGGCGCGCGCCGTTCGGCCGGGACGGCATCCCGCCGGCCGGGCGCGAGCCGCTGCCGCCGCGCGAGGGAGCGTTGCCCCGCACCGGTGTGCCCGACGTACCCGACGAGGACTGCGGCCGGCGCTGGGTGCGCTGCGGATCCGGGTAGGTCGAGTAGGTGTCCGTGAGCCGCCCGGTGGGCCGGTCCGCCTCCGCGGCACGCGGCGCGGGCGGCCGTACGTCGGCCAGCCCCTGCGCCTCGCGCGCGGCGATCTCCTTCAGCCGGAGCGACAGCTGCAGCGTGCTCGGCCGCTCCTCCGGGTCCTTCGCCAGACAGGCCCGCACCAGCGGAGCGAGCGCGTCCGGCACCCCGTGCAGCGCAGGCTCCTCGTGGACCACGCGGTAGAGCATCACCTCGGAACTGCCGTGCCCGAAGGGCGAGTCACCGGTCGAGGCGTAGGCGAGGGTCGCGCCGAGCGAGAAGACGTCGGTGGCCGGGGTGACGGCCGCCCCGCGCACCTGCTCGGGTGCGAGGAACCCGGGGGAGCCCACCGCCGTGCCGACATGGGTGAGCGTGGAGGCCCCGGTGGCCCAGGCGATGCCGAAGTCGATGATCCGCGGCCCCTTCGGGGACAGCAGGATGTTCGACGGCTTGAGATCCCGGTGCACGACCCCGGCCTCGTGCACGGCGACCAGGCCCTCGGAGAGCGCCGCGCCGACCGCCGCGGCGTCCGCAGCGCCCAGCGGGCCGTCGTCGGCGACCTTGTCGTGCAGCGAGGGACCGGGCACGTACTGGGTGGCGAACCACGGCCGCTCGGCCTCCAGGTCGGCCGCGACCAGCCGCGCGGTGCAGCCGCCCCTGATCCGCCGGGCCGCGGAGACCTCGCGGGCGAAGCGGGACCGGAACTCCTGGTCCTCCGCCAGATCGGGCCGGATCACCTTCAGCGCGACCCGCTGCCCCTTCTTGTCGGAGCCGAGGTAGACCACGCCCATCCCACCGGCGCCGAGCCTTCTGTGAAGCCTGAACGAGCCGACGACGCGCGGGTCCTCGCGCCTCAGGCGCATCATCGCCATGTTCATCCCCGCTGCCCGGTCCGTCTGACGTGGCACAGCTTACGTTTACCGGGCCGCCCGTGCGCAGAGGCCGCGCCCTCTCGGCCGGATGGATTGTCAGTGCCGGGTGGGAGACTTGAGGAGTGGTCAGGAAGGCGCCGTTATCGGCTCCTTTGAGTACCCGTCTGCTCCAACAAGCCGTCACAGAAGGGGGATTGATGCTGTGAAGGGTGACCGCGTGGAGATAGTCGTGGACGCCGGCGACACCACCCGCACCTACGAGGTGGTGGCGAGCAGGGCAGGCCGCCGGGTGGAGACGGCGGTACGGCGGGGGGTGGTGGAAGTGAGCGAAGTCACGCGGAACGGCGCCGTCGTCCGGACCGCCCGCTTCATGGCGACCAGGGTCCTGGCGCTCGTGGAGCAGCCGGTGCCCCGGGAGGACAGCTCGGAAAAACCGGGAAGGACCGGGCACCCCCTCCGGGAAGACCCCGAGGGGTAGGACGAGACGCCGGATCCGTCTCCACCCAGGGGAGTAGACCGCAGGTCACGGCTCATCCTCTCGGAGGCCCGCGATTCGGTACGAGGGCATGACGTCCGCGAGGCCGCCCGCGCCTAGATTTGAGGTCAAGCGGCGGGTGCAGCACTCGTCCCCCGAGGTCAGACACCCGCCGCTGCCAACGACAACTGAACGGTCAGGAGAGGGACCATGGCTCTTACGGCACAGCGGACACACACCACCCGCCCCCGCCGACAGGGCCGCCGTCACCCGCTGGTGGCGACGCTGATGGCCCTTCCCCTGGCGGTCCTGCTCCTCGTCGTCTTCGACGGCTGGGAGACAGTGGCCACACAGGCGTCGTCCGTGGGAGTGATGCTGGGGCGCTGAGCGGCGACCCCAGGCCCGGAAGAGCGGTCCGGGCGGGGACATCCACCCATGAAACCCCGTGGGGACGGGGGTGCGGCGGACGGCAAAATGCCGGCGCAGCTGGGGAGCTGCGCCGGCATTGCTTTTTTCCCGGGACGGCGTGCGTCGTCGACCGCGGGCCGGCGGGGGCTGGTCGCGCAGTTCCCCGCGCCCCTAAAACTCAACTGCGGGCAGTCGTGCCGCTGGGGCGGCACGGGTGGGCGCGGCGGCACCCCGCAAGCGCGGGCGAGCGACACCCACCCCCGCCTCAGCCCCCACACCGGCCACCTGTGAACCCCGGCCCAGCGCACCCACGTACTCTCACCCCAGCCAGCCGCACAACCCGGGGGACCTCATGACCGCAGACGTACTGCCGCAGCTGACCGCCAAGGTCAGAGCCGCGGCCCACCCCGACGCGGCCCCCGGCCACTGCACCTGCGGCACCGCCACCCTCGCCGACCGCCCCGACACCACGGTCCTCCGCCACGCGGAAACCGTCGCGAAGGCCCACGCCCCCGCCACCGACCCCACCACCCTCACCCACCGCCTGGCCACCGCCGCCGCCCTCCCTGACGTGTTCCTGCCGCCCCTCGCCCCGGCCCCCGCCGCCTTCGTCGACGACCGCCCCGTCACCCTCTGGCCGTACGGCGCCCCCGTGGACCCCGACGCTCCGCAGGCTGCCCCGTGGGAAGCCGCCGCCACCCTCCTCGCCCTGCTCCACCGCACCCCGCCCACCCCCGCCGCACCGCCGATGCGCGGCCCCGTCAAGGCGGCCCTCGCGATGGCCCGGCTCAGGGAAGCCCTCGCCGGCACGGGCGCCCACCCCGCCGCCCCGCCCGTCCTGCGCGCCTGGTCCGCGCTGCCGCCCTGGGCCCGCGCCGAGGCCCCGATGCCCGGCCCCCGTACCCTCTGCCACGGCGACCTGCACCTCGGCCAGCTGGTCCGGCACCCGGCGCCGGACGGCCCGTGGCGGCTCATCGACGTGGACGATCTCGGCGTCGGCGTCCCCGCCTGGGACCTCGCCCGCCCCGCCTCCTGGTACGCCTGCGGTCTTCTCCCGCCCGACGAGTGGACCCGTTTCCTCACCGCCTACCGCGCGGCCGGCGGTCCGGCCGTACCGGAGGACGGCGACCCCTGGCCCGCGCTGGACGTCCCGGCCCGTTCCCTCACCGTCCAGACCGGCGCGCGCTACCTCGCGAAGGCGATCGCGGCGGAGCGCCCCCTGGACGAGGTGGAGCAGTCCCTGATCGACGCCTGCGCCCGAATGGCACCGGAATGACCTTTCGTCCGGCCCGGTTGGCGCACGATTTCCCGAAGTACGCTGCAACCGACCAGGGTCGGACGGAGTCTGTCCTGGAAGAACGTGAAGCAGTTTTTACCGGCGAGGAGTTGAGCCGAGCATGCAGTGTCCGAAGTGTCATGCGCCGATGCACACCTACAACCGCAACGGCGTCCAGATCGAGCAGTGCAGCGGCTGCCGGGGCATCTTCCTCGACTACGGCGAGCTGGAGGCGCTGACCCAGCTGGAGGCGCAGTGGTCCAAGCCCATGCCGCCGCCGGCTCCGCAGGCGTACCCGGCCCCGCCCGCGCCGGCCTGGGGCGCCCCGCAGCACGGTGGCGGCCACCACGGGGGCGGCCACGGGCACTACGGCGGCCACGGCGGC
Organism: Streptomyces sp. NPDC048278; assembly: GCF_040652195.1. NCBI lineage: Bacteria > Bacillati > Actinomycetota > Actinomycetes > Kitasatosporales > Streptomycetaceae > Streptomyces > Streptomyces sp. NPDC048278. The sequence goes on from NZ_JBEZLP010000006.1 coordinate 139,169, forward strand.
CACCATGGCCACAACAAGAGCTGGGCGCACATGCTGTTCTCCAGCTGAGCGCACGAAGAAGCCCCGGCCGTCGAGACGGCCGGGGCTCTTTGCTGTGTGGACGATACTGGGATTGAACCAGTGACCTCTTCCGTGTCAGGGAAGCGCTCTCCCGCTGAGCTAATCGTCCTCGGGGCCATGATCCGAAGATCACGGGCGGTGCGTGCGCGATACTGGGATTGAACCAGTGACCTCTTCCGTGTCAGGGAAGCGCTCTCCCGCTGAGCTAATCGTCCTCGGGGCCATGATCCGAAGATCACGGGCGGTGCGTGCGCGATACTGGGATTGAACCAGTGACCTCTTCCGTGTCAGGGAAGCGCTCTCCCGCTGAGCTAATCGCGCGGGACAGATCCACGGCCTTCCGGCGAAGATCCAGTGGACGATACTGGGATTGAACCAGTGACCTCTTCCGTGTCAGGGAAGCGCTCTCCCGCTGAGCTAATCGTCCTTGGAGGTGGAGACGGGATTTGAACCCGTGTAGACGGCTTTGCAGGCCGTTGCCTCGCCTCTCGGCCACTCCACCAGGAGTGTAGGGGATCGGGAAGACCCCTTGTTCCTTCGAGCGGACGACGAGGCTCGAACTCGCGACCTCAACCTTGGCAAGGTTGCGCTCTACCAACTGAGCTACGTCCGCCTGTCGTTTCGGTCCGCTCTCGCGTCCCGGCGACGTGTTGAACTCTAGCGGATTCCCCGGCCAGCACAAAAACGCGTTTGCGCAGCGTGCTGCGCCGGTCCCGGCGGATGACGTGGTCAGGGCCCCCTTGACGACATGCCGGGGCCACCCCGAGGACACCCGCCATAGACTCGACGACGTGCTCCATCGCTCTCTCCGCCCCCCTCCCCTCGCCCGCTTCGGCGGTCGCGTCGCCACCGGTCTCCTCGACGTGACCAGCGATCCCGCGGCCCTCGACTCCTCCGGGTTCTGGGCCGTCTGCGCCGATTTCGAGGGCCGGCTGACCTGTGCCCGGTTCGGCGACGTACGGGAGGAGCCGGTGCCCGCGCCGGTGCCGGGACGGTGGCGGGGCCCGGCGGCCGGTGACTGGACGTCGTCCCTCGACCGCGCCGCGTACACGGCGGCGGTGCGGCGGATCCGTGCGCACATCGCGGCCGGCGAGGTCTACCAGGCCAACCTCTGCCGCGTGCTGTCCGCACCGGCCGACCCGGACGCCGACGTGGACGACCTGACCGCGCTGCTGGCCCGCGGCAACCCTGCACCGTATGCCGGAACGATTCGCCTCCCGGCGCACGGTGCGGAGATAGCCACCGCCTCGCCCGAGCTGTTCCTGCGCCGGACGGGGCGGACCGTCGAGAGCGGGCCCATCAAGGGGACCGGCCGCACCGAGGCGGACCTGCTGGAGAAGGACTACGCCGAGAACGTGATGATCGTGGACCTCGTCCGCAACGACATCGGGCGGGTCTGCGCCACCGGCACGGTGACCGTCCCCGACCTGTGCGCCGTGGAGAAACACCCCGGACTGGTCCACCTGGTCTCCACCGTCCGGGGCGAGCTGCGCCCCGACGCCGGCTGGCCCGAACTGCTCGCCGCGGCCTTCCCGCCCGGCTCGGTCACCGGCGCGCCGAAGTCGAGCGCCCTGCGGATCATCGAGGCCCTGGAGACCGCGCCGCGCGGCCCCTACTGCGGCGGCATCGGCTGGGTCGACGCGGACCGGGGCACCGGGGAGCTGGCCGTGGGCATCCGTACCTTCTGGATCGACCGGTCCGGCGGCGGTGCCGCGCTGCGGTTCGGCACCGGTGCCGGGATCACCTGGGGTTCCGACCCGGAGGGTGAATGGCGGGAGACCGAGCTGAAGGCCGCCCGGCTGCTCGCGGTAGCGTCGGGTACGTACGACGTGCACGAGGGGCGCCCCGGGTGCTGAGCCGGCCCGGGAGACACCCCGGCACCCCCCGGCCGGTCCGGCGCGACCGACGCACCCGGCACTGACGTGTGAGGTAGAGAGCAGTGAAGATCTGGTTGGACGGCGGGTTGCAGGACGTCGAGTCGGCGCGTGTCTCCGTCTTCGACCACGGGCTGACCGTGGGGGACGGCATCTTCGAGACGGTGAAGGCGACCGAGGGCCGGCCCTTCGCGCTCACCCGCCACCTCGACCGGCTGACCCGCTCGGCGCGTGGCCTCGGCCTGCCCGACCCCGACCACGACGAGGTACGCCGGGCCTGCGCGGCGGTCCTCGCGGCCAACCCGATGCCGCTGGGCCGGCTGCGCATCACCTACACCGGCGGCCACGGCCCCCTCGGCTCCGACCGCGGGGACCACGGCCCCACCCTCGTGGTCGCCCTCGGCGAGACCGGCCGCCGCGCCGACTCCACCGCCGTGATCACGGTCCCCTGGACCCGCAACGAACGCGGCGCGCTCACCGGCCTGAAGACCACCTCCTACGCCGAGAACGTCGTCGCCCTGGCCCGCGCCCACCAACACGGCGCCTCCGAGGCCCTGTTCGCCAACACGGTCGGGCAGCTCTGCGAGGGCACCGGCTCCAACGTCTTCGTCGTCCTCGACGGCGAGATCCACACCCCGCCGGTCGCCTCCGGCTGCCTGGCCGGCATCACCCGGGCCCTGACGGTCGAGTGGACCGGCGCCCGCGAGACCGACCTGCCCCTGGACGTCCTGGAGCGGGCCGACGAGATCTTCCTCACCTCCACCCTGCGCGACGTCCAGGCCGTGCACCGCGTCGACGACCGCGAACTCCCCGGCGCCCCGGGCCCGGTGACCGCCAAGGCCATGCGTGTCTTCGACGAGCGGTCCGGCGCGGACCTGGAGCCGTAGGGGGCCCCGGCCGTATCCGTTCGGGTGACGCGCGCGTCGTTCATCGGGCTGACGCGCGCGTCTCCGGTGGGTAGAACACCCCTGATGACCACGACCCTGCGGCCGACCGAGCCGCTCCAGCGCAGCACCGACGGGGAGCTGTCCCGCCGCTTCCAGGTCTGTGTGAACAGCCGGCCCGTCGGCACCCTCCGCCTGGACACCTCACGGATTCCCGGCGACCCGGTGGCACGGATCACCGACCTGCGCATCGAGGAGCCCGACCGGCGCCGGGGCCGAGGCACCGTGGCCGCGCTCGCCGCGGAGGAGGTGGCGCGCGGCTGGGGCTGCCGGCAGATCGAGGTGCAGGTGCCCGCCGCCGCGGAGCCGGCCCTGCGCCTGGTGGCGGCGCTCGGGTACGTCCTGCGCAACCGGGGCATGGAGAAACGGCTCGGCGACACCCCGCCCGCCCTGCCGGCGGGCAGCCGGGGCCGTGACCTCACCGAGGCCGAGTACGGGACGTGGCTCGCGCACGCCTCGGAGAAGTACGCGCGCATGTGGCACGAGCGGGGACTCTCCGAGGCCGAGGCACGGGAGAGGTCGCGGCGCGACCACGCACGGCTGCTGCCGCGGGGCCTCGCCACGGAGGGCGCGCGCATCAGCGTCCTCGAACACGAGGGGACGCGCGTCGGCATCCTGTGGCTGGCCCTGCGGGCGGACGACGCCTGGGTGTACCGGGTCGAGACCGACGCCGACCACCGGGGCGAGGGGCACGGCCGTACGCTCATGCTGCTGGCGGAGGCGCAGACGATCGGTGCCGGACAGCACGCCCTGGGTCTCAACGTGTTCGCCGGCAACACCCCGGCCGAGCGGCTCTACGAGTCGCTGGGGTACGTCACCGTCTCGCACTCCTTCTACAAGGACCTGATCTGAGCCCCGCTCACTCCTGCGGTCGGCCCAGCGGTCACCTCTGAGACCGGCCCTGAGGCCGGCACGGAGGTCACACCGGCCCGGAGGTCACGCCTGCCCGGCCAGCAGCCGGTCCGCGATCTCCGCCACCCGCTCGCGCAGCCCCTCCTGGCTCTTGCCGCCGTCGAGGCGTTCGCCGCCGATGACGTACGTCGGGGTGCCGGTCACGCCGATGGCCTTGCCCTCGGCCTGGTCGGCGTCCACGATCAGGATGTGCCGGCCGTCGACCAGCGCGGTGTCGAACTCCTCGGCGTCCAGGCCCAGTTCACCGGCCACCTCGACCAGGAACGGCTCGCCCTTGCGGTCCAGCTCCTCGACGCGGCCGAGGACCGCCTCCACGTACTCCCAGCCCTTGCCCTGCTCCAGGGCCTCCTCGGCGGCCTGCGCGGCGGCGAAGGCGTGCTTGTGCTTCTCCAGCGGGAAGTGCCGCAGCCGCAGCTCCAGCCGGTCACCGTACCGGGCACGCAGGGCACGGAGGTCGTCCAGGGCGCTGCGGCAGTCGGAACACTGGAGTTCGCACCAGACGTCGAGGACCGGGGCGTCGGTGTGCGCGGGGGAGTCGTTCATGCCGACCAGTCTTCCAGGCCACGCTCCGTCCACCGAATCGAGACGACAGGGGTGGCCGGCCGCAGGGCCTCGGGTGTCCGGCGGCCGGAGCGGGGGTGCCCCTGGCTCGTCCCTGGGGTGGAGGCGACCCGGAGAGGACCCCGAGATGCCCCTGATTGTCGGGCCTGGGCATGGATCGCACGAGCCGGGCGGTGCACGATGGAAGGGGCGAAGCAGCGCGCGCTCCGCCCGCCGCCCCGCCCGACCCAGCCCGCAGGAGGACCGGATGATCGCCGAGACAGTCTGTTCCGCCGTGTCCGCGGCAGGCCTGGGCATCGCCGTGGTCACCGCCTATCGCAAGCGGTACCTGGCGGCGGCCCGCATCGCCGCCTACTCCCTCGTCCCCGTCGGCCTGGTGATGACCGGCGTGGTCGGCTGGCTCGCCGACACCGCCTTCAGCCCCACCGCCTGGGCGGGCTTCGGCGTGCTCGGCGCGGCCTGGGTCCTGTTCGCCACCACCCGGGCCGTGGACCGCCGGCGCGGCGGCACCCGTGGCACCCGTGCCGAGCGCAGGGCGGCCGGCCGGGACGCGCAGCGCGACGCCGTCGCTCCCGCCGCCTCGGCACCGTCCCTGAGTCCGGCCACCCGCCCGGCGGCCAGGCCCGCGGCGGCGCCTCGCGGTACCGGCTCGGGCGACGACTTCAGCGACATCGAGGCCATCCTCAAGAAGCACGGAATATGACGCGCCCCGGCGGCGGACGGGGCGCTGTTCAGCCGATCCGCGGGCGCATGCATATGACAGTCACATGAGGCATTGAAACGACACAGTGCGTCCCGGGCGCGTGCGTAAGTGATCAACGGGCGGGCGGAAGCGGAACGGACATCACGGAATTCGGCGAACTCCCGCCCATTCCGGGCGTGTTGATCGCGCGACGGGTGTCCGCTGAGACATCATCGCCGCGAGATGCTGGACACGAAACAGAGCGAGGCCGCGCCGTCGAAGGACGAGCCCCGCGGGTGCCTCTTCGCCCTTTCCCAGCCACCGCTGATGATCTTCCTAGCGGTGATCGGGTGTCTGCTCCTCATGGCTGCGCTGCACGACCTGCTGTGGCTGTGAGCCGTACCCGCCCGTCCCGGCGCCACCCGCCGGGACCGGCGTCGGCATCCGTACCGTCGGTAAGCCCCGCGACGGACACCCCGACCGCGACGTCCCTCCGATCAGCCCGCCGCCTCCTTGCGGCGTGCCCGGTACGCGGCGACATGCAGGCGGTTTCCACAGGTCCGGCTGTCGCAGTAACGGCGCGAACGGTTACGGGAGAGGTCGACGAAGGCGCGCCGGCAGTCCGGGGCCTCGCAGCGCCGCAGCCGCTCCTGCTCCCCGGCGACGACGAAGAACGCCAGCGCCATCCCGCAGTCGGCGGCGAGATGGTCGGCCACCGAGGCGCCGGGCGCGAAGTAGTGCACATGCCAGTCGTAGCCGTCGTGGTCCGTGAGCCGGGGCGTGGTGCCCGCCGCCGCGACCAGCTCGTTGATCATCCCGGCGGCGATCCGGGCGTCCGGAGCGGCGAAGATGCCCGCGAACCGTCCGCGGACCTTGCGGACCGCCGACAGATCGAACTCCGAAAGCATGCCCACATCGCTGATGTCGTGGTTTCGTACGAAATCCTGGAGGGCCGCGACATCGGGCAGCCCGTCCGCCGCCGCGTCGTCCTCCGGCACGGTGTTCACCAGATCCACCACGGCGTCGAGGGAACACCGGGTGTCGTGGGTGATCAGCACGTTTCGCTCCCTGGCCTGAGGGTCGGGCGGGCGCCCGCCGATGGTGGCCGATGGTAGCGACATACGGCGGCCCCGCACCGTCCCTGTCCCGCTCGTGACTGTCCGGTACAACGCGTACCACCCGCCGGCGGTTCCACGGGCACGCGGACACACCGGCGCCGCCCCGTGACCCAACACGGTGGCGGCGCCGGTGCTGCCGTATGCGGTTGTCTAGGCCCGAGCCGTCTCCCCGAGTGGACGGCGCCGGGCGGCTTGGAGGGGGCGTGCCCTCAGCTCTCCGCCAGGATGTGCGACAACTCCTGATCGAGATCGAAGTGGCGGTGTTCCGTGCCGGGGGGCACGGCGGCGTCCGTCCGCTTCAGGAAGGACTCCAGGGCTCGCGCCGGGGCTTCCAGCAGGGCCTCCCCTTCCGGAGAGCTCAGGGCGATGCATACGACGCCCTGACCGTGACTGCGGGACGGCCAGACGCGGACGTCGCCGGTGCCGGTGGGGCGGTGCAGCCCCTCGGCGAGGAGGTCGCGGGCGAACACCCACTCGACGGTCTCCTCGGCTCCGGTGTGGAAGGTGGCGTGCACGGCGTAGGGGTCGGCCGTGTCGTACCGCAGGCCTGCGGGGACAGGCAGGGATGACTCGCTCGACACAACGAGGCGCAGGTGCAGCTCGCAGCTGACCGTGGTGTTCATAAGCGCCAGGGCCTTTCGCTCAGTGTGCGCTCGGGGATTCGCACGTCGGCGAAATCGACATGCCACCTACGGTGCCGTTGTAAACCCCTCTGAGTGTTTTGCGTGTGTTTACGTAACTCTTCCGGCCGAGAACCCGGACGCGATCTACGACCATTCCGGTGACCTGAATCGCTCAGGTAGGGTTTGGTCGTATGAATACGGGGAGTAACGAACCGGGCGAGGCTGCCGTGGTCTCGGACGGGAGTCAGGTGGACGGCGCGACGACGGACCGGGCGGGCGACGAGCGGGGGCTCGGATCGCGGGCGCCGGAGTTCGTCAGGGCGCGCCGGATGCTGCACCTGAGCTGGCAGGTCGGGGTCTTCGCGATCGGCCTGGCGGTGGTGGCCGTGGGCATCGTCCTGCTGCCGTTGCCCGGACCCGGCTGGGTGATCATCTTTGCCGGCATGGCGATCTGGGCGACCGAGTTCGTCTGGGCCCAGCTGGTGCTGCGCTGGACGAAGCGCAAGGTCACGGAGGCGGCCCAGAAGGCCCTCGACCCCAAGGTGCGCCGCCGCAACATCACGCTCACGACGATCGGCCTGGTGGTCGTCGCCGCGGGGGCCGGGGTGTACCTCTCCAGGTTCGGGATCGTGGTGCCCTGGAAGATCGAGGAGTGATCCGGCCGCCGGCCGCAGGCCCCGCCGACTGGTCCGGGGCACCCCCTGACATGGGGTAATGTTCTTCCTGCGCCCGGGCGATTAGCTCAGTGGGAGAGCGCTTCGTTCACACCGAAGAGGTCACTGGTTCGAACCCAGTATCGCCCACCCGGAACCACGGCCCACCTGCGAGAGTGCAGGTGGGCCGCGGTCGTTCCGGGGCTCGGAGAAAGCGCCGTCAGGGCGGCGGTGACCGCCTCGGGCGACGGCCACTGCGACCGCGTCGGTCACGGCGACCGCGTCGGCCATGACGACCCGCGACGACTGCCTTGGGCGACGGTCACGGCGACCGCGATGACCGCGAAGGCCACTGCGACCGCGCCGGCCATGACGACCGCGAAGGCCACTGCGACGGCGGCCACGGCGGCCACCGCGGCTGTGACGGCCACGGCGGTCACGTTCGGTACGTGGCCTGGGCGGCCCGAAGTCCGCGACAGTGCCGGGCCCGCGGGTTCCCATACCTCCGACGTCTGCCTGCCCCCGGCGGATCCCACCCCGCCCCACCCCAACCCCACCCCGCCCCACCCCAATCCCAGCCCTCCGGCCTTCGCCGCCCGAAAGCGTCCTGCCCCCGCCCGCCCCGCCGGCCTCGGCCCCCTCCGCCCCTGCTCACCGAGGCCAACCCGTAACCCCCGCCTCCTGAGGGCCACTTCGCGTTCGACCCCTCGACCGCGCGCCCCTCACCTGTGCTGTCGTCCGCCCCGCACCCCTCGCGGCCTCACGGTCCCGTCCCGCCCCTTCGGCCCCGCCCGCAAGAAATTCCTGTCCGAATCATTGACGCCTCACCGGCCCCTCCGTAACTTGTGCCAGCAAGCGCTTACTTGAAACGATTCATGCAGGCGTCGGCGACGCCGCGGGGAGGGGCCCGACTGTGGGAACCAGCAGGAACGTGGAGAGACGGACCATCCTGAAGGCGGCCGGGGCCACCGCGGCCACGCTCGGGCTCGCCGCGACGGCCGGGTGTGCAGGCGGCAGCGGTTCCGGGGACGGGACGGTGACGATCCGTTACTCGTGGTGGGGTGCCGAGGAACGCGCCCAGAAGATCAACAAGACCATCGCGCTCTTCGAGAAGAAGTACCCGAAGATCAAGGTCAAGACCGACTTTCAGACGTACGCGTCGTTCTGGGAGAAGTTCCAGACGCAGGCCGCCGGCGGAAATCCACCGGACGTTTTCCAGAATGCCGTCACCTTTCTCCGGAAGTACGACAAGCGAGGAATTCTCCTCGACCTCAAGTCACAGGTTCAGGCAGGAAATCTGAGCCTGGATCACTTCCGGGCCGGGGTCACCAAGGTCGGCGAGGTCGACGGAAAGCAGCTCGGAATCCCCGTCGGCTCCAACACCATGGCGCTGGTCATCGACAAGAAGGTCTACGAGAAGGCCGGCGTCGAGCCGCACACGGGCTGGACCTGGGACGACTACTTCAAGGCCCTGAAGACCATCCACGACAGGACCAAGGTCGCGGGGGACACCGGCTACTTCACGATCATGTACCTGTACGACCTCTACCTCCGCCAGAACGGCAAGGCGTTCTACACCGACGACGGACTCGGTTTCGACAAGGCCGACCTGACGGAGTGGTGGACCGACGGCTACAACCGCGTCAAGGCCGGCATCGTCACCGACCCGAAGACCGTGGCCCAGGACTTCCCCAAGTCCTCCCTCTCCGCCGGCCACGGCGCCTCCGAGTTCACCTGGGACAACTTCACCGTCCGCTACTCGGCCGAGGGCAACAGCACCTACGGCCTCGCCCCGATCCCGACCATGGACGGCAAGCACACCGGGCAGTACCTCGCCTCCCTGATGCTGAGCGCCTCGGCCCGCACCTCCCACCCCAAGGAGGTCGCGCAGTTCATCGACTTCATGGTCCACGACCCCGAGGTCGGCACGATCATGGGCTACGACCGGGGCATTCTCGCCAGCACCGAGCAGTACACGGCGTACAAGCCGACGGACGCGGTGAACAAGGAGATCGCGCAGTACGAGGACGACACCGCCAAGGCCGGCGTCCTCGGCACGATCACCCCGCACCCCTCCGGTGCCGACACGATCGAGGCCGCCTTCCTGCGCATCGGCGGCGACCTCGGCCAGGGCAAGACCAAGGTCTCCGACGCGGTGAAGCAGTTCTTCACCGAGTCCGAGGCCGCCTTCCAGGCCTGACGGGACCTGCTGTGACGCTAGTCAAGGACTCCCTGCCCGCGGCGCGCGGGCAGCGTACGGCCGCCTCCGCCGCCACGGGGCGGCGGCCCGGCCGCCGGCGCGAGAACCTCGCCGGCTACCTCTTCATGTCCCCGTGGATCGCCGGCTTCCTGCTGCTGACCGCGGGCCCGATGGTCGCCTCGCTCTATTTCGCGTTCACCGACTACAACCTCTTCAACACCCCGAAGTGGGTCGGGCTCGACAACTTCACCAAGATGTTCGACGACCCCCGCTGGCAGAAGTCGGTGGAGGTGACCGCGAAGTACGTGGTCATCGGCACCCCGCTGAAGCTGCTGCTCGCGCTCGGGGTCGCGATGCTGCTGGCCCAGAGCCGCCGCGGCCAGGCCTTCTACCGGGCCGCCTTCTACGCCCCCTCGCTCATCGGCGCGAGCGTGTCCGTCGGCTTCGTCTGGCGGTCCCTGTTCTCCGACGACGCGATCGTGGACCGTACCCAGTCCTTCCTCGGCTGGCACGTCGGCGGCTGGGTCGGCAACGCCGACTGGGTGCTGTACAGCCTGGTCGCACTGACCGTGTGGCAGTTCGGCGCACCCATGGTCATCTTCCTGGCCGGCCTGAAGCAGGTGCCGAGGGAGCTCTACGAGGCGGCCGAGATGGACGGCGCCGGACCGCTGCGCAGGTTCTGGAACATCACCCTGCCGATGATCTCCCCGGTGCTGTTCTTCAACGTGCTCCTGGAGACCATCCACTCCTTCCAGATCTTCGGCTCGGCGTACGTCGTCTCCAACGGCTCCTGCGGACCGGCCGACGCCACGCTCGTCTACACCTGCTACCTCTACGAGCAGGGCTTCAGGAACGCCCAGATGGGCTTCGCCGCCGCGATGGCCTGGATGCTGCTGCTGGCCGTGGCCCTGGTGACCGCCGTCCTCTTCTGGTCCCAGAAGAAGTGGGTGCACTACGAGGAGGACGCCCGATGAGTTCCCCCGTCCTGTCCCGCAAGCGCACCGGTTCCCTCGGCTGGCACCTCGGCGCCCTGCTGATCCTCGCGGTCATCCTCTACCCGGTGGTCTGGGTGATCGGCGCGTCGTTCAAGCCGAGCAAGGACATCATCAACAGCCTCCAGTTGTTCCCGGGCCACCCGATCCTGTCCAACTTCAAGGGCCTCGCCGACGGCATAGCGGACATCAGCATCTGGACGTTCTTCCAGAACTCGCTCTTCTACGCCGTCGGCGCCGTCGTCGGTGTGCTGGTCTCCTGCTCCCTGACCGCCTACGCCTTCGCCCGCATCCGGTTCGCCGGCCGCAACCTGCTCTTCTCCCTGATGATCGGCACCCTGCTCCTGCCGTATCACGTGCTGCTGATCCCGCAGTACGTGATGTTCCAGAAGCTGGGTTGGATCAACACCTACATTCCGTTGCTGATCGGCAAGTACCTGGCCACCGAGGCGTTCTTCGTCTTCCTGATGGTGCAGTTCATGCGCAATCTGCCCCGGGAACTCGACGAGGCGGCCCGGCTCGACGGCTGCGGGCACTTCCGCATCTACTGGTCGATCGTGCTGCCGCTGTGCCGGCCGGCCCTCATCACCAGTGCGATCTTCACCTTCATCAACGCCTGGAACGACTTCATGGGCCCGCTGATCTACCTCAACGAGCCCGGCAAGTACACGGTCTCGCTGGGCCTGATGATGTTCCGCGACTCCGACGGCGTGGCCGCCAACTACGGCGGGATGATCGCCATGTCCCTCGTCGCGCTGCTGCCCGTGCTGCTGTTCTTCCTCGCCTTCCAGCGCTATCTGATCGACGGAATGGCGACCTCCGGACTGAAGGGCTGATGACGTCGTGGCCGACGTGCGCGCAAGGCCGTCCGTCTTCGCGGAGCGGTTCGGCGTCTTCGCCGAGTGCCTGCTCACCGGGGTCTGGATCGCCGTCGCCTCCCTGGGGATCGTCACCTACCCGGCCGCCTTCGCCGCCGGTGCCCGGCACCTGCGCCGTCGTACCGGGCAGGTGGCCGGCGGTTCGCGGGAGTTCGTGAGCGACTTCCGGGCCGCGCTGCCCGGCGGCTGGCTCGTCGGGCTCGCCGGCTGGGCTGCCGTCGCCGCCGCCTGGGTGGACGTCCAGGCGGTGCGGGCCGGGCTGCCGGGCGGGCCGCTCGTCGGGGCCTTCGGCCTGTTCGCGGTGATCGGTCTCGCGGTCGCGGGGCTGCGCGCGGCGGCCGTCTGGGCACCCGGCGACCGCTGGCGCACCCTGCTCGCGGCGGCCGGCCGCCGTACCGTCCGCGACCCCGGCGGATCCTTCCTGCTCGTCGGGGGAGCGGTCCTCGTGGTCTGTTCCGCCCTGCTCGTCGCGCCGCTGGCGGTGCCCGTGCTGGGCGCCGTGACGGCGGCGGCCGTCGCTGTGGAGGAGCGTCACCGGCGCCGCTGACCGGCCTGTTGTCAGGGGCGGTGCCTACGGCGCCGTTCCTCTTCCTGTCATGCCCCTGACCATCTTCCCCTGACCATCTTGCCCCTGACCACCTTGCACCCGCACGGAAAGGAAAGGCGGAAACATGTCTCCCATCCCTCGCAGGTCCCTGCTCAAGGCGGCGGCCGTCGCCGGCGCCGCCGCCCAGTTCAGCTGGGCACTGGGGACGAAGGACGCGCAGGCCGCGCCCGGGGCCGGGGCCGCCGACGCGGACCCGGTGACCCTGGACTGGCTGGAGGACGGCGGCCTCGGCGCCGCGCCCGGCTCGACCGTCGGCGTGCCCTGGCCGATGGGCGCGTTCCAGGAGGACCAGACCTTCGCGCTGACCGACGAGACCGGCAAGGACGTGGCCGTCCAGACCTGGCCGCTCGCCTACTGGCCCGACGGCTCCCTCAAGTGGACCGCGCACGCGGTGAGTTCGGGGAGCGGAAAGCTCACGCTCGCGGCGGGCGACCCGGCCGCACCCAGCCGGAAGGTCACCGTCGACAAGAGCGGCGGGACCGTCGACGTGTCCACCGGCGTGATCGCGGTGAGGATCGGCAAGAACGGCTCCACGATCATCAAGTCCGTCACCCGCGGCTCCACCGAGATCGCCAGGAACGGCCGGCTGGTCCTTATCCGGCAGCCCGAGATCGAGGACGAGGACCAGGGCGCGGTCAGGACCGAGCGCTTCGACGGCGCGATCGGCTCCGTCACCGTCGAGCAGGACGGCCCGGTCCGCGCGGTCGTCCGCATCGACGGCAAGCACCGCAAGGGAAGCCGCAGTTGGCTGCCGTTCTCGATCCGCCTCTACTTCTACGCGGGCGCCGACTCCTTCCGCATGGTCCACACGATCACCTACGACGGCACGCAGGAGCCGGGCAGGGCGAGCGGCGACTTCATCCGCGGGCTCGGCGTCCGCTTCGCGGTGCCGATGCGGGACGCGGCCTACGACCGGCACGTCCGCATCGGCGGCGAGGGAACGGGCCTGCTGCGCGAGGCCGTCCAGGGCATCACGGGGCTGCGCCGCGACCCCGGTGCGGCCGTGCAGGCGGCTCAGTACGCGGGGGAGAAGCTGCCCGACCCGGCCACCTGGGACCAGCGGGTCACCACCCGCCTCCAGTACATCCCGAACTGGGGCGACTACACCCTCGCCCAGCTCTCCGCCGACGGCTTCACCCTGCGCAAGCGCACGAAGAAGGGGTACGGCTGGATCCCGGCCGGCGGCGGCAGGCGGGCCTCCGGCTTCGGGTACGTCGGCGGGGCGAGCGGCGGACTCTCCTTCGGGCTCCGGGACTTCTGGCAGAAGTTCCCGGCCCAGCTCGACATCCGCGACGCCCACACCGACGAGGCCGAGGTCACCCTCTGGCTCTGGTCGCCCGAGGCCCAGCCGATGGACCTGCGCTTCTACCACGACGGCATGGGCCAGGACACCTACGCCGAACAGCTCGAAGGCCTAAACATCACCTACGAGGACTACGAGCCGGAGTTCGGCACCCCCTACGGCATCGCCCGCACCTCTGAACTGCTGTTCTGGGCCAACGAGACGACACCGACCCCCGAGGCGCTCGCCGACCAGGTCGACGCGGTCCGGGTGCTCCCGCAACTCACCGCCCCGGCCCGGCAGTTGATCAAGGCCAAGGTCTTCGGCCCCGGCCTGTTCTCCGAGCCCGACCGCTCCACCGCCGCCAAGGCGAAGATCGAGGACCACCTCGACTTCCTCTTCACCTACTACAAGGACCAGGTGGAGCAGCGCCGTTGGTACGGCTTCTGGGACTACGGCGACTTCATGCACACCTACGACACCGTGCGCCACCAGTGGCGGTACGACGTCGGCGGCTACGCCTGGGACAACTCCGAGCTCTCGCCCGACCTCTGGCTCTGGTACGCCTACCTGAGAAGCGGCCGGTCGGACATCTTCCGGTTCGCCGAGGCGCTCACCCGGCACACCGGCGAGGTCGACGTCTACCACATCGGCCAGTGGGCAGGGCTCGGCACCCGGCACGGCATCCAGCACTACGCCGACAGCGCCAAGCAGCAGCGCATCTCCAACACCACCTACCGGCGCTTCTACTACTTCCTCACCGCCGACGAACGCGTCGGCGACCTCATGGCGGCCAACGTCGACTCCGACGAGACGTTCCTCGTCCTCGACCCGCAGCGCAAGGTCCGCACCGACCCCTACACCCCCGACCGGCACGCCCTCTCCATCGGCTTCGGCACCGACTGGAGCGGCCTGGTCTCGGCCTGGCTGACCGAGTGGGAACGCAAGGGCCCCAAGTGGGAGAAGGCCAAGGCCCGCGTCCTGTCGACCATGGAGGGCATCGCCGCCCAGCCCAACGGCTTCGTCCAGGGCAGCGGCCTCTACGACCTGGACACCGGCAAGTTCGCCACCGCGGCCACCCCGGTCGTCTCCGTCTCGCACCTCTCCGCGGTCTTCGGCCTCAACGAACTCTGCGCGGAACTCATCTACTTGGTCGACATGCCGAAGTTCAACGAGGTCTACTTCGACTACTGCCGCTACTTCAACGCCACCAAGGCGGAACAGACGGCACGCTACGGCTCCAACTTCGGCACCCTGCTGCTCTTCCAGGGCCACTCGCGCCTCGACGCGTACGCCGCCGTACAGACCGGCGACGCGACGCTCGCCAAGCGCGCGTGGACGAAGTTCTACGCCTCCGACGGCTACATGGAGTCCTCGCCGTGGCAGACCGAGCCGCTCTCCGGCCCGGTCACGCTCGTCGCGGGCAGCGAGGCGAGCTGGGTGTCCTCCAACGACACCGCGCTGTACGGGCTCGCGGCCATCGAGAACCTGGCCCTGCTCGGCGACAGGATGCCCTCGTAACGGAAGTGGGGGAGCGCCGTCGCACGGGCGGCGGCGCTCGTACCGGTGAGTGTGGTTCAGGTCACTTCGCGTGGGCATGAGTACGCGTACTCAGATCCGCGGCCTGCTCCGCCGTCTGCTCCGCGGTCTGCGACAGACTGGGGCCATGGACTGGAACCACTACCGTTTCCGCAGCCTGTGGCCCCTCCCGGTACCGCTCACCACGGTGTACGAGGCGCTGCGGGAGGTGGAGGAGTACCCGCGGTGGTGGCCCCAGGTGCGTGCGGTGGAACGGCTGGGCGACTCCGTCGCCGTCCTCACGATCCGGTCGTTCCTTCCGTACGACCTCACGTTCACCGCACGCGAGGCGCGGCGCGACCCCGGGGCCGGCGTGCTGGAGATCTCGATGACCGGCGACATCGAGGGCTGGGCCCGCTGGACGGTCGCCGCCGACGGCGCCGGCACCCTCGCCCGCTACGAGCAGGTCGTCGACGTCCACAAGCCGCTGCTGCGGCGACTCGCCCCGCTGGGGCGGCCGTTCTTCCGGCTCAACCACCGGCTGATGATGAGCTCGGGACGGCGCGGGCTGCTCGCCCACCTCCAAGCGGTTTGAACGGAACCCGCCGGTACCTGTATCGTTCCCTCCGTTCCCGGGCGATTAGCTCAGTGGGAGAGCGCTTCGTTCACACCGAAGAGGTCACTGGTTCGAACCCAGTATCGCCCACCACCGGGAAGGCCGGTCCGCCGATGCGGACCGGCCGTTTTCGTCCGGGGCGCCTAGGCTGGCCACATGGACGCTGATTCCGAGATCAGAGCGGCTGTCGAGGAACACTGGCGGGCGTCGGAACGCGGGGACGTCGAGGCCGAGCACGCCGTCTACGCCGTGGACGCGATCCTGGACTACCCGCAGTCGGGCGAGCGTTTCCGGGGGCGCGAGGCGATCGCGGCGCAACGCGGCGGGCACCCCGCCGACCGGCACTTCACCGTCCTGCGCATCACCGGCCGTGCCCACCTGTGGGTGAGCGAATGCGTCATCACCTACGACGGTGCGCCCTCGTACTCGGTGAGCATCATGGAGTTCGCCGACGGGCACGTGGTGCACGAGACCCAGTACTTCGCCGACCCGTTCGGCGCGCCCGCCTGGCGGGCGGCGCTCGCGGAGCCGATGCCGGGACGGACCGTCACGGGCACCTGACACCCCGCCCCGAGGGCCCGTCAGCCGACCGGTTCGCCGTCCGCGGTGCGGGAACGCGCCCGGTAGGCCCCCGGCGTGACGCCCAGGTTGCGGACGAAGGCCCGGCGCAGCGACTCCGGGGAGCCGAAGCCGGTGCGCCGGGCCACCGTCGCCATCGGGTCGTCGCTGCCCTCCAGCATCGCCTGGGCGGCCTCCATGCGGACCTGCTCGACGTAGCCGGCCGGGGTCGTGGTCAACTCCTCGTGGAACAGGCGCGTCATGTGACGGGGGCTCACGCCCGCCAGGCGTGCCATGGCCGCCACGGTGTGCGGGGCGGACGGGTCCTCGGCGACCGCGTCCAGGACCCGGCGCAGCATCTCCTGACGCGCGCGGGGGGTGCGGGTGCGGACACTCAACTGCGACTGGCCGCCCGGCCGCTGCATGAAGACGACCATGTCCTTGGCCGTGGCGCGGGCGGCGTCAGCGCCGAGGTGCTCCTCGACCAGGGCGAGCGACAGGTCGATGCCCGAGCTGACCCCGGCGGAGGTCATGACGCGCCCGTCGCGTACGAACAGGGCGTCGGTCGCCACGGTCACCCGTGGGTACCGCAGCGCGAGCTGGTCGGTGAACCGCCAGTGCGTGGTCGCGGTGCGCCCGTCGAGCAGCCCGGCCGCGGCGAGGAGGAAGGCGCCGGTGCAGACGGACGCGGTACGGAGGCTGCGCGCGTCGAGCGCCCGCACGGCGTCCAGCAGGGCGTCGTCCTTGACGAGGGAGGGCCACTCCGGACCGCCGGGGACGACGAGCACGTCGGTGACGTCGCGTACCTGTGCGGCGGCGAGGTCGACCCGCAGACCGGTCCCGGCCGACGTCGTGACGTCGGCACCGTCCGGGGAGACCATGCGCACGCGGTAACGGCCGCCGAACTCGTTGGCCGACGAGAACACCTCGACCGGACCGGTGACGTCGAGCAGACGTACGCCGGGGAAGACCAGCACGGTCACCAGCAGCGGCTTCCTGCCTGACGGCCTGTCCTTCATCGTGCGCCTCCCGGCCGGACGGACCTCCCACCATAGACCTTATGGGTTTGATTTTCAAACTCATCAATGCGGGGGTGTCCCGATGTCCGGGTGTGAGGGCGTCCTGGCGCGTGCCGCCCTCTGTCGGGACCCCCGCCGCGCCATACGTTCGCAAGGCCGGCCGCCCGACGCTTCCGGCCGTGGTCAGAGCGACCCGAGAAGTTCCGACACCACAAGAGAAGGCCCTGCACGCCGTGGCACCCCACTGCACTACCACCCCAGCGGTCCCGCCCCAGGGCGGCCGGACTCGGAGAGGTTCCCGGGCTGCCCGTGCCCGACCGGCCGGGGCGGACGGAGCCGCGCGGGGGCGGCTCGGGCCCGGTTGGTTCGCGGCCGTCATGGGCACCGGGATCGTCGCCGTGGCGGCGGCCACGCTGCCGCGCACCCTGCCCGGACTCCGTGAGGCCGCCACGGCGGTCTGGGCGGGGGCCGGGCTGCTGCTGATCGTGCTGGCGGCCCGTTACCTCGGGCAGCGGAAACTGCGCGTGCACGCCGGCGATCCCCTGCTGGCGCAGTTCCTCGGGGCACCTCCGATGGCACTGCTCACTGTGGGGGCCGGGACGCTGCTGCTCGGCCCGCGGCTGATCGGGGAGCGGGTGGCGCTGGACGCGGACCGGGTGCTGTGGTCCGCCGGTACCGTGCTCGGTCTCGCCAGCGCCTGCGCGGTGCCCTACCTGATGGTCACGCGGCACCGGTTCACGCCGGACGCGGCCTCCGGCGGCTGGCTGCTGCCGGTGGTGCCGCCGATCGTCTCCGCGGCGACGGGTGCACTGCTCGTGCCCGGGGCACCGGCCGGGCAGCCGCGGCTCGCCCTGCTGCTGGGCTGCTACGCGCTGCTCGGGCTCGGGCTGGTGGCGGTCCTGCTGGTGCTGGCCATGGTCTACAGCCGACTGGTGCACCACGAGGCACCCAGCGGTGCGACGGTACCCACGGTGTGGATCGGGGTGGGGGCGCTGGACCAGGTGGTGACGGCGCTGGGCGGGCTGGCCACCGCGGCGCCGAGCGCGCTCCCCGCTCCGTACGCCCGCGGGAGCGCGGTCGCGGCGGTTCTCGGCGGGCTCGGGATATGGGGCTTCGCCATGCTGTGGCTGGTGCTCGCCACGGCGCTGACCGTGCGCGAGATCCGCAGGGGGCTGCCCTTCGCGCCCACCTGGTGGTCCTTCATCTTCCCGCTGGGCGCCTGCGTCACCGGCACCAGCGCCCTCGCCACCCGTACCGGCTCGCAGCCGTTCGTGTGGTGTGCCGTCACCCTGTACGCGCTGCTCGTCGCGGCCTGGGCAGTGGTCGCGTGGCACTCCCTGCGGCACGCCGTCGGACGGCGCCGTCGGGCCGGTGGGCCCGCCTCGCACAAGGGTTCCTGACTAGGTTCGTGCCACGGTGCGGGGCCGGACCGAGGCCGCCACCAAGGCTACGAACACGACACACCAGACCGCCGCCGCGACCCAGACCTCCACACGGCCGGCGGCGGTCATCCACCCGGCTCCGGTCGCCCGTCCCAGCTCGTGCGTACTGGCCGCGTACATGCCGATCGGGAAGACCAGGTTCCACCAGCCGAGCTCGTAGCGCAGCGGAATCCGGCGCACCATGTGCCGCCACACGCCCAGGGCGAGCAGCAGCGGGACCAGCCAGCTGGAGAACGACCACAGGATGATCGACGTCCCGAGGACGACCGGACGCGACAGCAGCAAGGGGCCCGGCGCGAGCGCGACCAGCCGCACTCCGGCGAGCACCGTGATCGCCGCCGCCCCCATGAAGATCCAGACCGAGGTCATGAGCCCTTCCGGCCGCACCGGCCGGGCCAGCAGCCGGGCCAGCACGATCGCGGCGGTCAGCAGGTACTGCACCAGGCCGACCGCCCAGCACACCACCGCCAGTACCGGCAGCACGGGGCCCGGGACGTCCCGGGCCAGCGAGGCCGCCGCGACCGCCACCGACTGCGATCCCACCGCCCACAGGAACCAGGTGCCGTTCACCTGGTCGATCGACGGTTCCCGCCGCAGGGTGGTGATGAGCGCCAGCGGAATGCCGTAGTCCAGCACCAGCTACATCAGCACCCCGAACGCCAGGAACGCCCCGGCCGCCGCGGTCTGCCCGGCCGGGACGAGGCGCGCGGCCAGCACGTTCGCCGAGATGGCGAGGGTGAGGAAGGCGAAGGCACGCGGCCCGAGAAGATCCGCGACGAACCGCTGCCGACGGCGCAGCAGCCGCCGGCCGTAGGCGGGCACCAGTACCGCGAATCCGGCCAGGGCCACCCAGAGAAGCACCGTGGAGAAGGCGCCGGCGCCGACGAGGTACAGGCACGTGGAGACGATGCCGGTGCCCATGACGAACGCGAGCGCCCCCGGACTGACGTCGGCCGGCGCGGCGGAGAGAGCCGCGGAGAGAGCCGCGGAGAGGGCGGCACGGCGTCCGGGCGCGCCTCCGTCGGGACCGGTGAGCCATTCGGCGAGGACCGCGGCATGGCTGTGGTCCATGTCCCGGGCCGCGGTGAGCAGGGTGACGCTGCCGTGCTCGGCCAGGTCGCGCAGCCGGGCGGCCGACTCGCGGTGCCCCGGGTCGCCGAGTTCGGCCAGGTAGCGGCGCCGGAACTCGCCGTACCGGCGCGGGTCCTGGTCGTACCACTGCTGCAGTCCGGCGGACGGCGCGACGTCCCCCAGCCACTCGTCGACAGGCGGACCCTGCCCGCGCACGCCTTCCGGCCAGGCACGGTCGACCAGCACCCGCTCGCCGGTGCCGCCGTCCTCGGAGGGCGTTCGCCCGGGGATCCCGCGGCAGATGATCTGTCTGGGCATGATCCACGCTCCGGCCGCTCTTGCGGTAAGTGCATTTTAGTGGAATGCGTATGCCGTGCTCAGCGGAAGGCCGCCGCCACGAGGGCCTGCTGCTCCAGGGCGTGCCGACGGGCGGAGCCGACCGCGGGAGCGGGTGCCTCGGGCCGGCTGACGCAGTCCACCGGGCCCGGCGCCGACCGGCGCAGACGCGGCGCGACGAACGACCACGCACCCTGGTTCTCGTGCTCCTCCTGCACCCAGCGCACCTCCGTGGCAGCCGGGAAACGGGCCAGTTCCGCCGTGAGCTCCGCCTCGGGGAACGGGTAGAGGCGCTCCACGCGGATGATCGCCGTGTCCGCCGTACCCGACCCGTGCCGGTGGGCGTCGAGGTCGTGGCAGACCTTGCCCGAGCAGAGCAGTACCCGCGTGACCCGGGCGGGGTCCACCGTGTCGTCCGGCAGGACCGGGCGGAAGCCGCCCTGGGTGAACTCCGGCAGGGCGGAGACGGCCGCCTTCGACCGCAGCATCGACTTCGGGGTGAAGACCACCAGCGGTCGCCCGCGGCCGTTCAGGGCCTGCTCCCTGAGCAGATGGAAGTAGTTGCCGGGCAGCGTGGGCAGAGCGACGGTCATGTTGTTCCGCGCGCACAGCTGGAGGAAGCGCTCGATCCGGGCGGAGGAGTGGTCGGGGCCCTGCCCTTCCAGACCGTGGGGCAACAACAGCGTCAGCCCGGAGCGTTGGCCCCACTTCTGTTCCGACGACGCGATGTACTCGTCGACGACCGTCTGCGCGCCGTTGGCGAAGTCGCCGAACTGGGCCTCCCACAGCACCAGGGCCTCCGGCCGGGCCAGTGCGTAGCCGTACTCGAAGGCCAGCGCCGCCAGTTCGGACAGCATCGAGTCGTACGGCGTGAAGCGCGCCGCCCGCGGGCCCAGCGAGTTCAGCGGCGTGTGCTCCGCGCCGGTGCGCCGGTCGACCAGCACGGCATGGCGCTGGCCGAAGGTGCCGCGCCGCGAGTCCTGCCCGGCCAGCCGCACCGGGACGCCCTCCAGCAGCAGAGAACCGATCGCCAGCGTCTCCGCGGTGGCCCAGTCGACCGCGCCGGTCCTGAGCACCGCCGAGCGCCGCTCCAGCTGCGGCAGGACACGCGGATGCACGGTGAAGCCCGGCGGCAGGTCGGCCTGCGACGCGATCACCTGCCGGACGGTCGGCTCGTCGATGGCCGTCGCCGTAGGGCGGGCGAGCCCCGGTCCGGGGCCGGCGCCGGGAGCACCGTCGGAACCGGCGGCGTCCTCGGCGGGTTCGGGAGCGGGCAGCCCCCGGGTCTGCCCGAAGGCGCTCTCCAGATGATCCCGGTACGCGCGGCGGGCGTCCCGCACCTGGCGCTCGGTGATGTCCCCGCGGCCCAGCAGGGCCTCGGCGTACAGCGCCCGCACCGAGGCCCTGGCGTCGATGCGCTCGTACATCACCGGCTGGGTGACGGACGGGTCGTCGACCTCGCTGTGCCCGTGGCGCCGGTAACAGACCAGGTCGACGACGACGTCCTTGCGGAACGTCCGGCGGTAGTCGAAGGCCAGCCGCGCGACACGGTCGACGGCCTCCGGGTCGTCACCGTTGACGTGGAAGACCGGAGCCTCCACCATCCGCGCCACGTCGGTGGCGTAGGTGCCCGAACGGCCGTTGGCGGGCAGGGTGGTGAAGCCGACCTGGTTGTTGACGACCACGTGGACCGTCCCGCCCGTGCGGTAGCCGGGGAGTTGGGACATGTTCAGGGTCTCGGCGACCACGCCCTGTCCGGCGAAGGCGGCGTCACCGTGGACGACGACCGGCAGTACCCGGAGAGGACGGTCGTGGTCCGCGGCGAGGTCCTGCCTGGCGCGCACCACTCCCTGGGCCACCGGGCCCACGAGCTCCAGGTGCGAGGGGTTCGCCACGACCGAGACGGCGATGGTGCCGCCGTGCAGGTCGTGGTAGGTGCCCTCCGCGCCCAGGTGGTACTTCACGTCCCCCGAACCCTGCACGGACCCGATGTCCACGGCGTCCTCGAACTCGCCGAAGATCTGGGCGTAGGACTTGCCGACGATGTTGGCCAGGACGTTGAGCCGGCCGCGGTGCGCCATCCCGATGACGGCTTCCGCGCCCCCGTCCTCGATGGCGCGCAGCAGCAGGGCGTCGAGCAGCACGACGGCCGACTCGCCGCCTTCGAGCGAGTACCGCTTGTGTCCCACGTACTTGGTCTGGAGAAACGTCTCGAAGGCCTCCGCCGCGCCCAGCCGGTAGAGGATCCGCAACTGCCGGGCACGGTCCGGGCGCTGCCGCGGGCTCTCGACGCGCTGCTGGAGCCAGCGGCGTTCACGGGAGTCCTGGATGTGCATGTACTCGAACCCGGTGGTCCGGCAGTAGAACTCCCGCAACGCGCCGAGCACTTCGTCGAGCGTCATCGTGTCCTGGCCGGCGAACCCGTCCACGGCGAAGTGCTCCGCCCGGTCCGCCTCGTGGAGTCCGAACGCGGCGATGTCCAGCTCCGGATGAGCCGTTGCCGGCCGGGCTCCGAGCGGGTCCGTGTCCGCCATCAGGTGGCCGCGCACCCGGTACGCGTGGACGAGGGCCGCGACCCGGACGGCCCCGACCGCCGCCGGGGCCGAGGAGGACGCGGGGGACGCGGCGGACTCGGCGGACTTGGCGGACTCGGGTGCGAAGAAGTCCCGCCACCTCTCGTCGACCGAGCCGGGGTCGTGCAGGTAACGCTGCCGCTGCTCGTCCACGACCCACTGGTTGAGCCCGAAGTCCAGCCGGTGCGCCACTGCTGGAGCGGTGTCTGGTTGCGATGTCATGGCGCGAACGCCTTCTTCCCTGTGCGGAGCCGTCTTCCCTGTGCGAAGCCGTCGGGCTGTCGACGCTAGGACTCGGGGAGCGCGGGGACGGACGGTCCGCCGGGCCAGGTCGGCCTCACATCGGGACATCGGCCGACATGCGTGGGGCGCGACCGTGTCCTGATCCGAGGGTGTGCTGTCCGTTCGGTACGCGATCGAAGCCGTACGGCATCCGGTTGTGACGGTCCGGCCGCGGGCTCGCGGTCGCGGGGTCCACCTCTGGGGAACGAACATGAACGACTGCGATCCGTCGGACACCGACCGGCGGCGGGCTCCGGCCGTGCTGCGGACTCTGGGCCTCCTCCACGGTGAGCTGCGGGCCCTGCACGGTCTGTCGCTCCAGGACTACCTCGTTCTCGGCGTCCTGGCCGAAGCCGAAGCCGAAGCCGAAGCCGATGCCGATGCCGATGCCGAAGCCGGACCCGTGCCCGTGCCTGTGGCCCGGCTGACCGCGCTCCTCAGGGAGTCGGGAACCCGGATGTCCTTCGTCCTGAGGGGGCTCCAGGCGGCCGGACTGATCGAACGCGGTCGCCGGGGCGGCGACCGCAGGACGGTCGAGGTCACCCTGACCGACGCGGGACGCGCGGGCTTCACGGAGGCCGAGAACACGGCGGGGGAGCTGCTGCGCCGGCTCCCGGTGGCGCCGGAGCGGGGCGCCGGGACGACCGGCGCCCCGCCCCTCACGCCGCCGCCGGCAGTTCCGGCCGCATCGGCCAGTACGTGTTCACCGTCTCCGGCGTGCCGCTGCGGGTGAACCACGCCTGGAGGCCGCGGGCCTGTGCCGCGTGCCAGGTCGTCTGCAACGTGTGCAGCTCGGCCGGGGTCAGGCGCTCCAGGCGGGTCGCGAAACGGCGGCCCAGCGCCCGTACGAGCTCCAGGGACGCGAGCGCGTCCGCGCCCGCGTCGTGCGCGCCTTCGAGGGTGACCTCGTAGTGCGCGCACAGGTCGGTCAGGGTCCGGCGGCCCTTGCGGTAGCGGTCCAGATGCTTGTCCAGGACCCGGGGATCGAGGACGAGCAGCGGGCTCGCCTCGAACCAGCGGTCCAGTGCGGACGCCCGGTGCCGGCGCAACTCCCGGTCCAGCAGCGTCAGATCGAACGGCGCGTTCATCACCACCAGCGGGCGGTGCATCGCCGCGTGCTCGGCCAGTTCCTCGGCTATCTCATGCATCACCGGCGCCGGCCAACGGCCGTTGCGCTGGAGGTGCTCGTCCGTCAGCCCGTGTACCGCCGTCGCCGCTTCCGGCACCGGCACACCCGGGTTGACCAGCCAGCGGGTCACCCGGGGTCGGGTGCCCGGGGCGTCCTGGACGACGACCGCGGCGGACACGATGCGGTCGGTCTCCACGTCCACGCCCGTGGTCTCCGTGTCGAAGGCCGCCAGGGGCCCCTCGTACCAGCACGTCATGCCAATACAACTCCTCGTTCACCCACGGCAGGTGACGTTCCGTCTTCTGCCCGTTTGGTGATACCCGGGCCGTTTGCGGCGTACGCCGGAAGGACACAACAGGAGTGCGGGTCTTTGCAGTTCAGCGGCCCGCCACGGGGAAACTCTTTGGCTGGGAAGGCTGTTGGTCATGGCGATAGCGCAGCCCGAACGGGGCGGGCTGCTGCCCGAGCGTACGGGCCCCCATCGCGGCACACTCGCGACCACCGCCTGCATGGAGACACTGCAGGTGGGCTATCTGCATGCCGTCGCGGCGGCGGCCGGCTGCTCGCTGTCCCAGCCGTTCCCGGACAACGGCATCGACTGGCACGTCAGCCACGGCTCGCCCGGTCACACCGTCGACGACGAGGTGACGATAAAGGTGCAGCTCAAATGCACCTACCAGATCGCACCCAACCCGCCGGGACGTTTCTTCTCCTTCACGCTGGACAACGACCACCTGCGCAAGCTCGCCCGCACACCGGTGTCGGTGCACAAGATCCTGGTGGTGATGCTGGTACCGCGCTCCCAGGACGACTGGCTGCGCGCCAGCCACGACCGGCTCGATCTGCGCCACTGCTGCTACTGGGTCAACCTGGCAGGGCACCAGATCACCGGCCGGCACCGGACCACCGTGCGGGTTCCGACCTCGCGCATCTTCGACGACCGGGCGCTCTGCGAGATCATGACGCGGGTCGGGACGGGAGGCAGACCATGAGGCACCGTCCGTACGAGGAGCAGCTGCGGGAGGTCCGGCCGCATCCCGACGAGCTCCACGGGCCCCACTGGAACCATCCCCCCGAGCCCGCCGAGGTCGACCCGGCCGTGCTCGGCGCCCTGCTGCGCCGGCACGGCTGGCAGCGGCGCGGGGGAGCACCGGGACGCTACGGCCGCTGGACCCCACCCGGGCCGGGCAACACCGGCACCAGCCTGCTGGTACCCGAGAACCGCGCCTTCCCGGACAGTGACGACCTGCTCGGGGAGGCGCTCACGGCTCTCGTGCGCAGCGGTACGCCCGCCGCGCGCGAGGTGCTGGTGGGGCTCGCCGTGCCCAGCGACGAGATCCGCTGGTGGCGGGACGTGCCCAGCGGACCCGCGGACGCCGCGTCCTGGACGGTCGAGGAGCAGCTGCGCACCGCCGCCCGGCAGACCCTGCTGGCCGGCGCGCTGGCCACCCGCGCGCGTGCCGGTTACTACGGCGCCCGGCACAAGCGCGCCGCCGCATCGATGCTGGAGTCCGTCCTCGTCGGCTCGGCGGACGGCGGGCGCGGCCTGGCCGCGTTCGTGCCCGTCGGCACCGGCCGGCCCCTCGCCGTCCGCCTCCACCAGGCCCTGTACGCGGTCCGCGAGGCCATCGACTACCAGCGGGCCACCGGCGGCATGGACGCCTTCGACGGCGCCGTCGAGGCGGGCGTGAGCCGGGAGCTGACCGACGCCCTCGTCACGCTCGTACGCGGTACGGAAGGCGCCCGGGTCTCCGTGGAGTGGGCGCCGGGCGCCGGGGTCCCCGACGACTGCGCGGCCACCACCGAGCCGATCGAGTTCTCGCCCGGCGACCTGCCCGTACTGCGCGAGGCCGGCGCCCGCTACCTGCGCGACGAACCCTCGGTCGCGGTCCGGGTCACCGGCACCGTCGTCCGCATGCGCCGCTCCGAGCCGCGCGGCGAGGGCGCGGTACGGCTGCGGGTGATCGCCGGGGCCGACGTGCCGTACGTCCGGGTCACCCTCGACGAGGAGGACTACCGGATCGCCGGGCAGGCACATCTCGTGGGTCTTCCGGTACGCGTGCACGGGCGGCTGGAGAGCCGGGGCGGCTTCCGGCGGCTGTCCGGTGCCTTCGGGGTCGCGCCGGTCCAGGTGGACGATGCCGAGCGGGACCGGCTGGTGAAGTCGCTCCAGGAGAACCTCGACTTCTTCGAGGAGGCGTGCACCGGGGACGACTGCGACTGAGCGGGGACTGTCGGTAACCGTTTCGCGGACGGAGGGTCGGGGTCGGTACGATCCCCTATTGCGCGCGCTCCTGGTATGGCGCCGCATCCACCTTCAGTCAGGAGAGACCGGTGTCAGACGTCCGTGTGATCATCCAACGCGATTCCGAGCGGGAAGAGCGCGTGGTGACGACGGGCACTACGGCCGCCGAGCTCTTCGCCGGCGAGCGCTCGATCGTCGCCGCCCGGGTGGCCGGTGAGCTCAGGGACCTCGCGTACGAGGTGCGGGACGGCGAGACCGTCGAGGGCGTCGAGATCTCCTCCGAGGACGGCCTCAACATCCTGCGCCACTCCACCGCGCACGTCATGGCCCAGGCCGTGCAGGAGCTGTTCCCCGAGGCCAAGCTGGGCATCGGCCCGCCCGTCAAGGACGGCTTCTACTACGACTTCGACGTCGAGAAGCCCTTCCACCCCGATGACCTCAAGGCCATCGAGAAGAAGATGCAGGAGATCCAGAAGCGCGGGCAGAAGTTCTCCCGCCGTGTCGTCACCGACGAGGCGGCCCGCGAGGAGCTGGCGGACGAGCCGTACAAGCTGGAGCTGATCGGCCTCAAGGGCTCCGCGTCCAGCGACGACGGCGCGGACGTCGAGGTCGGCGCCGGCGAGCTGACGATCTACGACAACCTGGACGCCAAGACCGGCGAGCTGTGCTGGAAGGACCTCTGCCGCGGTCCCCACCTGCCCTCCACCCGGCTCATCCCGGCGTTCAAGCTGATGCGCAACGCCGCCGCCTACTGGCGCGGCAGCGAGAAGAACCCGATGCTCCAGCGGATCTACGGCACCGCCTGGCCGTCCAAGGACGAGCTGAAGGAGTACCTGGACTTCCTCGCCGAGGCCGAGAAGCGCGACCACCGCAAGCTGGGCAGCGAGCTCGACCTGTTCTCCATCCCGGAGCAGATCGGCTCCGGCCTCGCCGTCTTCCACCCCAAGGGCGGCGTCGTCCGCCGCGTGATGGAGGACTACTCGCGCCGCCGGCACGAGGAGGAGGGCTACGAGTTCGTCTACACCCCGCACGCCACGAAGGGGAAGCTCTTCGAGACGTCCGGGCACCTGGACTGGTACGCCGACGGCATGTACCCGCCCATGCAGCTCGACGAGGGCGTGGACTACTACCTCAAGCCCATGAACTGCCCGATGCACAACCTGATCTTCGATGCGCGCGGCCGGTCCTACCGTGAACTGCCGCTGCGCCTGTTCGAGTTCGGCACCGTGTACCGGTACGAGAAGTCGGGCGTCGTGCACGGCCTGACCCGGGCCCGCGGCTTCACCCAGGACGACGCGCACATCTACTGCACCAAGGAGCAGATGGCGGAGGAGCTCGACAAGACGCTCACCTTCGTCCTGAACCTGCTGCGCGACTACGGTCTGACCGACTTCTACCTGGAGCTGTCCACCAAGGACCCGGAGAAGTTCGTCGGCTCCGACGAGGTCTGGGAGGAGGCCACCGAGACGCTCCGCTCGGTCGCCGAGAAGCAGGGCCTCCCGCTCGTCCCCGACCCGGGCGGCGCCGCCTTCTACGGCCCGAAGATCTCCGTGCAGACCAAGGACGCCATCGGCCGCACCTGGCAGATGTCGACCGTCCAGCTGGACTTCAACCTGCCCGAGCGCTTCGACCTGGAGTACACCTCCGCCGACGGCTCCAAGCAGCGCCCGGTGATGATCCACCGCGCCCTGTTCGGCTCCATCGAGCGGTTCTTCGCGGTGCTTCTGGAGCACTACGCGGGCGCCTTCCCGGCATGGCTGGCCCCGGTCCAGGCGGTGGGCATCCCGATCGGCGACGCGCACGTCGACTACCTGCACAAGTTCGCCGCCGAGGCGAAGAAGCAGGGCCTGCGGGTCGAGGTGGACGCGTCCTCCGACCGCATGCAGAAGAAGATCCGCAACGCCCAGAAGCAGAAGGTGCCCTTCATGGTCATCGCGGGCGACGAGGACATGGCGGCCGGCTCGGTCTCCTTCCGCTACCGCGATGGCTCGCAGGAGAACGGCATCCCGTTCGACGAGGCCATCGCCAAGATCGCGAAGGTGGTCGAGGAGCGGACCCAGGTCTGATCCGGCTCCCCCGGAGGCCCTCGGAGATCACTTCTCCGGGGGCCTTCTCTCGTCCTCGTTCAGCGCGAACCGCTGCAGCATCCAGGACGAGAACGAGCCCGTGACCGTGCCCAGCAGCGCAAGACCGCAGGCCATCAGCCCGGCGGCGATGAACCGCCCCAGGGTGGTCACCGGGACGTAGTCGCCGTAGCCGACCGTGGAGAGGGTCGAGCACGTCCACCAGAGGGAGTCGCCGAAGGTGCGGATCGTGGCGTTCGGGGCCGAGCGTTCGACCTGGTAGACGGCGAGGGCGCCGGAGAACCCCAGCAGGGAGATCGACAGCGTCGAGTAGAGCGCCACGCGCGCGTGCAACGGGAGCCGGGGCTCCCCGCGCCGGCGCTGGATCGACTCGTAGGTCCGCACGACCCGCACCGGCCGCAGCAGGGGCAGCACCAGGACGACCGTGTCCAGCCAGTGCCGCCGTACGAACGCCGGTCCCTCGCCGCTGAGCCGCCAGCGCACCGCGTAGTCGACGGCGAACATCGCCCAGGCCGTGTACAGCAGCGACAGGAAGAAGACGTGCGCGGCGTCCGGCAGCCGGGGCAGCAGCACGTGCACCGCGTACGAGCCGAGGAAGGCCAGCGAGGCGACGCCGAGCACGAGGTCGGTCCTCCGGTCCCAGCGCACCAGCCGGCTGTCGTCGTCCATCCGCCCAGCTTCGCCGTCCGGGGCTTTCCCCCGGCCCCGGCGACACGCCGCGAACGGGCGAAGCCATATGCTGCCTAGCATGACGAGTGAGCCGGAGCAGCAGATCGGAGTGGGGACGCAGGACGCGTTCCAGCGCCTGTGGACGCCCCACCGGATGGCCTACATCCAGGGTGAGAACAAGCCGACCGGTCCGGGGGCCGACGACGGCTGTCCCTTCTGCTCGATCCCGGCCAAGTCCGACGAGGACGGGCTGATCGTCCGGCGCGGCGAGCACGTCTACGCGGTGCTCAACCTCTACCCGTACAACGGCGGTCACCTGATGACGGTCCCGTACCGCCATGTCGCCGACTACACGGACCTGACCGGCCCGGAGACGGTCGAGCTGGCCGAGCTGACCAAGCAGGCGATGACGGCGCTGCGCACGGCGTCCGGCGCCCACGGCTTCAACATCGGCATGAACCAGGGCACGGTGGCGGGCGCCGGCATCGCGGCCCACCTGCACCAGCACATCGTCCCGCGCTGGGGCGGCGACACGAACTTCATGCCGGTGGTGGGCCACACGCGCGTCCTGCCGCAACTGCTCGCGGACACCCGCAAGATGCTCGCCGAGGCCTGGCCGACGCCACACTGAACAGCAGCGCAGCGCCCCGAAGGGGGCGCTGGGGGCACCCCCGGCCGAAGGCTTGGGGAGGAACTGCGCGACCAGCCACGACGGCGCAGCGCGCCCATTCCAGCGGAGCGCTGCCTCACGCGTCGTACGTGTCGGCCTTCTTCGGTGACGCCTCCTGGACCGACCCGCTGAGCGCTCCCGCCCGCGCGTTGAACTTGTCCATGTTGACGTCGTGCTCCTTGAGCACGGTGAACGCGGCCCGGTGCACCGCCCGCAGCACCGGCGTGGCCGCGCGCAGCGCGTCGTCGGCCATGAAGCGGTGCTTCCACGGCTGGTCGGCCCAGGCGTGCCGCAGGCCGAACGGCTCGGGCAGGCCCACGGAGCCGCCGAGCCACTTCAGCAGCGGCGGATACCAGCTGATCGAAGCCCGCGCGGCGAGCCGGACCACCTCGTCCGGGGTGACCAGCGGCAGCTTGATCGTCCGGGTCTCCCAGAACCGGACGGTCTTGGCGACCGTCTTGGTGGGGGCCTCGGGCTTGCCGCTGAACAGGCCGTTGACCGGGCCGAGGGCGTGTCCGGTGACCTCGATGCGCAGGGTCTCCTTCAGCACGGTCACGGTGGCCATCATCGTGATGATCAGGCCGCCGTCCCACAGGTACGGCCACTGCACGCCCAGGTAGTGCCGTTCGCCCTTGTCGAAGTGGTTGTTGTTGCAGATCCGCTCCACGTCGGCGGGGCCCACCTGGTAGTCGGTCCCCTCGGGCCGGGACACCGCCTTGGCGCCCTCTCCGACATGGGTGACGATCCAGTGCTTGACCTGCGGGGTCGGGAAGCCGCCGGTCTTCAGGTGCTGCCGGTGCAGCACGCTCAGCTCCTTCTCGATCTCCCGGACGACCGTCCAGGCACGGAACTCGTGGATGCCCTTGACCGGATCGAGCGGGACCAGCTCCTCCGCGAGGTGCCAGGAGCCCCAGCGGGTGCCCATGCCGAGTATGCCCTTGGGCCCGGCGTAGAAGACCGAGTTGGACTGCTGTTCGGCGCTGAGCCGGGCCAGGGACTGGCGCAGCTGCTCGGCCGCGGCCTGGTCCGGGCTGGTCGGCACCGCCTCGGGGACCTTCGCGCCGACGCTGCCGCCGGACAGCAGGCCGCCCCAGGCTTCGCGCAGGTCCCGCGCGGTGCGCTCGCACAGTCGCTTGGCCAGGTACCAGCCGACGACCGGGAGCACGATGCAGCCGCGCGCGTACCAGCCCCAGAAGCCGGTGAGGGGCATCCGGATCAGGAAGACGATCGCGAGGACGCCGACGGCGGCGAGCAGGGCGCTGCCGAGCCCGGAGACCCGCTTGTTGTCGGCCTTCATCATGGTGGCCCGGAGCTGGAAGACGCCCAGCCAGACCAGCAGTCCGGGCAGGAAGAGCACGCCGCACAGCAACATGACGGCGGTGAGCCGCAGGTCGCGTTCCCGGCGGATGCGGTTGGCGGCGAGGCAGTGCTCGACGACCATCTGGGGTTCGCTGCCGAAGGACTGGACGAGGGGTGCGCGGCCGACGCCCAGCATGCGGTCGATGACCGCCTGGGAGTACGCCTCACCGAAGTTGGGCCGGAATATCTTCGCCCACTTGCGGCCCTCTTTGACCTCCGACTGGTGCCACTCGTTGTCGGCCTTCTTGATCTCCTCCATCGGTGTGTCCCGGTAGGCCGCCGAGGCCAGGGCGAAGGTCGGTGCCTGCGCCTGACCGCCCGGCCTGGGCACCTGTGGCCCGAAGAAGTCCTCGAAGCTCATTCCCGCCCCCACTTGCCGCCGTCCCGCTTCTGCGGCCTTCCCGACTTCCGTACTCCGCACACCTGTTGATCAAGTACTCAGAGTATCCCCAGCCACCGACAGCCGTCGGCGGACGGCCGAAGCCGTCCGCCGAACGTCCGACCCGGCACCGATCAGGAGGTGTCTTTGGCCTGTTCGCGAATCTTCTCGGCGATCTGTGGCGGCATCGGCTCGTGCCGGGCGTAGGAGCGGCTGAAACGCGCCGTGCCGTGCGACAGGGAGCGCAGGTCGACCGCGTACCGGCCGATCTCGAACTCCGGTACCTCGGCCTTGATCAGGGTGCGTCCGCCGCTGGTCTGCTCGGTGCCGAGCACCCGGCCGCGCCGCCCGGACAGGTCGCTCATCACGGCGCCCACGTAGTCGTCGCCGACCAGCACGGACACCTCGGCGACCGGTTCGAGGAGGTGGATCCTCGCGTCCGCGGCGGCCTCCCGCAGCGCCAGCGCGCCCGCCGTCTGGAAGGCGGCGTCGGAGGAGTCCACCGAGTGCGCCTTGCCGTCGAGCAGGGT
The DNA here is from genome assembly GCF_040652195.1 of Streptomyces sp. NPDC048278. NCBI lineage: Bacteria > Bacillati > Actinomycetota > Actinomycetes > Kitasatosporales > Streptomycetaceae > Streptomyces > Streptomyces sp. NPDC048278. The sequence continues at coordinate 171,035 of NZ_JBEZLP010000006.1, forward strand.
GACCCGCACGTCGACCAACTGGTAGCCGGCGGCCACCCCTTTGACGGCCTGGGCCCTGATGCCCTTCTCGACCGACGGGATGAACTGCCGGGGCACCGCGCCGCCGACCACCTTGTCGACGAACTCGATGCCGGAGCCGCCCGGCAGGGGCTCCACCTCGATCTCGCAGATCGCGAACTGCCCGTGCCCACCGGACTGCTTGACGTGCCGGCCGCGCCCGGCGGACTTCCCGGCGAACGTCTCCCGGAGGGACACCTTGTGAGGTACGACGTCGACCTGGACGCCGTACCGGCTGCGCAGCCGCTCCAGGGCGACGTCCGCGTGCGCCTCGCCGAGGCACCACAGCACCACCTGGTGGGTGTCCTGGTTCTGTTCGAGGCGCATCGTCGGGTCCTCGGCGACAAGGCGGGACAGACCCTGGGAGAGCTTGTCCTCGTCCGCCTTGCTGTGCGCCTCGATGGCGAGCGGCAGCAGCGGGTCGGGCATCTCCCACGGCTCCATGAGCAGCGGGTCGTCCCGGCCGGAGAGGGTGTCCCCGGTCTCCGCGCGGCCGAGCTTCGCCACGCACGCGAGGTCGCCGGCGATGACATGGGTGACCGGCCGCTGCTGTTTGCCGAACGGCGTGGACAGGGCGCCGATCTTCTCGTCGACGTCGTGATCCTCATGACCGCGGTCGGCGAGGCCGTGCCCGGAGACGTGGACCGTCTCGTCGGGGCGCAGGGTGCCGGAGAAGACCCGCACCAGCGAGACCCGGCCGACGTACGGGTCGGAGGCGGTCTTCACGACCTCCGCGACCAGCGGGCCGCCGGTGTCGCACGGTTTGATCTCGCGCCGCTCGCCGTCGAGGCTGGTGACGTCCGGCGTGGGGTGCTCGAACGGCGTCGGGAAGCCGCCGGTGACCAGCTCCAGCAGCTCGACCGTGCCGAGGCCCTGGCGGGCGCCGTCGGCGGCCGGGGCGGCGGCCAGGACGGGGTAGAAGGCCCCGCGGGCCACGGCCCGCTCCAGGTCCTCGATGAGCGTCTTGAGATCGATCTCCTCGCCGCCCAGATAGCGGTCCATGAGGGTCTCGTCCTCGCTCTCCGAGATGATCCCCTCGATGAGCCGGTTGCGGGCGTCCTCGATGTCCGGCAGCTGCTCGGGGCCCGGCTCGGACTCCTTGCGTTCGCCGGTGGAGTAGTCGAACAGCTTCTGCGTGAGCAGCCCGACCAGGCCGGTCACCGGCGCGTGCCCGTCCGGACCCTGCGCGCCGTACAGCGGCAGGTAGAGCGGGAGCACGGCGTCGGGGTCGTCGGCGCCGAACGCCTCGGCGCACACCCGGGTCATCTCCTGGAAGTCCGCGCGGGCGGCCTCCAGGTGCGTGACGACGATCGCCCGCGGCATCCCGACGGCGGCGCACTCCTCCCACACCATCCGGGTCGAGCCGTCCACCCCGTCCGAGGCCGAGACGACGAAGAGGGCCGCGTCCGCCGCGCGCAGACCGGCCCTCAGCTCACCGACGAAGTCGGCGTATCCCGGGGTGTCCAGGATGTTGATCTTGATTCCGTTCCATTCGACCGGTACCAGCGACAGCTGTACGGAGCGCTGCTGCCGGTGCTCGATGTCGTCGTAGTCGGAGACGGTCCCGCCGTCCTCCACCCGGCCCGCCCGGTTCACCGCTCCCGCGGTCAGCGCGAGCGCCTCCACCAAGGTGGTCTTTCCCGATCCGGAGTGGCCGACCAGCACCACATTCCGTACAGACGCGGGGTGGTCGGCCGCCCTTGCCCTGCCGGCGGCTCCGGGGTGTTCCTTGACCTTGTCGCCCATGGTTATGCCTCCCGTGCACGGTGAGGTCTCTGTGGGCGCGGGCGAGCATGGCGGGCCGCGTGCGGTGGCGGCTCCGATGACGCCCGCGGTTATTCGAGCTTTCCACTCCCGTCACGGTGCGTCCATACGAACGACGTGATCGTGCCCGCGGAACCCTTCCCGCCGGGCCGCCGGCCCCTCCTGCGAGTGCCCACCCGTCGCACACACGCGCGCGTGGCTACGATGGGCCAGCCGGGGTGGCCAGCAGGGGCCGCACGGCGCTACGACCGTCAGGAAGGCCATGCTGAACAAGTACGCGCGTGCATTCTTCACGCGTGTCCTCACACCGTTCGCCGCGTTTCTCATCCGCCGGGGCGTGAGCCCGGACACGGTCACGCTCCTCGGCACGGCCGGAGTGGTCGCGGGCGCGCTGGTCTTCTTCCCCCGGGGCGAGTTCTTCTGGGGCACGATCGTGATCACGCTGTTCGTGTTCTCGGACCTGGTGGACGGCAACATGGCCCGCCAGCTGGGCCGCACCAGCCGCTGGGGCGCCTTCCTGGACTCCACCCTGGACCGGGTCGCCGACGGCGCGATCTTCGGCGGCTTCGCGCTCTGGTACGCGGGCAACGGGAACGACAACGTCCTGTGCGCGGTCTCCATCTTCTGCCTGGCCAGCGGCCAGGTGGTGTCGTACACCAAGGCGCGCGGCGAGTCGATCGGGCTGCCGGTGGCCGTCAACGGCCTGGTGGAGCGTGCCGAGCGCCTGGTGATCTCGCTGGTGGCGGCCGGTCTGGCCGGCTTCCACAAGTTCGGCGTCCCGCACATCCAGATCCTGCTGCCGATCGCCCTGTGGGTCGTCGCCGTGGGCAGCCTGGTCACCCTGGTCCAGCGGGTCGTCACGGTCCGCCGGGAGTCCGCCGAGGCGGAGGCGGCGGCCGAGCACGAGAAGGCCTCGCACGGGAGCGAGGCCTCCCAGTGAGCGCCGCCGACCGGCTCACCGACTCCCTGTACGGTCTCGGCTGGAGCACCGTCAGGAAGCTCCCCGAGCCGGTCGCCGTGCGCCTCGGCAACTCCGTCGCGGACCTCGCCTGGCGGCAGCGCGGCAAGGGCGTCCAGCGCCTGGAGTCCAACTACGCGCGCGTGCGTCCCGACGCGAGCCCCGAGCGGCTGCGCGAGCTCTCCCGGGCGGGCATGCGCTCCTACCTGCGCTACTGGATGGAGTCCTTCCGGCTGCCGTCCTGGAGCGAGGAGCGGATCCGCGGCGGCTTCGTCCCCAAGGACGTCCACCACCTCACCGACGGCCTCGCCTCCGACCGCGGTGTGATCCTCGCGCTGCCGCACCTGGCCAACTGGGACCTGGCCGGCGCCTGGGTCACCACCGAGCTGAAGACCCCGTTCACCACGGTCGCCGAGCGCCTGAAGCCGGAGACGCTCTACGACCGTTTCGTCGCCTACCGCGAGGGCCTCGGCATGGAGGTCCTGCCGCACAGCGGCGGCTCCGCCTTCGGCACCCTGGCGCGCAGGCTGCGCGACGGCGGCCTGGTCTGCCTGGTCGCCGACCGCGACCTGTCCGCCTCCGGCATCGAGGTCGACTTCTTCGGCGACACCGCGCGGATGCCCGCCGGACCCGCCCTGCTGGCCCAGCAGACCGGCGCACTCCTGCTGCCCGTCACGCTCTGGTACGACGACACCGCCGTCATGCAGGGCCGTGTGCACGCCCCGATCGAGGTACCCGAGTCAGGTGACAAGGCGTCGAAGACGTCTGTCATGACACAGGCGCTGGCCGACGCCTTCGCCACCGGGATCACCGACCATCCGGAGGACTGGCACATGCTCCAGCGCTTGTGGCTCGCCGACCTCGACCCCGCGAAGGGGCCGTCGTGAGGATCGGCATCGTCTGCCCCTACTCCTGGGACGTCCCGGGTGGCGTCCAGTTCCACATCCGCGACCTCGCCGAGTACTTCATCCGCCTGGGCCACGAGGTCTCCGTCCTCGCCCCCGCCGACGACGACACCCCGCTGCCGCCCTACGTCGTCTCGGCCGGCCGCGCCGTCCCGGTGCCGTACAACGGCTCGGTGGCCCGCCTCAACTTCGGCTTCCTCTCCGCCGCGCGGGTGCGCCGCTGGCTGCACGACGGCGCGTTCGACGTGGTCCACATCCACGAGCCGACCTCCCCGTCCCTCGGCCTGCTGACCTGCTGGGCGGCCCAGGGCCCGATGGTGGCGACGTTCCACACCTCCAACCCGCGTTCCCGCGCGATGATCGCCGCGTACTCGATCCTCCAGGCCGCCCTGGAGAAGATCAGCGCCCGGATCGCGGTCAGCGAGTACGCCCGGCGCACCCTGGTCGAGCACCTCGGCGGCGACGCCGTCGTGATCCCCAACGGCGTGGACGTCGACTTCTTCGCCAAGGCCGAGCCGCGCCCCGAGTGGCAGGGCGACACGATCGGCTTCATCGGCCGCATCGACGAGCCCCGCAAGGGCCTCCCGGTCCTCATGAAGTCCCTGCCCAAGATCCTCGCCGCCCGCCCGGGTACCCGGCTCCTGGTGGCAGGCCGGGGCGACGAGGAGGCCGCGGTCGAGTCCCTCCCCGCCGAGCTGCGCTCCCGCGTCGAGTTCCTCGGCATGATCAGCGACGACGACAAGGCCCGCTTCCTGCGCAGCCTCGACCTGTACATCGCGCCCAACACCGGCGGCGAGAGCTTCGGGATCATCCTGGTCGAAGCCCTGTCCGCGGGCGCTCCGGTCCTCGCCTCCGACCTCGACGCCTTCGCCCAGGTCCTGGACCAGGGGGCGGCGGGCGAGCTCTTCGCCAACGAGGACGCGGACGCGCTGGCGGAGGCGGCGGTACGGCTCCTGGAGGACCCGGAGCGCCGGGCCGGGCTGCGCGCCCGCGGCAGCGTGCACGTGCGGCGCTTCGACTGGTCCACGGTGGGTGCGGACATCCTGTCCGTCTACGAGACGGTGACGGCGGGTGCGGCGGCGGTGGCGGCGGACGAGCGGTCGGGCTTGCGGGCGCGGTTCGGGCTGGCGCGGGACTAGGCGCTCTGCTGGGAAGGCCGTCGTGTTCCGGGTGCGGCGCCGTCGTGGCTGGTCGCGCAGTTCCCCGCGCCCCTGACGGGGCGCTGCTGCCGGCGTCTCCTATAGCGTTCCGCCCGTGAGCGCTTCCCTCATCTGGACCCTCTGGATTCTTGCCGCCCTCGTGGTGATCGGGCTCTATCTGAGCTGGACCGCCGGACGGCTGGACCGGCTGCACGCGCGGATCGACGCGGCCCGGGCCGCCCTCGACGCCCAGTTGCTGCGGCGCGCGTCGGTGGCTCAGGAGCTGGCGACCTCGGGGGTGCTGGATCCCGCCTCCTCGATCGTGCTGTACGAGGCCGCGCACGCGGCCCGGCAGACCGAGGAGGAGCAGCGGGAGGTCGCGGAGAGCGAGCTGAGCCAGGCGCTGCGGGCCGTCTTCGAGCACCCGCAGCAGGTCGAGGAGGTCCGTCAGGCGCCCGGCGGCGATGCCGCCACGAGGGAGCTGGCCGAGGCCGTGCGCCGGGTCCCGATGGCCCGCCGCTTCCACAACGACGCCGTCGGCGCGGCCCGCCGGCTGCGCGAACACCGCAAGGTCCGCTGGTTCCGGCTGGCCGGGCACGCCCCCTTCCCGCTGGCCTTCGAGATGGACGACGAACCGCCTGCCGCGCTGGTCGAGCGCACGGCCTGACCGGAAAACGATCCACCGCCTTCCCATTGGCCCTTGCTGTGGACTGGTCCACTCGCGTTTCCTCGGTGTTTGCAGAAACCCTCTTTCAGCGAGTGAGGTCACCCGTGTCCACCAGTGAGAACCAGACCCCCGAGACCGGCACCGCCCGTGTGAAGCGCGGCATGGCCGAGCAGCTCAAGGGCGGCGTGATCATGGACGTCGTCACGCCGGACCAGGCGAAGATCGCCGAGGACGCGGGCGCCGTCGCCGTCATGGCCCTGGAGCGGGTCCCGGCCGACATCCGCAAGGACGGCGGAGTGGCCCGGATGTCCGACCCGGACATGATCGAGGGCATCATCGAGGCCGTGTCGATCCCGGTGATGGCCAAGTCCCGGATCGGCCACTTCGTCGAGGCCCAGGTCCTCCAGTCGCTCGGCGTCGACTACATCGACGAGTCCGAGGTCCTGACCCCGGCCGACGAGGTCAACCACTCCGACAAGTGGGCCTTCACCACCCCCTTCGTCTGCGGCGCCACCAACCTCGGCGAGGCCCTGCGCCGGATCGCCGAGGGCGCGGCCATGATCCGCTCCAAGGGCGAGGCCGGCACCGGCAACGTCGTCGAGGCCGTCCGCCACCTGCGCCAGATCAAGGGCGAGATCGCCAAGCTGCGCGGCTGCGACAACAACGAGCTGTACGCCGCGGCCAAGGAGCTGCGCGCCCCCTACGAGCTGGTCAAGGAGGTCGCCGAACTCGGCAAGCTGCCGGTCGTGCTGTTCTCCGCCGGCGGTGTCGCCACCCCGGCCGACGCGGCCCTGATGCGCCAGCTCGGCGCCGAGGGCGTCTTCGTGGGCTCCGGCATCTTCAAGTCCGGCGACCCGGCCAAGCGCGCCGCCGCCATCGTCAAGGCGACCACCTTCTACGACGACCCGAAGATCATCGCGGACGCGTCCCGCAACCTCGGCGAGGCCATGGTCGGCATCAACTGCGACACCCTCCCCGAGACCGAGCGCTACGCCAACCGCGGCTGGTAAGGCCAGAGGTTCCGCACACATGACCGACGCACCTGTCATAGGCGTCCTGGCTCTCCAGGGCGACGTACGGGAGCACCTCATCGCCCTGGCCGCGGCGGACGCCGTGGCCAGGCCGGTCCGGCGCCCCGAGGAACTCGCCGAGGTGGACGGCCTCGTCATCCCCGGCGGCGAGTCCACCACCATCTCCAAGCTCGCCGTCCTGTTCGGCGTGATGGAGCCCCTCCGCGCGCGCGTGCGAGCCGGAATGCCCGTCTACGGCACCTGCGCGGGCATGATCATGCTCGCCGACAAGATCCTCGACCCGCGCTCGGGCCAGGAGACCATCGGCGGCATCGACATGATCGTGCGCCGCAACGCCTTCGGGCGGCAGAACGAGTCGTTCGAGGCGGCGGTCGACGTACGCGGGATCGACGGCGATCCTGTAGAGGGCGTGTTCATCCGCGCCCCCTGGGTCGAGTCGGTCGGCGCCGAGACCGAGGTGCTCGCCGAGCACGAGGGCCACATCGTCGCGGTTCGCCAGGGCAACGCGCTCGCCACGTCGTTCCACCCGGAACTGACCGGCGACCACCGCGTGCACTCCCTGTTCGTCGACATGGTGCACGCCTGCCGCGCGACGGAGTCCTAGTAGGATCTCTGCCGTTCGTTGTTTGGATGGGTTACGCGAAGGAGACAGGCAGATGTCCGGCCACTCTAAATGGGCTACGACGAAGCACAAGAAGGCCGTGATCGATGCCAAGCGCGGCAAGCTCTTCGCGAAGCTGATCAAGAACATCGAGGTTGCGGCCCGCATGGGCGGCGTCGACATCGAGGGCAACCCGACCCTCTACGACGCCATCCAGAAGGCCAAGAAGCAGTCGGTCCCGAACAAGAACATCGACTCCGCGGTCAAGCGCGGCGGCGGCCTCGAGGCCGGCGGCGCCGACTACGAGACGATCATGTACGAGGGCTACGGCCCGAACGGCGTCGCGGTGCTCATCGAGTGCCTCACCGACAACCGCAACCGCGCCGCCTCCGACGTGCGCGTCGCCATGACCCGCAACGGCGGCAACATGGCGGACCCGGGCTCCGTGTCGTACCTCTTCAACCGCAAGGGCGTCGTGATCGTCCCCAAGGGCGAGCTGACCGAGGACGACGTGCTCGGTGCCGTCCTGGACGCGGGTGCCGAGGAAGTCAACGACCTGGGCGAGTCCTTCGAGGTGCTCAGCGAGGCCACCGACATGGTCGCCGTCCGCACCGCCCTCCAGGACGCCGGCATCGACTACGACTCCGCCGAGGCCAACTTCGTCCCGACCATGCAGGTCGAGCTGGACGAGGACGGCGCCAAGAAGATCTTCAAGCTGATCGACGCCCTGGAGGACAGCGACGACGTCCAGAACGTCTTCGCCAACTTCGACGTCAGCGACGAGGTCATGGAGAAGGTCGACGCGTAACGCTGCCGCGGGCTGAGCGGAATCGGCGGGCTGGTGGGACACGTCCTACCAGCCCGCCGCCGTTGTCAGTGGCAGCGGCTAGCCTGGCGCCATCCGTGGATCGCCGTCCACGGACCGCAATCATCAATCGAGGAACCACGACGGCGCTCGGCCAGGTCCGCGAGAGCGGCGGCGGTTTAGCCGCAAAGAGGGGAGGGGGGCGCGGTGCGTGTGCTGGGGGTGGACCCAGGGCTGACCCGGTGTGGTGTCGGGGTGGTCGAGGGTGTCGCCGGGCGACCGCTCACCATGGTCGGTGTGGGGGTCGTGCGGACGCCCGCGGACGCCGAACTCGGCCTGCGCCTCGTCGCCATCGAGCAGGGCATCGAGCAGTGGCTGGACGAGCACCGGCCCGAATTCGTCGCCGTGGAGCGGGTGTTCAGCCAGCACAACGTGCGGACCGTGATGGGCACCGCCCAGGCCAGCGCCGTCGCCATGCTGTGCGCCGCCCGCCGGGGCATCCCCGTCGCCCTGCACACCCCCAGCGAGGTCAAGGCCTCCGTCACCGGCTCAGGACGCGCCGACAAGGCCCAGGTCGGCGCCATGGTGACCCGGCTGCTCCGGCTCAGCGCGCCGCCGAAGCCCGCCGACGCCGCCGACGCCCTCGCGCTCGCCATCTGCCACATCTGGCGCGCCCCCGCACAGAACCGACTCCAGCAGGCCGTCGCCCTGCACGCAGCCAACGCAACGAAAGGCCGTACGGCATGATCGCCTTCGTCAGCGGCCCGGTCGCCGCCCTCGCCCCGGACTCCGCGGTGGTCGAGGTGGGCGGGATCGGCATCGCCGTCCAGTGCACGCCCAACACCCTGTCCGGGCTGCGCATGGGCCAACCGGCCAAGCTCGCCACCTCGCTGGTCGTACGCGAGGACTCGCTCACCCTGTACGGCTTCGTCGACGACGACGAGAAGCAGGTCTTCGAGCTGCTGCAGACGGCGAGCGGGGTCGGGCCGCGGCTCGCCCAGGCGATGCTCGCCGTGCACAACCCGGACGCGCTGCGCCGCGCGGTCGCCACGGGTGACGAGAAGGCGCTGATCGCCGTCCCCGGCATCGGCAAGAAGGGCGCGCAGAAGCTGCTCCTCGAGCTGAAGGACCGGCTCGGCGAGCCCGTCGGCGCGCCCGCGATCGGTGCGCCGGTCAGCCAGGGCTGGCGCGACCAGCTGCACGCCGCCCTGATCGGCCTGGGCTACGCGACCCGGGAGGCCGAGGAAGCCGTCACCGCCGTCGCCCCGCAGGCCGAGGCCGCCGGGGGCCCGCCCCAGGTCGGCCAGCTCCTGAAGGCCGCCCTGCAGACCCTCAACCGCGCCCGCTGACCCCACCACCGCTGAGGCACATCACTTATGAACTGGGACGACCCGACCGACACCGGCGCCGACGCGGAGCGGCTGGTGGGCGCCGTCGCCGACCGTGAGGACCAGGCCGTCGAGGCGGCGCTGCGCCCCAAGGACCTCGGCGAGTTCATCGGCCAGGAGAAGGTCCGCGAACAGCTCGACCTGGTGCTGCGCGCCGCACGCGCGCGTGGCGCCACCGCCGACCACGTGCTGCTCTCCGGCGCGCCCGGCCTGGGCAAGACCACCCTCTCGATGATCATCGCGGCCGAGATGGGCGCACCGATCCGCATCACGTCCGGCCCCGCCATCCAGCACGCCGGCGACCTGGCCGCGATCCTCTCCTCCCTCCAGGAGGGCGAGGTCCTCTTCCTCGACGAGATCCACCGCATGTCGCGGCCGGCCGAGGAGATGCTGTACATGGCGATGGAGGACTTCCGGGTCGACGTCATCGTCGGCAAGGGTCCGGGTGCGACCGCCATCCCCCTCGAACTGCCCCCGTTCACCCTGGTCGGCGCCACCACGCGCGCGGGTCTGCTGCCGCCGCCGCTGCGCGACCGCTTCGGCTTCACCGCACACATGGAGTTCTACGAGCCGCGCGAGCTGGAGCGGGTGGTGCACCGCTCGGCGAACCTCCTGGACGTCGAGATCGATCCGGCCGGCGCCGCCGAGATCGCCGGCCGCTCGCGCGGCACGCCCCGCATCGCCAACCGGCTGCTGCGCCGGGTCCGCGACTACGCGCAGGTCAAGGCGGACGGACTTGTCACACGTGACATCGCGCACGCGGCCCTCGCCGTCTACGAGGTGGACGAGCGCGGCCTGGACCGGCTGGACCGCGCGGTCCTGCAAGCCCTGCTGAAGCTGTTCGGCGGCGGCCCGGTCGGCCTGTCCACCCTCGCCGTCGCGGTGGGGGAGGAGCGGGAGACCGTCGAGGAGGTCGCCGAACCCTTCCTGGTCCGCGAGGGCCTGCTGGCCCGCACCCCTCGCGGCCGAGTCGCCACCCCCGCCGCCTGGGCCCACCTGGGCCTCACCGCCCCCCGCGGCGCAGCGGGCGGAACGGGCCAGCAGGACCTGTTCGGCACCTGACGCGGACATGCCCGGTCCCGCGTGCGGCCGACGCCCGGCTCCGTGCCCGGCCGATACCCGGTCCCGCGCCCGGCCCGTTCCCGGTGTGCGCGGTGCCCGAGTCGTTGCCGGTGAGAACGTGCTGGGTCCGTCGTGCCGCCGGAGCGGCCCCGGACCCGTGGCCCTCGCTGCCCGGAGGGCCCGGCGCCCGTGGACCAGGCTCCGGCCGCAGACGTGATCGCTTCGTGACGGCGGGGCATTGGCGGGCCCAGGAACCCAGGTGCCATGCTGAGCGTTGTTCCATGCGCGCGGACTCGCTTAGACTCCGCCGATGCCGCCTTTGCGGGCGGCGCCGACCACACCCCCATCATCCAGGCCGCTCACCGCCGCGGCTGCGCGAAGGAAATTCCGTCCCGTGAATAGCTTGCCTCTTCTCGTGTTCATCGTCCTCATCGCGGCCATGTTCCTGATGACGCGTTCCACCCGGAAGCGCCAGCAGCAGGCCACGCAGATGCGGAACGAGATCCAGCCCGGCAACGGGGTCCGCACCATCGGGGGCATGTACGCGACGGTCAAGGAAGTCAACGAGGACACCGTCCTCCTCGACGCCGGCCCGGGCGTCGACCTCCTCTTCGCGAAGAACGCGATCGGCTCCATCCTCACGGACGACGAGTACAACCGCATCGTGCACGGCGTCGAGCACGACCTGAAGTCCGACGCCGACGTCGTCCCGGACGACGCCTCCTCCCTCACCGAGACCGACGACGAGCCTGCCGAAGCTGCCGCCGCCTCCGACGACAAGGCCGTCGACCTCGGGAAGAAGGACGCCGCCGCGGACGAGGACACGGAGACAGAGACCGACGGGCCGGCCGAGTCCGCGACCGCCGAGGCGAAGGCTGACGAAGAGCCGAAGAAGACCGACGGCGACTCCGACGCGAAGTAGCCGTGTCCCGGGGAGCGGTGCGCACATCCCACGCGCACACCGCACCCCGGGTGCGTCTGTTTCCCGCACGGGATCCCGACACCATGTCATGGCCGACCGCACCGACCAGGCGCGCGGCGGCCCGAGAGGGAGTACGAGAAGGTGGCAGCACCTAAGAGGGGCCGGAGCGCGAGCGCCCAGAGCAAGCCAGGGCGCTCGCTGGCCCTCATCCTGATCGCCATCGTGGCGCTCACCGGCGGAATGTTCGCCTCCGGAAACACCACTCCGCGTCTCGGTATCGACCTGGCCGGTGGTACGAGCATCACGCTGCAGGCGAGGAACGAGCCGGGCCAGCCCAACGCGATCAACAAGACCAACATGGACACCGCGGTCGAGATCATGAACCGCCGTGTCAACGGTCTCGGCGTGTCCGAGGCGGAGGTGCAGACCCAGGGCACCAGCAACATCATCGTCAACATCCCCAAGGGCACGAACTCCGCAGAGGCCCGCCAGCAGGTCGGCACCACCGCGAAGCTGTACTTCCGCCCCGTCCTGGCCCAGGAGGCCAGCGCCGCCGCCTCGTCGAGCGCCTCCCCGAGCGCGTCCGCCAGCGGCAGCTCCACCTCCTCCCCGAGCGCCACCCCGTCGAGCAGCGCGTCCGGGTCCCAGAAGGCGACCGGCTCGTCCGCCACGCCCTCGTCCTCGGCCACCTCGCAGGGCCGCGCGGTCACCGACGCCCTGAAGGCCGGCTCCACGCCGTCGTCCTCGGCGACCGCCTCCTCGTCGGCGAGCCCCTCCGCCACCTCCTCGGCCGACGCGAGCGCCTCTGCCAGCGCCTCCGCCGCGGCTTCGAAGCTGGAGGCCGAGTACACCGCGCTGGACTGCACCAAGGCCGCGCAGCGCGCCACCGCCGGCAAGAGCGCCAAGCCGACCGACACCACCGTGGCCTGCGGCCAGATCGGTGGCGCCTGGTACAAGTACGTGCTCGGCCCGGCCCGCGTCGACGGCACCGACGTCAAGAAGGCCCAGGCCGTCTTCGACACGCAGGGCGCCTCCGGCTGGCAGGTCCAGATGTCGTTCACCGGCGGCGGGGCCAAGAAGTTCGCGGACGTCACCGCCGAGCTGGCCAAGAACGCCTCCCAGCCGACGAACGAGTTTGGCATCGTCCTCGACGGCGAGGTCGTCTCCAGCCCGACCGTGAGCCAGTCGATCACCGGCGGCCAGGCGGAGATCTCCGGCAGCTTCACCCAGGAAGAGGCCCAGAGCCTCTCCAACATGCTGTCCTACGGCGCGCTCCCGCTCTCCTTCAGGACCGAGAGCGTCACCACCGTGACCGCCGCCCTCGGCGGCCAGCAGCTGCACGCCGGTCTGCTGGCGGGTGCCATCGGCCTCGCGCTGGTCATCATCTACCTGGTGGCCTTCTACCGCGGCCTGTCGCTGATCGCGATCCCGTCGCTGCTGGTCTCCGCGGCGCTCACCTACACGATCATGTCGCTGCTCGGCCCCACGATCCACTTCGCGCTGAACCTGCCCGCGGTCTGCGGTGCGATCGTCGCGATCGGCATCACGGCGGACTCGTTCATCGTGTTCTTCGAACGCATCCGGGACGAGATCCGCGAGGGCCGCACGCTGCGCCCCGCCGTCGAGCGGGCCTGGCCGCGTGCCCGGCGCACCATCCTGGTCTCCGACTTCGTGTCGTTCCTGGCCGCCGCCGTGCTGTTCATCGTGACCGTCGGCAAGGTCCAGGGCTTCGCGTTCACCCTCGGTCTGACCACCGTGCTCGACGTGGTCGTCGTCTTCTTCTTCACCAAGCCGCTGATGACGCTCGTCGCCCGGCGTAAGTTCTTCGCGAGCGGCCACAAGTGGTCGGGCCTCGACCCGAAGGGCCTGGGCGCCAAGGCCCCGCTGCGCCGCACCCGCCGTCCCGCCGGCCCTGCCGCCGGCCCTGTCGACCCGAAGGAAGCGTGAGCGATGTCGAAACTCGGCAACCTCGGCGCCCGACTGCACCGCGGCGAGATCAGCTACGACTTCGTCGGCAAGCGCAAGATCTGGTACGGCGTCTCCATCCTGATCACCATCACGGCCATCGTCGGCCTGGCGGTGCGCGGCCTGAACATGGGCATCGACTTCCAGGGCGGCGCCGTCTTCACCACCTCGAAGACCAGCGTCTCGGTGTCCCAGGCGGAGACCTACGCGCAGCAGGCCTCCGGCCACGAGGCGGTCGTACAGAAGCTCGGCACGGGCGGTCTGCGCATCCAGATCGCCGGCATGGACACCGAGAAGTCGGACGCGACCAAGGCCGCGCTGGCCAAGGACATGAAGGTGGACCCCGAGTCCATCAACTCCGACCTGGTCGGCCCCAGCTGGGGTGACGAGATCGCCAACAAGGCCTGGGAAGGCCTCGCCATCTTCATGGTCCTCGTGGTGATCTACCTGGCGATCGCCTTCGAGTGGCGGATGGCGGTCGCGGCCCTGGTCGCGCTGATCCACGACATCACCATCACGACCGGTATCTACGCCCTGGTCGGCTTCGAGGTCACGCCCGGCACGGTCATCGGTCTGCTGACCATCCTCGGTTACTCGCTCTACGACACGGTCGTCGTCTTCGACAGCCTCAAGGAGCAGACGAAGGACATCACCAAGCAGACCCGCTTCACCTACAGCGACATCGCCAACCACTCGATCAACGGCACCCTGGTCCGTTCGATCAACACCACGGTGGTCGCGCTGCTGCCGGTCGCGGGCCTGCTGTTCATCGGCGGCGGCTTCCTCGGCGCGGGCACGCTCAACGACATCTCGCTGTCGCTGTTCGTCGGTCTCGCCGCCGGTGCCTACTCGTCGATCTTCATCGCCACGCCGCTCGTCGCCGACCTCAAGGAGGCCGAGCCGCAGATGAAGGCCCTGAAGAAGCGCGTCCTCGCCAAGCGTGCCCAGGCCGCGGCCGAGGACGAGATGGCCGAGGCCCGGGTGGACGGCTCCGAGGACCCCGAGGACGCCGCTCCGGCCGTCGTCGGCCCCCGCAACCAGCCCGCGTCCCGCAACCGGGGCGGCCGTGGCCGACCGTCGGGGAAGCGCCGGTGACCGACATCGAGGAGCTGCTGCTCAGCCGGATCCGGGACGTCGAGGACTACCCGGAGCAGGGCGTGATGTTCAAGGACATCACCCCGCTCCTGGCGGACCCGGCCGCGTTCACCGCGCTCACCGACGCCCTCGCGGAGATCGCCGAGCGCACCGGCGCCACCAAGATCGTCGGCCTGGAGGCCCGGGGCTTCATCCTGGGCGCCCCGGTCGCCGTCCGCGCCGGACTCGGCTTCATCCCGGTCCGCAAGGCGGGCAAGCTCCCCGGAGCCACCCTCCGGCAGGCCTACGAGCTGGAGTACGGCTCGGCCGAGATCGAGGTGCACGCCGAGGACCTCGGGACGGAGGACCGGATCCTGATCGTCGACGACGTGCTCGCCACCGGCGGCACCGCCGAGGCCGCGATCCAGCTGATCCACCGCGCCGGTGCCGAGGTCTCGGGCGTCGCGGTCCTGATGGAGCTGGGCTTCCTGGGCGGCCGGAACCGCCTGGAGCCCGCCCTGCGGGGAGCGCCGCTGGAGGCCCTCCTCCAGGTCTGAGCGCCCTACGACCGACGCAACGGCCGCCCCCTCCGAGGGGCGGCCGTTGCGCGTTCTGCGGGGACCCTGGCCACCCGCACGACACCCTTGTGGAATCCCACGGCAGCCTCGGGTGTTTCTCCCGTATACGGTCCTCCGTCCGGCCTGAAGGCGATGACATGGCCCAGGATCGCTACCATGGGCACTCCGGAGCCTGACCGGGGGACCCGGATCGCGCACGAGGAGCCCTCTTGCCAGACGAGGCCCAGCCACTGACAGCCGCCAAGCCCGAGCCCGCCTCGGCCCCTGCGGCCAAGCCCGCGCCGAACGTGTCGCAGACGAAGAACGACACCCGTGGGCCGGTCGAGCACGCCCAGTCCGCGCCGGTCGAGAAGTCGGCGGAGACCTCGCGCCCCAAGCCGGCCCCGCCCGAGCGCCCCGCGACCCGCCCCAACAGCGGCCAGCCCGCCCGCTCCGGCTCCTCCAACCGCGTCCGCGCCCGCCTGGCCCGCCTCGGCGTGCAGCGCGCGAACCCGTACAACCCGGTCCTGGAGCCGCTGCTGCGCATAGTCCGCAGCAACGACCCCAAGATCGAGAACGCCACCCTGCGCCAGATCGAGCGCGCCTACCAGGTCGCCGAGCGCTGGCACCGCGGCCAGAAGCGCAAGAGCGGCGACCCGTACATCACGCACCCGCTCGCGGTCACCACCATCCTCGCCGAGCTGGGCATGGACCCGGCGACCCTGATGGCGGGCCTGCTGCACGACACCGTCGAGGACACCGAGTACGGCCTGGAGGACCTGCGCCGCGACTTCGGCGACGTCGTCGCGCTGCTCGTCGACGGCGTCACCAAGCTGGACAAGGTCAAGTTCGGCGAGGCCGCGCAGGCCGAGACCGTGCGCAAGATGGTCGTCGCCATGGCCAAGGACCCGCGCGTCCTGGTCATCAAGCTCGCCGACCGCCTGCACAACATGCGCACGATGCGCTACCTCAAGCGCGAGAAGCAGGAGAAGAAGGCGCGCGAGACCCTGGAGATCTACGCGCCGCTCGCCCACCGCCTGGGCATGAACACCATCAAGTGGGAGCTGGAGGACCTCGCGTTCGCGATCCTCTACCCCAAGATGTACGACGAGATCGTCCGGCTGGTCGCCGAGCGGGCGCCCAAGCGGGACGAGTACCTCGCCATAGTGACCGACGAGGTCCAGTCCGACCTGCGCGCGGCCCGCATCAAGGCGACCGTCACCGGCCGCCCGAAGCACTACTACAGCGTCTACCAGAAGATGATCGTCCGCGGCCGGGACTTCGCGGAGATCTACGACCTGGTGGGCATCCGCGTCCTGGTGGACACCGTCCGCGACTGCTACGCGGCCCTGGGCACCGTCCACGCGCGCTGGAACCCGGTTCCGGGGCGCTTCAAGGACTACATCGCGATGCCCAAGTTCAACATGTACCAGTCGCTGCACACGACGGTGATCGGCCCCAACGGCAAGCCCGTCGAACTCCAGATCCGCACGTTCGACATGCACCGCCGCGCCGAGTACGGCATCGCCGCGCACTGGAAGTACAAGCAGGAAGCCGTCGCCGGCGCCTCCAAGGTCCGCACCGACGTGCCCAAGTCGTCCGGCAAGGGCAAGGACGACCACCTCAACGACATGGCCTGGCTGCGGCAGTTGCTCGACTGGCAGAAGGAGACCGAGGACCCCGGCGAGTTCCTGGAGTCCCTGCGCTTCGACCTGTCCCGCAACGAGGTCTTCGTCTTCACGCCCAAGGGCGACGTCATAGCGCTCCCGGCCGGGGCCACCCCGGTCGACTTCGCGTACGCGGTCCACACCGAGGTCGGCCACCGCACGATAGGGGCCAGGGTCAACGGCCGCCTGGTGCCGCTCGAATCGACGCTGGACAACGGCGACCTGGTCGAGGTCTTCACCTCCAAGGCGGCCGGCGCCGGACCGTCCCGCGACTGGCTCGGCTTCGTCAAGTCCCCGCGTGCCCGCAACAAGATCCGCGGCTGGTTCTCCAAGGAGCGCCGGGACGAGGCGATCGAGCAGGGCAAGGACGCCATCGTCCGCGCGATGCGCAAGCAGAACCTGCCGATCCAGCGCATCCTCACCGGCGACTCACTGGTCACGCTGGCGCACGAGATGCGCTACCCGGACATCTCCTCGCTGTACGCGGCGATCGGCGAGGGCCATGTGGCCGCGCAGAACGTCGTGCAGAAGCTGGTGCAGGCCCTCGGCGGCGAGGAGGCGGCCACCGAGGAGATCGACGAGGCGGTCCCGCCGTCCCGCACCCGCGGTCGCAAGCGGCGCAGCAACCAGGACCCCGGTGTGGTCGTCAAGGGCGTCGACGACGTCTGGGTCAAGCTGGCCCGCTGCTGCACCCCCGTGCCCGGCGACCCGATCATCGGCTTCGTCACGCGCGGCAGCGGGGTCTCGGTGCACCGCAGCGACTGCGTCAACGTCGAGTCACTGTCCCGCGAGCCCGAGCGCATCCTCGACGTCGAGTGGGCGCCCACCCAGTCCTCGGTCTTCCTGGTCGCCATCCAGGTCGAGGCCCTTGACCGGTCCCGGCTCCTGTCGGACGTCACCCGCGTCCTGTCCGACCAGCACGTCAACATCCTCTCCGCGGCCGTCCAGACCTCCCGCGACCGGGTGGCCACCTCCCGCTTCACCTTCGAGATGGGCGACCCCAAGCACCTGGGCCACGTCCTGAAGGCCGTACGGGGCGTGGAGGGCGTGTACGACGTCTACCGGGTCACCTCGGCGCGCAACCGGTCGTAGCGGCGGACGGACATACGACGAGGGGCCCCGTACGCCGTGTACGGGGCCCCGCGTCGTGGAACCGCTTTGCCGGCCTGGTCAGCCGCCGGTCAGCCGCCGAACTCCTGGAGGCCCTTCAGGGCCTGGTCCAGGAGCGCCTGGCGGCCCTCCAGCTCACGCTCCAGCTTGTCCGCCTTCGACGTGTTGCCCTGGGCGCGGGCCTGCTCGATCTGCGATCGCAGCTTGTCCACGGCGGCCTGCAGCTGGCCGGTCAGACCCGCGGCACGCGCGCGTGCCTCCGGGTTGGTCCGGCGCCACTCGGCCTCCTCGGCCTCCTGGATGGCCCGGTCGACCGTGTGCATCCGGCCCTCGACCTTCGGACGCGCGTCGCGCGGCACATGGCCGATGGCCTCCCACCGCTCGTTGATCGAGCGGAAGGCGGACCGCGCGGTCCGCAGGTCCGTGATCGGCAGGAGCTTCTCGGCCTCGGCGGCCAGCTCCTCCTTCAGCTTCAGGTTCTCCGTCTGCTCCGCATCCCGCTCCGCGAAGGCGGACCCGCGCGCCGCGAAGAACACGTCCTGGGCGCCGCGGAAGCGGTTCCACAGGTCGTCCTCGTGCTCGCGCTGGGCGCGGCCGGCGGCCTTCCACTCGGCCATCAGCTCGCGGTAGCGCGCGGCCGTCGGACCCCAGTCCGACGAGTCGGAGAGCGACTCCGCCTCGGCGACCAGCTTCTCCTTGGCCTTGCGGGCGTCCTCGCGCTGGGCGTCGAGCTGCGCGAAGTGCGCCTTGCGGCGCTTGGAGAACGCCGACCGGGCGTGCGAGAAGCGGTGCCACAGCTCGTCGTCCGACTTGCGGTCCAGACGCGGCAGGCCCTTCCAGGTGTCCACCAGGGACCGCAGCCGCTCGCCGGCCGCCCGCCACTGGTCGGACTGCGCCAGCTGCTCCGCCTCGACGACCAGGTCCTCCTTGGCCTGACGGGCCTCGTCGGACTGCTTGGCACGCTGCGCCTTGCGCTCCTCGCGGCGCGAGTCCACGGTCTTCACCAGCTCGCCCAGCCGGGCCCGGAGTGCCGCGAGGTCACCGACCGCGTGGTGCGCCTCCACCTGCTCGCGCAGGTGGTCGATGGCGACCTGGGCGTCCTTGGCGGACAGGTCGGTCGTCTGTACTCGCTTTTCGAGGAGGCCGATCTCGACAACCAGGCCCTCGTACTTGCGCTCGAAGTAGGCCAGCGCCTCCTCAGGGGAGCCGGCCTGCCAGGACCCGACGACCTGCTCGCCGTCGGCCGTACGCACGTACACGGTCCCCGTCTCGTCGACGCGGCCCCACGGGTCGCTGCTCACAGCGCCTCCTCCACATGATGCCCGCGAGGGGCCTCAGCGCCCCCGGGCATCGTCCACAGTTTCGTCACGGCCAACATAGGCGACCGGCGGGTTGCCTGTCCGCATCCCGCGCGACCGAAATTTCGCAGTTCGTGGTCAGGATTTCGCGACCGTGGCCTTGTTGATCACGACCGTCGCGTTCGGGGCTCCGTCACCCTGTCCGGTGTTCTCACCAGCGGCGGCGATTTTCTTCAGGACCTTCATTCCGGCCGCGTCGACGGTGCCGAACGGGGTGTAGGTGGCCGGCAACTGACTGTCCTGGTAGACCAGGAAGAACTGGCTGCCACCGGTGTGCTTCTGGCCCGTGTTGGCCATCGCGATCGTACCCGCCGGGTAGACACCGCCCTTGAGGCTCGTGTCCTTCAGGTTCTCGTCGGGGATCGTGTACCCGGGACCGCCGCTTCCGGTGCCCGTCGGGTCGCCGCACTGCAGCACGTAGATGCCGTTGGTGGTGAGCCGGTGGCACTTGGTGTGGTCGAAGTAGCCCTTCGACGCCAGGAAGTCGAACGAGTTCACGGTGTGCGGGGCCGCCGACGTCTTCAGCGCGATGCCGATGTCGCCGCAGGTCGTCGACAGCGTCATCGTGTACTTCGCCGACGTGTCGATCGTCATCGCCGGCTCCTTCTTCCAGCTCAGCTTCTGCACCGAGCCGGCCGCGGCCTTCTCGCACGGGTCCGGGGCCTTGCTGGGCGAGGCGGAGGCGCTGGGCGTCGTCTCCGAGCCGGCGTTCGCCTTGTCGTCGTTGCCCTTCAGCGCACCGGTCATGTACAGCGTGACGCTGCCGATCACGACCACGCCGAGCACCGACGCGATCACGGAGTTGCGCGTGCGTGTCTTGCGCCGTGCGCTGGTGCGCCGCTGCTGCTGCCGCAAGAACTTCTCCCGGGCGAGCTGACGCCGCCGCTGCTCCTGGCTGACCACCGGGTTCTCTCCTCATGCGTGTCGTGTGTCGACCGGTACGCGTGCGTCCTGTGCGCTGTGTGAGCCGACTGCTGCGTGTAGCCCCGTACCGTATATGGGTTCGCTGAGGAAACGGCAGCGCCGGTAGGCTCTGGACCACAGCTTGTAGCCGCCCGAACCGACACAACGAAGGACGATCGTGCTCATTGCCGGGTTCCCCGCCGGGGCCTGGGGGACGAACTGTTATCTCGTCGCCCCCGCCGCCGGTGCGGAGTGCGTGATCATCGACCCCGGCCACCAGGCCGCCGAAGGCGTCGAGGAAGCACTGAAGAAGCATCGGCTCAAGCCCGTCGCCGTCGTCCTCACCCACGGCCACATCGACCACGTGGCCTCGGTCGTCCCCGTCTGCGGAGCGCACGACGTACCGGCCTGGATCCACCCCGAGGACCGGTACATGATGAGCGACCCCGAGAAGGCGCTCGGCCGGTCCATCGGCATGCCGCTGATGGGCGAGCTGACCGTGGGGGAGCCCGACGACGTCTTCGAGCTGACCGACGGCGCGAAGCTGGAGCTGGCCGGACTCGAACTCTCCGTCGCGCACGCGCCGGGCCATACCAAGGGGTCGGTGACCTTCCGGATGCCGGAGACGGCCGAGATCCCCTCGGTCTTCTTCTCGGGCGATCTGCTCTTCGCCGGCTCCATCGGACGCACGGACCTGCCGGGCGGCTCCATGGACGACATGCTGGCCTCGCTGGCCCGTGTCTGCCTGCCGCTCGACGACTCCACCGTGGTGCTGTCCGGCCACGGCCCCCAGACGACCATCGGCCAGGAGCGCGCCACCAACGCCTACTTGCGGCAGGTGGCCGCCGGCCAGGGAGCGCAGGACGCTCCCCGACGAGGAATGTGACGAGAGACCTTCCGTGAGCACCTTCCAGGCCCCCAAGGGCACGTACGACCTGATCCCGCCGGACAGCGCCAAGTACCTGGCCGTCCGCGAGGCGATCGCCGCCCCGCTGCGCAACTCCGGCTACGGCTACATCGAGACCCCGGGCTTCGAGAACGTCGAGCTCTTCGCGCGCGGTGTCGGCGAGTCCACCGACATCGTCACCAAGGAGATGTACGCGTTCGAGACGAAGGGCGGCGACAAGCTGGCCCTGCGTCCCGAAGGCACGGCCTCCGTGCTGCGCGCCGCCCTGGAGGCGAACCTCCACAAGACCGGCAACCTCCCCGTCAAGCTCTGGTACTCCGGCTCGTACTACCGCTACGAGCGCCCGCAGAAGGGCCGTTACCGCCACTTCTCGCAGGTCGGTGCCGAGGCGATCGGCGCCGAGGACCCGGCCCTGGACGCCGAGCTGATCATCCTGGCCGACCAGGCGTACCGCTCGCTGGGCCTGCGCGACTTCCGCATCCTGCTGAACAGCCTGGGCGACAAGGAGTGCCGCCCGGTGTACCGCGCCGCGCTCCAGGACTTCCTGCGCGGCCTGGACCTGGACGAGGACACGCTGCGCCGCGCGGAGATCAACCCGCTCCGCGTCCTGGACGACAAGCGCGAGTCGGTCCAGAAGCAGCTCGGCGACGCCCCCCTCCTGCGGGACTACCTCTGCGACGCCTGCAAGGCGTACCACGAGGAGGTCCGCGAGCTGATCACGGCGGCGGGCGTGGCCTTCGAGGACGACCCGAAGCTGGTCCGTGGGCTGGACTACTACACCCGCACCACCTTCGAGTTCGTCCACGACGGCCTGGGCTCCCAGTCCGCGGTGGGCGGCGGCGGCCGGTACGACGGCCTCTCCGAGATGATCGGCGGCCCCGCGCTGCCGTCCGTCGGCTGGGCCCTGGGCGTCGACCGCACGGTCCTGGCGCTGGAGGCCGAGGGCATCGAACTCGACATCCCGTCCGCCACCAGCGTCTTCGCGGTACCGCTCGGCGAGGAGGCGCGACGCGTCCTCTTCGCGAAGGTCACGGAGCTGCGCAAGGTCGGCATCGCGGCGGACTTCTCCTACGGCGCCAAGGGCCTCAAGGGCGCCATGAAGAACGCCAACCGCAGCGGCGCCCGCTTCACGATCGTCGCCGGCGAGCGGGACCTCGCCGAGGGCGTCGTCCAGCTGAAGGACATGGAGTCCGGCGAGCAGGCGGCGGTGGGCGTCAACGAGATCGTGGCGGAGCTGGAGTCGAGGCTCGGCTGACGGGACCGGGAGACCGGCCCGCCTGTCATCGGCCGGTCAACTCGCCGGGGAATCAGCGCAGTTGGCCGGCACGGTAAACGCTCGGCGAAGTGTCCGAACGGGTGTGCGCGGCATCTCTACGCTGCGTGCATGAGATTCTTCCGGTCGCGTGACCGCGTGGACCCCCGGCCCCCGGCGAACTCTCCTCTCCACCTGGCGCACGCCCACTTCCGAGCCGGGCGGTACGCCGAGGCGGCGGCCGAGGCACGGGCGGTCGCCGGGCTCGACGCCAGGCACGCTCCGGCGGCTCGCAGCCTCGTCGCGACGGCCCTGGGCGCCCAGGGCCGTCATGCCGAGGCCCTCGCCGAGTACGACGCGCTGCTGCCCGTCTTCGGCAGGAACCACGGCGCCGAGCACCCGTTCACGCTGCAACTGCGCTCGAACCGCGCCCAGGCGCTGATCGCGCTCGACCGGTACGCCGAGTGCGAGACGGAGTGCGCCGCCGTCGCCAGGGCGGCGGCCCGCGGTACGGCTTCGCAGCTGCGGGTCCTCGCGGGGGCCGCCCGCAACGGACAGATCTACGCCGTCAACGCGCAGGGCCGCCACGAGGAGGCCGAGGCGCTCGCCCGTGCCGCCCTGGCCGCCCGTGACTCGCCCGACCGGCTCACCCTCGCCCTGCGGCTCGGCCTGGCCCGCAGCCTCAACGGCCAGGCCCGCCACGAGGAGGCCCTGGCGCAGGCGCTGGACGCCGAAGACCTGCACCGGAGCCTGTCCGAGGACCAGCGCCGCCCGGAGACCGGTGCCGTCGAACTGGCCAAGGCCACCGCCCTCGTGGGGTTGGACCGCGGCGCCGAGGCCCGCCCCCTGGCCACGGCCGCCCGCGACGCCTGCGTGGCCGCCTTCGGCCCGGACCACTACCGCGTCACCGAGGCCCGGGCCCTGCTCGACCGCTTCGACGGCGCCTGACCGGACCGTCAGCACCGTCAACCCGGTGCGCGCCGGTTCGTCCCGCCGGACGATGCCCACCCGGGACCGTCACGCGTATCCCTGTGCCGTCATGGCCCCCGGGCAACGGCCGGAACCGAGCTTTCCGGGGCGACCGTGCGTACTTCCTTATGTCCACCGAACGGTGGACAGGGCGCCTCGTGCGGCACAATGGCCCCTGCCCGAAGAAGTTCCAACTCTCAAACAGACGGAATCGGCGTGATGAGCAAGACGACAGTCAAGGACGTCTCCACCGAGCCCGAGCCCGAGGACGCCTCCGCGGCACCGCGCACGGAGGGCGGCAGCGTCGCCTTCGCGCTGCTGCTGATCATCACCGGCGCCGCCGGCCTGCTGGCCGCCTGGGTCATCACGATCGACAAGTTCAAGCTGCTGGAAGCCAAGGTCGAGGGCAAGACGTTCACCCCCGGGTGCAGCCTCAACCCGGTGGTCTCCTGCGGCAGCGTCATGGAGTCCAAGCAGGCCGCCGCCTTCGGCTTCCCGAACCCGATGCTCGGCCTGGTCTGCTACGGCATCGTCATCTGTGTCGGCATGAGCCTGCTGGGCCGCGCCCGGTTCCCCCGCTGGTACTGGCTGACCTTCAACTTCGGCACCCTCTTCGGGGTGGGCTTCTGCACCTGGTTGCAGTTCCAGTCCCTGTACCGGATCAACGCCCTGTGCCTGTGGTGCTCGCTGGCCTGGGTCGCCACGATCACCATGTTCTGGTACGTGACCTCCTTCAACATCCGCAAGGGTTTCCTGCCGACGCCGAACTGGCTGAAGTCGTTCTTCGGCGAGTTCACCTGGGTGCTGCCCGTCCTGCACGTCGGCATCATCGGCATGCTGATCCTGACCCGCTGGTGGGACTTCTGGACCAGCTGACGACCGGGGCCACCGACGGCCCCGGCGGGATTGTCAGTGCCGTGACTTAGGGTTTCAGCGTGGAACCCGACCTGTTCACCGCCGCCGCAGAAGAACGCCAGGAGAAGGACCCGACCGGGAGCCCCCTGGCGGTGCGGATGCGCCCGCGCACCCTCGACGAGGTGGTGGGCCAGCAGCATCTGCTCAAGCCGGGATCCCCCCTGCGCAGACTGGTCGGCGCGGGCTCCGGCGGCCCCGCCGGACCCTCGTCCGTGGTCCTCTGGGGACCGCCCGGCACCGGCAAGACGACCCTCGCGTACGTCGTCTCCAAGGCCACCGACAAGCGGTTCGTGGAGCTCTCCGCGATCACCGCCGGCGTCAAGGAGGTCCGCGCGGTCATCGACGGCGCCCGCCGCGCCACCGGGGGCTACGGCAAGGAGACCGTCCTCTTCCTCGACGAGATCCACCGCTTCAGCAAGGCCCAGCAGGACTCCCTGCTCCCGGCCGTCGAGAACCGCTGGGTCACCCTGATCGCCGCCACCACCGAGAACCCCTACTTCTCGGTGATCTCCCCGCTCCTGTCCCGCTCCCTGCTCCTCACCCTCGAACCGCTCACCGACGACGACGTCCGGGACCTGCTGCGCCGGGCCCTCACCGACGAGCGGGGCCTCAAGGCGGCCGTCACCCTCCCCGAGGACACCGAGGAGCACCTGCTGCGCATCGCCGGCGGTGACGCCCGCCGCGCCCTGACCGCCCTGGAGGCCGCCGCCGGGGCCGCCCTCGACAAGGGCGAGACGGAGATCGGCCTCGCCACCCTGGAGGAGGTCGTCGACCGGGCCGCGGTCAAGTACGACCGCGACGGCGACCAGCACTACGACGTCGCCAGCGCTCTCATCAAGTCCATCAGGGGCTCCGACGTCGACGCGGCCCTGCACTACCTCGCCCGCATGATCGAGGCTGGCGAGGACCCCCGCTTCATCGCCCGCCGCCTGATGATCTCCGCGAGCGAGGACATCGGCCTCGCCGACCCGAACGCCCTGCCCATAGCCGTGGCCGCCGCCCAGGCCGTCGCCATGATCGGCTTCCCCGAGGCCGCCCTCACCCTCAGCCACGCCACCATCGCCCTCGCCCTGGCCCCCAAGTCCAACTCCGCGACCACCGCGATCGGCGCCGCCCTGGAGGACGTCCGCAAGGGCCTGGCCGGACAGGTGCCCCCGCACCTGCGCGACGGGCACTACAAGGGCGCCGCCAAGCTCGGCCACGCGCAGGGGTACGTCTACCCGCACGACCTGCCCGAGGGCATCGCCGAGCAGCAGTACGCCCCGGACACCGTCAAGGACCGCGAGTACTACACCCCGACCCGGCACGGCTCCGAGGCGCGGTACGCCGACGCTGTCGAGTGGACCAGGAAGCACCTCGGTCGCAGGCGGTCCTGAGCAGCCTGTAGACTTCCCCGAGCGCCGAGTCCCGCGCAGTCAGAGCGGGACAACCGGCCGGAACCCCCGTCAAGGGGGATCCAGGAGCGTCGCGCACCGTCGATCGGTGTCGCGGGCAGCCCACCACCATCCGTCGGGTCACAGACGACGGGACCGGTCGGTGGGCCACTCGCGTGCTGCACGTATGTGCCCAGACCAGGGGAGCGGCTGCCCACCAGACCCGGCAACGGGATCCGGAGGGTTTCCCCGGCTGCGGATTGCGACCTCCCTCAACCCTGACAAGCCGAATATCAGAAGGAAGAAAGAGACAGTGGCGAACCAGTCCCGCCCCAAGGTCAAGAAGTCGCGTGCCCTCGGCATCGCGCTGACCCCGAAGGCCGTCAAGTACTTCGAGGCCCGCCCCTACCCGCCGGGTGAGCACGGCCGCGGCCGCAAGCAGAACTCGGACTACAAGGTCCGTCTGCTGGAGAAGCAGCGTCTGCGCGCGCAGTACGACATCTCCGAGCGTCAGCTGGTCCGCGCCTACGAGCGTGCCTCCAAGGTGCAGGGCAAGACCGGTGAGGCGCTGATCGTCGAGCTGGAGCGCCGCCTCGACGCGCTGGTCCTGCGTTCGGGCATCGCCCGCACGATCTACCAGGCCCGCCAGATGGTCGTCCACGGCCACATCCAGGTCAACGGCCAGAAGACCGACAAGCCGTCCTTCCGGGTCCGTCCGGACGACGTCGTGCAGGTCCGCGACCGTTCCAAGGACAAGACGCTCTTCCAGGTCGCCCGCGAGGGCGGTTTCGCCCCCGACGGCGAGACCCCCCGCTACCTGCAGGTGAACCTCAAGGCCCTGGCGTTCCGCCTGGACCGCGAGCCGAACCGCAAGGAAGTTCCGGTCATCTGCGACGAGCAGCTCGTCGTCGAGTACTACGCCCGCTGATCACCGGCCGGGTGTAGCACCTCAGCGTCAGCCCGCCGTCTCCCCGCCCTTCCGGGTGGGCGAGGCGGCGGGCTTCCGCATGTCGGTGCCCTCCCGCCGCTGCCGCACCGGCCCGCGCGGCGCCGGCAGCACCTCCGGCGCCCGTACCCCGAAGTACTCCAGCGCCCGGGCCACCGCCGCCTCCCGGTCCAGCCGGGCCCCCTGCCGTACGCACTGCGCGTACCGCTCCTCGCCCAGCGCCCGCCGGGCCGTCGCCGCACACAGCTCGTGCGGGGCGTTGTAGTACGCCGAGCCGAACAGCGGCAGCCCCACCGACGGCCACATCCGCCCGGCCGCGCCCTGCAGCACCGCCGCCTCCGCCGGATCGCCCTGCGCCACCGTCACCAGGGCGAGCAGCTCGATCGACAGGACCGAGCCGAGCAGGTCTCGGAACCCGTGGGCATGGCCCAGGCAGTCGGTCAGCAGCTCCCGGGCCACCGCGTGGTCGCCGTCCTGCCAGGCCGCGTACGCCAGCACGTACAGCGCGTACGAACGGGCCCAGCTCTCGCCGTGGTCCTCGCACACCCGGCGCACGTCCTCGCACAGCCGTACCGCGTCCGCCAGATCACCGCGGAACGCCCTGGTCATCGCCAGCTCCACCTGCGCCATCAGGACGTTGCTGTTGAGCTCGCCGATCTCCTGGTAGCGGTGGAGAGCCGAACGCAGCAGCGTCTCCGCGCGCGCCATGTCGTCCGTGACCAGCGCCAGACAGCCGGTCCGGTGCTCCGCGTACGCCACCGCCGTCGGGTCGGCGGCGAGCTCGGCCTCCGCACGGCATTCCTGAAGCGCGGCCAGCGCGGGCACCGCGTCGCCCTGGAGGATCGCCACGTAGCCGAGCACCCACAGCGCCTTCAGCCGGGACTGCGGATACTCCGAGTCCAGCTCCAGGCTCCGCTCCAGCCAGCGCCGCCCCTCCGAGAGCCGTCCGCAGCCCGCCCAGTGGAACCACAGCGAACCCGCCAGGTACTGGCCCAGATGCGCCTCGTCCGGCTCGGTCAGGCAGTGGTCCAGGGCCGCCCGCAGATTCGGCAGCTCGCTCTCGACCCGCGCGGCCACCTGGCCCTGCCGCGGCGAGAACCACTCCAGCTCGCACCAGGTCGCCAGCCCCATGAACCAGTCCCGGTGCCGGCGCCGCAGCCGCCCCGCGTCCCCGGTCGCCGCCAGCCAGTCCGCGCCGTACGCCCGCACGGTGTCCAGCATCCGGTAGCGCACGCCCGACGGTGTCTCCGCACGGCAGACCACCGACTGGGCGAGCAGCTCCGCCAGCACGTCCAGGACCTCCTCGGCCGCCAGCCCGTCCCCGCTGCACACGTACTCGGCGGCCTCCAGGTCGAAGGTCCCCGCGAACACCGACAGCCGGGCCCACAGCAACCGCTCGGCGGGCGTGCACAGTTCGTGGCTCCAGCCGATCGCCGTGCGCAGCGTCCGGTGGCGGGGGAGCGCGTCCTGCCCGCCGCCGGTCAGCAGCCGGAACCGGTCGTCCAGCCGCTCCAGCAACTGCCCCGGCGACAGCGCCCGCAGCCGCCCCGCCGCCAGCTCGACCGCCAGCGGGATTCCGTCCAGACGCCGGCACACCTCCCGCACCTCGGCGCAGTCCCGCACCTGAAGCCCCTGCCGCCCGGCGCGCTCGGCGAACAGCTCCACCGCGTCGTCCGCGCCGAGCGGACCCAGCGGGAACAGCAGCTCGCCCGCCACGCCGAGCGGCCGTCGGCCCACCGCCAGCACGGCCAGGTCCGGCAGCCGCCGCAGCAGCTCGGCCACCAGCTCCGCACACGCGTCGACCAGATGCTCGAACCCGTCGAGCAGCAGCAGGATCCGCCGGCCGGCCAACTGCTCCAGGAGCGTCTCGCGCGGCAGCCGGGTGGTGTGGTCGGTCAGGCCGAGCGCCTCCACGACCGCGTACTCCACGAGCTCCGGATCGCGCACCGGCGCCAGCTCCACCCGCCACACCCCGTCCCGGGGTGCCACGCCGGCCGCCGCCCGGGCCGCCAGCCGGGACTTGCCCACCCCGCCGGTCCCGGTCACCGTCACGAGCCGACCGGACCCAAGGGCCCGGGACAGCTCGCCGAGTTCGGCCGACCGGCCCACGAAAGCGGTCAGTTCCAGGGGCAGATTGCCGTCCGCCGAAGGGCCGGGGCGCTGAGGACCTCGCATGGGACACGGAGCGTACTTAACCGTGTTCAGTCCGTACAATCGCTTCCGGCGACTCCGCCCCTCGCGCGCGGTAATCCGGTACGGAGCCCGACGTCCCGCGCGATAGGCTCAGCGCAGAATTGATTTCGCGGAAGAGCGGGAAGCAGGTGCGCACGGTGTCCGGTGGAGAGGTGGCCGGGATCCTGGTGGCCGTCTTCTGGGCGATCCTGGTCTCCTTCCTCGCGGTGGCTCTCGTGAGGCTGGCCCAGACGCTCAGGGCGACCACCAAGCTGGTGGCGGACGTGACCGACCAGGCCGTCCCGCTGCTCGCCGACGCCTCCGCGGCCGTACGCTCCGCGCAGACCCAGATCGACCGGGTCGACGCGATCGCCTCCGACGTCCAGGAGGTCACCTCCAACGCCTCCGCGCTGTCCACCACGGTCGCCTCCACCTTCGGCGGCCCGCTGGTCAAGGTCGCGGCCTTCGGCTACGGCGTGCGCCGGGCGCTGGCCGGACGCAAGGCGGACGCGCCCGTGAAGGAGCCCGCGCGTACGGTGATCGTGGGCCGGACCGTCCCCGCCGCACGGCGCAAGAACCGGGGAAAGTAGGAGCCAGGCCACATGTTCCGCCGTACGTTCTGGTTCACCACCGGTGTCGCCGCCGGAGTGTGGGCCACCACCAAGGTCAACCGCAAGCTCAAGCAGCTGACCCCCGAGAGCCTCGCCGCCACCGCCGCGAACAAGGCCCTGGAGACCGGTCACCGGATCAAGGACCGGGCGATCGGCTTCGCGCTCGACGTGCGCGACAACATGGCCCAGCGGGAGGAAGAACTGGGCGACGCGCTCGGTATCAACGCGGACCCCGAACTCCCCGCGCCCCGGCGGTTCGCCGCCATCGAGAACCGCAGCAACCCGAAGTACGCCGATGACAGGACGACGTACTCGTACAACCGGAATGAGGACCACTGATGGAGTCGGCCGAGATCCGCCGCCGCTGGCTGAGCTTCTACGAGGAGCGCGGTCACACCGTCGTCCCTTCGGCGTCGCTCATCGCGGACGACCCGACTCTGCTCCTCGTCCCGGCCGGCATGGTGCCCTTCAAGCCCTACTTCCTCGGCGAGGTCAAGCCGCCGTGGGCGCGCGCCACCAGCGTGCAGAAGTGCGTGCGCACCCCCGACATCGAAGAGGTCGGCAAGACCACCCGGCACGGCACCTTCTTCCAGATGTGCGGCAACTTCTCCTTCGGCGACTACTTCAAGGAAGGCGCCATCAAGTACGCCTGGGAGCTGCTCACCAGCCCCCAGGACAAGGGCGGTTACGGCCTTGAGCCGGAGAAGCTCTGGATCACCGTCTACAAGGACGACGACGAGGCCGAGCGCATCTGGCACGACGTCATCGGCGTGCCGAAGGAGCGCATCCAGCGCCTCGGTATGAAGGACAACTACTGGTCCATGGGCGTCCCCGGCCCGTGCGGCCCCTGTTCCGAGATCAACTACGACCGCGGCCCCGAGTTCGGCGTCGAGGGCGGCCCCGCCGTCAACGACGAGCGGTACGTGGAGATCTGGAACCTGGTCTTCATGCAGTACGAGCGCGGCGAGGGCATCGGCAAGGACAACTTCGAGATCCTCGGCGAGCTGCCCAGCAAGAACATCGACACGGGCCTCGGCCTGGAGCGCCTCGCCATGATTCTGCAGGGCGTGCAGAACATGTACGAGATCGACACCTCGATGGCCGTCATCAAGAAGGCCACCGAGCTGACCGGTGTCCACTACGGCGAGGCCCATGCCTCGGACGTCTCGCTGCGGGTCGTCACCGACCACATGCGCACCTCGGTCATGCTCATCGGCGACGGCGTCACCCCCGGCAACGAGGGCCGCGGCTACGTGCTGCGCCGCATCATGCGCCGCGCCATCCGCAACATGCGGCTGCTCGGCGCCACCGGACCGGTCGTCCTCGACCTGATCGACACCGTGATCGCCATGATGGGCCAGCAGTACCCGGAGCTGGTCACCGACCGCGAGCGCATCGAGAAGGTCGCCGTCGCCGAGGAGAACGCCTTCCTCAAGACGCTGAAGGCCGGCACGAACATCCTCGACACCGCCGTCACCGAGACCAAGGAGTCCGGCGGCTCGGTGCTCGCCGGCGACAAGGCGTTCCTGCTCCACGACACCTGGGGCTTCCCGATCGACCTCACCCTCGAAATGGCCGCCGAACAGGGCCTCTCGGTGGACGAGGACGGCTTCCGCCGCCTGATGAAGGAGCAGCGGGACCGCGCCAAGGCCGACGCCCAGGCCAAGAAGACCGGCCACGCCGGCGCCGGCGCCTACCGAGAGATCGCCGACAAGACCGGCGAGACCGACTTCATCGGCTACTCCGACACCGAGGGCGAGACCACGATCGTCGGCATCCTCGTCGACGGCGTCTCCTCCCCGGCCGCCACCGAGGGCGACGAGGTCGAGATCGTCCTGGACCGCACCCCCTTCTACGCCGAGGGCGGCGGCCAGATCGGCGACACCGGCCGGATCAGGGTCGACACCGGTGCCGTCATCGAGATCCGCGACACCCAGAAGCCGGTCCCGGGCGTCTACGTCCACAAGGGCGTCGTCCAGGTCGGCGAGGTGACCGTCGGTGCCAAGGCCCACGCCGCGATCGACTCCCGCCGCCGGACCGCCATCGCCCGCGCCCACTCGGCCACCCACCTGACCCACCAGGCGCTGCGCGACGCCCTCGGCCCGACGGCCGCCCAGGCCGGTTCCGAGAACCAGCCCGGCCGCTTCCGCTTCGACTTCGGCTCCCCGTCCGCCGTTCCCACGGCCGTGATGACCGACGTCGAGCAGAAGATCAACGAGGTGCTCGCCCGCGATCTCGACGTGCGCGCCGACATCATGGGCATCGACGAGGCCAAGAAGCAGGGCGCCATCGCCGAGTTCGGCGAGAAGTACGGCGAGCGGGTCCGTGTGGTGACCATCGGCGACTTCTCCAAGGAGCTGTGCGGCGGCACCCACGTGCACAACACCTCCCAGCTGGGCCTGGTGAAGCTGCTCGGCGAGTCGTCCATCGGCTCGGGTGTGCGCCGTATCGAGGCTCTCGTCGGCGTCGACGCCTACAACTTCCTGGCCCGTGAGCACACGGTCGTCGCCCAGCTCCAGGAGCTGATCAAGGGCCGCCCCGAGGAGCTCCCGGAGAAGGTCTCCGCCATGCTCGGCAAGCTGAAGGACGCCGAGAAGGAGATCGAGAAGTTCCGCGCGGAGAAGGTCCTCCAGGCCGCCGGCGGTCTCGTCGACTCCGCCAAGGACGTCCGCGGCATCGCCGTCGTCACCGGCCAGGTCCCGGACGGCACCACCCCGGACGACCTGCGCAAGCTGGTCCTCGACGTGCGGGGCCGCATCCAGGGCGGCCGGGCCGCGGTCGTGGCCCTCTTCACGGTCAGCAACGGCAAGCCGCTCACGGTCATCGCCACCAACGACGCCGCCCGCGACCGCGGTCTCAAGGCCGGTGACCTGGTCCGCACCGCCGCCAAGACGCTCGGCGGCGGCGGTGGCGGCAAGCCGGACGTCGCCCAGGGCGGCGGCCAGAACCCGGCCGCGATCGGTGAGGCCATCGACGCCGTCGAGCGCCTCGTGACCGAGACCGCCAAGTAAGGAAACGGTCGGAAATGCGCAGAGGACGTCGACTCGCGATCGACGTCGGGGACGCCCGGATCGGGGTCGCCTCGTGCGATCCCGACGGGATCCTCGCCACCCCGGTCGAGACGGTTCCCGGCCGGGACATCCCGGCGGCCCACCGCCGGCTGCGGCAACTGGTCGAGGAGTACGAACCGATCGAGGTCGTCGTCGGGCTCCCGCGCTCCCTCAAGGGGGGCGAGGGCCCGGCCGCCGTCAAGGTCAGGGCCTTCGCCCAGGAACTGGCCAAGGGCGTCAAGCCGGTGCCGGTCCGGCTGGTCGACGAGCGGATGACGACCGTGACGGCCAGTCAGGGGCTACGGGCCTCGGGGGTGAAGTCCAAGAAGGGGCGCTCGGTCATCGACCAGGCCGCCGCTGTGATCATCCTCCAGCAGGCACTGGAATCCGAACGGGTGTCAGGTAAACCACCCGGCGAGGGCGTCGAAGTAGTCATCTGATCGCGATACGGTAACGTTCCGCGCGATGCGATGGTTTTCGAACAGCCACCGCACAGCAAGAGGCGGAACGGTCAGTCGGCCCACCAGCCGCGTGACGCGCCGCCTCGCGGCTCTAGGGGATCGATGACTGAGTATGGCCGGGGCCAGGGCTCCGAACCGTGGCACCCGGAGGACCCGTTGTACGGGGACGACGGGTGGGGAGGACAGCAGGCCAACGTCGGCCAGCAGTCCCCCTACGGCGGCCAGCCGCAGCACTACCCGCAGCAGCCGCAGCAGCAGTACGGCGACTGGAGCCAGCACCCGCAGGGCGGGTACGACCAGCAGCAGTACTCGTACTACGACGAACAGGGCCAACTCCACTACGTCGACGGGCAGGGCCAGCACACCCACGGGCACGGTCAGCAGCAGTACGACCAGCAGTACGTCGGACATGCCCCGCAGCAGTACCACCAGGGCACCTGGGACGCGACCGGCACCCACGGCCATGTCCCCTATGCCGCCGACCCGGGCGACCCCTACGGCCAGCAGCCCGTGGCCTACGGCGCGGAGCAGCCCGACTTCTACGGCACCGAGGACGCTTACCCGCCCCCGGAGCCGCCCGGCCGCCGGCGCCCCGAGCCGGAGCCGCAGCCGGAGCCCGCGGTCGAGGAGGAGGAAGAGGAGCAGCACCCCTTCTTCACCGGCGCGGACGACGATGACGACGACGGGGACGACGACCCGAAAGGGCGCCGCGGTGGTGGCCGCGGCAAGGAGGCCAAAGGCGGCAAGGGCGCCAAGAAGCGCCGCAGCGGCTGCGCCTGCCTGGTGGTCTGCCTGGTCTTCGGCGGCGGCGCGGCCACCGTCGGCTACTTCGGCTGGCACTTCTACCAAAATCGTTTCGGCGCGGCCCCGGACTACGCGGGCAGCGGCGGCAGCGAGACCGTGACCGTCCAGATCCCCAAGGGCGCGGGCGGCTACGAGATCGGCCGCCGGCTGAAGGACGCCGGTGTCGTCAAGAGCGTCGACGCGTTCGTCCACGCGCAGACGCAGAACTCCAAGGGCGACACGATCCAGGCGGGTGCGTACACCCTCAAGAAGGAGATGTCCGCCGCCAGCTGCGTGCTGTTGATGCTGGACCCGAAGAGCCAGGCGAATGTGGTGGTCACCCCGGGCGAGCGCGCGGCGGCCGTCTATGTGTCCCTGGACAAGAAACTCGGCCTTTCCGCCGGCTCCTCCAAGAAGATCGCCAAGGCCGAATACAAGAACCTGGGCCTGCCGAGCTACGCGAACTCCAACAGCAAGATCATGGATCCGCTGGAAGGATTCCTCTACCCGGGTACCTATCCCGCCGCCAAGGGCATGAAGCCCGACGCGATCCTGAAACAGATGGTCGCGGCGGCCAAGGAGCAGTACGCCACATACGACCTCGTGGCGGAGGCCAAGAAGTACGACCTGGACAGCCCGTTGCAGGTCATCACGGTCGCGAGCCTCGTCCAGGCCGAAGGAAAGACGCACGACGACTTCCGTAAGATGGCGGAAGTGATCTACAACCGTCTCAAGTCCACGAACACCGAGACGAACCAGAAGCTGCAATTCGACTCGACCTTCAACTATCTGAAGGGCACCAGCAACATCCACATCAGCGAGTCGGAGATCAACAGCAACCAGGACCCCTACAACACGTACACCCAGAAGGGGCTTCCGCCCGGTCCGATCGGCAACCCCGGCGAGGACGCGCTGAAGGCGGCACTGAATCCGACCGACGACGGCTGGATCTATTTCGTGGCGACCGACGGCCAGAACAACACCGAATTCGCCAAGACCTACGCGGAATTCCAGCAGCTCAAGGACAAATTCAATGCCAACTCGGGCAACTGACGCCCGTCGGGCCGCCGTGCTCGGTAAGCCCATCGCCCACTCCCTCTCCCCGGTGCTGCACCGGGCCGCGTACGACGAACTCGGGCTCGCCGACTGGTCGTACGAGCGCTTCGAGGTCGACGAGGCCGCGCTGCCCGGCTTCCTCGGGACGCTGGGACCGGAGTGGGCGGGGCTGTCGCTGACCATGCCGCTGAAGCGGGCCGTCATCCCACTGGTCGACGAGATCAGCGAGACGGCCGCCTCGGTCGACGCGGTCAACACCGTCGTCTTCACCGAGGACGGCCGCCGCCTCGGGGACAACACCGACATCCCGGGCATGGTCGCCGCGCTCCGCGAGCACGGCATCGAACAGGTCGACTCCGCCGCGATCCTCGGCGCCGGCGCCACCGCCTCCTCCGCGCTGGCAGCCCTGGCCCGGATCTGCACGGGCGAGGTCGTCGCCTACGTCCGCAGCGAGGAACGCGCCGCCGAGATGCGGCACTGGGGCGAGCGGCTGGGCGTCGAGGTCCGCACCGCCGACTGGGCCGACGCCGCGCAGGCCCTGCACGCGCCCCTGGTGATCGCCACCACCCCCACCGGGACCACCGACGCTCTCGCCGCCGCCGTACCCGAGCGCCCCACCACCCTCTTCGACGTCCTCTACCACCCCTGGCCCACCGCCCTGGCCGCCCGCTGGTCCATGTTCGGCGGCGCCGTCGTCAGCGGCCTCGACCTGCTCGTGCACCAGGCCGTGCTCCAGGTCGAGCAGATGACCGGGCAGGGTCCGGCGCCGCTCGACGCGATGCGCCGGGCCGGGGAGAAGGCGCTCGCCGAGCGCTGAGCGCTGCGCCGAAGACGCGGCGACGGACCCGTTCGGCCGCGGCGCCGTTGCGGCTGGTCGCGCAGTTCCCCGAGCTCCTTCGGGGCGCCGCCGACGTCCGACTGCTGGACCGGCGGCCGGGTCCAGCGCCCGGACGTGGGAGGATCGGAGGTGGCGGACCGGGGCCGCGCACCCGGTCGGGCCGTCGCCGTACGCGAGGACGTGCGTACGCAGGGCAGTACCAGGGCGCGAGCACTGAGGAGCATCGTTGAGCAGGCTGCGTTGGCTGACCGCGGGGGAGTCCCACGGTCCCGCACTTGTCGCGACGCTGGAGGGCCTTCCCGCCGGCGTGCCGATCACGACCGAGATGGTCGCCGACCACCTGGCGCGGCGGCGGCTCGGTTACGGCCGCGGTGCGCGGATGAAGTTCGAGCGCGACGAGGTCACCTTCCTCGGCGGCGTCCGGCACGGCCTGACCCTCGGCTCTCCTGTCGCGATCATGGTGGGCAACAGCGAGTGGCCCAAGTGGGAGCAGGTCATGGCGGCCGACCCGGTCGACCCCGAGATCCTCGCGGGACTGGCCCGCAACGCCCCGCTGACCCGGCCCCGCCCCGGCCACGCCGACCTCGCCGGCATGCAGAAGTACGGCTTCGACGAGGCCCGCCCGGTCCTGGAGCGCGCCTCCGCCCGGGAGACCGCGGCCCGCGTCGCGCTCGGCGCCGTCGCCCGCTCCTACCTCAAGGAGACGGCCGGCATCGAGATCGTCTCGCACGTCGTCGAGCTGTGCTCCGTGAAGGCCCCGCAGGGCACGTACCCGACCCCGGCCGACGTCGAGAAGCTGGACGCCGACCCGCTGCGCTGCCTGGACGCCGACGCCTCGAAGGCGATGGTCGCGGAGGTCGACCAGGCCCACAAGGACGGCGACACCCTCGGCGGCGTGGTCGAGGTGCTGGCGTACGGCGTGCCGGTCGGCCTCGGCTCCCACGTCCACTGGGACCGCAAGCTGGACGCCCGGCTCGCCGGTGCCCTGATGGGCATCCAGGCGATCAAGGGCGTCGAGATCGGCGACGGCTTCGAACTGGCCCGGGTGCCCGGCTCCAAGGCCCACGACGAGATCGTGAACACGCCCGACGGCATCCGCCGCGTCTCCGGCCGCGCCGGCGGCACCGAGGGCGGGCTCTCCACCGGTGAGCTGCTCCGGGTCCGCGCCGCGATGAAGCCCATCGCGACCGTCCCCCGCGCCCTGCAGACCGTCGACGTCACCACCGGCGAGGCCACCCAGGCCCACCACCAGCGCTCCGACGTCTCCGCCGTGCCGGCCGCCGGCATCGTCGCCGAGGCGATGGTCGCGCTCGTCCTCGCCGACGCCGTCGCGGAGAAGTTCGCCGGCGACTCGGTCGCCGAGACCCGGCGCAACGTGCGGTCGTACCTCGAGAACCTGGCCATCCGGTGAGCGGCACGCCGAGGGTGGTCCTGGTCGGGCCGATGGGCGTCGGCAAGTCCACGGTCGGGCAGCTGCTCGCCGAGCGGCTCGGCTGCGGCTACCGGGACAGCGACGAGGACATCGTCGCCGCCGAGGGCCGCGCCATCGCGGACATCTTCGTGGCCGAGGGCGAGCCGGTGTTCCGGGAGATCGAGAAGCGGGCGGTCCGGGTGGCGCTGGCCGAGCACGAGGGCGTCCTCGCGCTCGGCGGGGGCGCCATCCTCGACGCGGAGACCCGTGACCTGCTCGCAGGCCGCACGGTGGTCTACCTCTCGATGGACGTCGAGGAGGCCGTCAAGCGCACCGGCCTGAACGCCGCCCGGCCGCTGCTCGCCGTCAACCCGCGCAAGCAGTGGCGCGAGCTGATGGAGGCACGGCGGCACCTGTACGAGGGGATCGCCACGGCCGTCGTCGCCACCGACGGCCGTACGCCCGAAGAGGTCACCCAAGCAGCCCTGGACGCACTGGAGTTGAAGGAAGCATGAGCGAGGCAGTCACCCGGATCCAGGTCGGCGGCACGGCGGGCACCGAGCCGTACGAGGTCCTGGTGGGCCGTCAGCTGCTCGGCGAACTCGGCGGACTGATCGGCGAGAAGGCCAAGCGGGTCGCCGTCATCCACCCCGAGGCGCTCGCCGAGACCGGCGACGCGCTCCGCGCCGACCTGGCCGGGCAGGGCTTCGAGGCCGTCGCCATCCAGGTGCCCAACGCCGAGGAGGCCAAGACCGCCGAGGTCGCCGCCTACTGCTGGAAGGCGCTCGGCCAGTCCGGCTTCACCCGCTCCGACGTGATCGTCGGCGTGGGCGGCGGCGCCACCACCGACCTGGCCGGTTTCGTGGCGGCGACCTGGCTGCGCGGCGTCCGCTGGATCGCCGTCCCGACCACCGTCCTCGCCATGGTGGACGCGGCCGTCGGCGGCAAGACCGGCATCAACACGGCCGAGGGCAAGAACCTGGTCGGCGCCTTCCACCCGCCGGCGGGCGTCCTGTGCGACCTCGCCGCCCTGGACTCCCTCCCGGTCAACGACTACGTCTCCGGGCTCGCCGAGATCATCAAGGCCGGCTTCATCGCCGACCCGGTGATCCTGGAGCTCATCGAGTCCGACCCCGAGGCCGCCCGCACCCCGGCCGGCCCGCACACGGCCGAGCTGATCGAGCGCTCCATCCGGGTGAAGGCGGAGGTCGTCTCCTCCGACCTCAAGGAAGCGGGCCTGCGCGAGATCCTCAACTACGGCCACACGCTCGGCCACGCCATCGAGAAGAACGAGCGCTACAAGTGGCGGCACGGCGCCGCGGTCG
The DNA here is from genome assembly GCF_040652195.1 of Streptomyces sp. NPDC048278. NCBI lineage: Bacteria > Bacillati > Actinomycetota > Actinomycetes > Kitasatosporales > Streptomycetaceae > Streptomyces > Streptomyces sp. NPDC048278. Next base: position 209,037 of record NZ_JBEZLP010000006.1, read on the forward strand.
CCGTCGGCATGCACTTCGCCGCCGAGCTGGGCCGGCTGGCCGGCCGCCTGGACGACGCGACGGCCGACCGGCACCGCACGGTCCTGGAGTCCGTCGGCCTCCCGTTGCACTACCGCTACGACCAGTGGCCCAAGCTGGTCGAGACGATGAAGGTCGACAAGAAGTCCCGCGGCGACCTGCTCCGCTTCATCGTCCTGGACGGCCTCGCCAAGCCGACCGTCATGGAGGGCCCGGACCCGGCCGTGCTGCTCGCCGCGTACGGCGAGGTCGGGCAGTAAGTCCGCCGCTGTTCCTTCCGCCCGATTCGCCGTGTGGAACGGGCACTTCGGACCGCCCCCGGCCGTTTCACCAAACGACCACCGGGGGCGGTACCGTTCGGTAACGAGCGCAGCCGAACATGACGAGACGGAGTGGCACCGGATGCAGCACGCAGTGGGATCTCCGCTGCCGCCGCCCCATCAGCCGGGGCAGGGACCGACCGGCTGGCAGCCGGCCGCACAGCACCCGGGAGCACCGCAGGGCCCCGCGCCCGTGCCGCCGCCACCGCCCGCGCCCCCGCAGCCGCCGCTTCCCCCGCTGCCGCCCGACACCACGGGCCACGTCCCGCTGCCGCCGGGCGCCCCGGTGGGCATGCCGAGTGCGCCCCCGGCCGCCACGGCCCCCGACCCGACGATCACCACCCTGGCGGTCCTCCTGATCGGCCCGGCCGGCGCGGGCAAGACCAGCGTGGCGAAGTACTGGGCCGACCACCGCCGGGTCCCCACCGCCCACATCAGCCTCGACGACGTCCGCGAATGGGTCCGCTCCGGCTTCGCCGACCCCCAGTCCGGGTGGAACGACCACTCCGAGGCGCAGTACCGTCTCGCCCGCCGCACCTGCGGCTTCGCCGCGCGCAACTTCCTCGCCAACGGCATCTCGTGCATCCTCGACGACGCGGTCTTCCCGGACCGCCCGGTCGTCGGCCTCGGCGGCTGGAAGCGGCACGTCGGCCCCGGCCTCCTCCCGGTCGTCCTCCTCCCGGGCCTCGACATCGTCCTGGAACGCAACGCGGAACGCACGGGCAACCGCCGCCTCACCGACGAGGAGGTGGCCCGCATCCACGGCCGCATGGCGGGCTGGTACGGCTCGGGCCTCCCGATCATCGACAACTCACAACTCGACGTCCCCACCACGGCAAGAGTCCTCGACGAGGTCCTCACCCGAGCGATAGCCAGCCCCCCGACCTGGTAGACGAGCCGGACCACTCCCACCTTCTTGTTCTTGGGGGCGCGGGGAACTGCGCGAGCAACCCCCACCCACCGGCAGCCGACGGACGGCCTGCTCCTTGAGGGGCGCGGGGAACTGCGCGAAAACCCCACGGACCCGCACCCGAAAACGGCGCCCCGCCACCCCACTCGGCCCCCCTCAACCGGCACAAACCGCCCACCCCTCCTACGCTCGACTCATGTCAGACGTGTACGCGGCCCGCCGAACCCGGCTGAGGGAACGCTGCCACGCGGCCGGCAGCCAGTCCGCCGTCATCTCGCGCCCGGCCAACGTGCGGTACCTCGCCGGCGCCGCACCCCACGGCTCCGTCCTGCTCCTCGGCAGACGCGAGGACCTCCTCGTCTGCCCCGGCCCGCTGGACGACCGCCCCGGCGAGGCCCGCCCCGACGAGTCCCTGCGCCCGCACCTCCTGGCAGGACCCGGCGGCGACCCCGCCGTCGCCGCCGCCGACCTCGCCGCCGCCCAGGACGCCGACGCCCTCGCCGTCGAGGAGCACCACCTCACCGTGGCCCGGCACCGCGCCGTCGCCTCCGTCGCCCCCCACCTCCGCCTGACCGACCTGGGCAGCGCCGTCGAGCAGCTCAGGGTCGTCAAGGACGAGGAGGAGATCTCCTGCCTCCGGATCGGCGCCGAGATCGCCGACCAGGCCCTGGGGGAACTCCTGGAGTCGATCCTCGTCGGCCGTACCGAACGGCACCTCGCCCTGGAGCTGGAGCGCCGCCTGGTCGACCACGGCGCCGACGGCCCGGCCTTCCCCACCTCCGTGGCCACCGGCCCGAACTCCGGCCGCCGCGGCCACCGCCCCACCGACCGGCGGGTCGAGGAGGGCGACTTCCTCTCCGTCTGCCTCGGCGCCACCTACCGCGGCTACCGCTGCGAGATCGGCCGTACCTTCGTCATCGGCACCTCGCCCGCCGACTGGCAGATCGAGCTCTACGACCTGGTCTTCGCAGCCCAGCGGGCCGGCCGGGAGAGCCTCGTGCCCGGCGCCGCCTGCCGCGACGTCGACCGCGCTGCCCGCCAGGTACTGGACTCCGCCGGCTACGCCGAGAGCCTGCAGCCCCTCACCGGACACGGCGTCGGACTCGAAATCGCCGAGGACCCGCAGCTCGCCCCTTCAGCCATGGGTAAACTGGACGCTTGCGTGCCGGTCACCGTCGAACCGGGGGTCCACCTCCCGGGCCGGGGCGGCGTCCGGATCGATGACACGCTCGTCGTACGCCCCGAGGCGGACGGCGGACCCGAGCTACTCACCATCACGACCAAGGAGCTGCTCGCACTCTAGGAAGGTGCGCGCCCCGGGGTCGTCCACGTCAGTCCAGGAGATTCCGCAACCGTGGCTTCCACGAACGACCTCAAGAACGGCCTGGTGCTCAAGCTCGAAGGCGGCCAGCTCTGGTCCGTCGTCGAGTTCCAGCACGTCAAGCCCGGCAAGGGCCCCGCATTCGTGCGCACCAAGCTCAAGAACGTGCTGTCCGGCAAGGTGGTCGACAAGACCTTCAACGCCGGCGTCAAGGTCGAGACGGCCACTGTCGACAAGCGCGACATGCAGTTCTCGTACATGGACGGCGAGTACTTCGTCTTCATGGACATGGACACGTACGACCAGCTGCACATCGACCGGAAGACCGTCGGCGACGCCGCGAACTTCCTGATCGAGGGCTTCACGGCCGTCGTCGCCCAGCACGAGGGCGAGGTGCTCTTCGTCGAGCTCCCCGCCGCCGTCGAGCTGGTCATCCAGGAGACCGAGCCGGGCGTCCAGGGCGACCGCTCCACCGGCGGCACCAAGCCCGCCACCCTGGAGACCGGTCACCAGATCCAGGTCCCGCTCTTCATCACCACCGGTGAGAAGATCAAGGTCGACGCCCGCACGAGCGACTACCTCGGCCGGGTGAACAGCTAACCGTGGCTGCCCGCAACACGGCCCGCAAGCGCGCCTTCCAGATCCTCTTCGAGGGCGACCAGCGCGGGGCCGACGTCCTGACCGTCCTCGCGGACTGGATCCGGCTCTCCCGGGACGACACCCGGCAGCCGCCGGTGAGCGAGTACACGATGCAGCTGGTCGAGGGCTACGCCGTGCACGTGAAGCGGATCGACGAGCTGATCGCCCAGTACGCGGTGGGCTGGACGCTGGACCGGATGCCGGTCGTCGACCGCAACATCCTGCGCCTCGGCGCGTACGAGCTGATCTGGGTCGACGAGACGCCGGACGCCGTCGTCCTCGACGAGATGGTGCAGCTCGCGAAGGAGTTCTCCACGGACGAGTCGCCCTCGTTCGTGAACGGGCTTCTGGGGCGCCTCAAGGAGCTGAAGCCGTCGCTGCGCCGCGAGGGAGCCTGACCCTCTCCGCGCCGTTGCAGGGCCCGTGGATCCGTCCACGGGCCCTTCGCGTCTACTGACCGGCTCCCCGGGGCAGTGCCCCGGCCGCCGGACCGCCGGGCAGCGCACGGGGCGCGCGTGCCGCCAGATCGATCCTGTGCAGCCGCGGCGGCAGCTCGGCCCGGCTGCGCAGGATCCGCCACTTCCGCAGCGAGGCCGCCACGACGACCTCTGCGACCACGGGAACCCCGGCCGGCACGCACACCACCACCGCGAGCAGCATGTCCCCGGCGAGCGGGCGCCCCGGCTGCTCCTGGAACTGCCACTCGGGGTTGTTGCCGCCGAGGCCGTACGCGGTGATGTACCGCTCCTCCCTCGGCCCCTCGGCCGTATATTCCACGGACGGCTCCGCCACGCCGAGCGGTACGGACAGGGCGATCCGGAAGCTACTGTTCCCACTCGTCACGCTCGCGGTGTCGGGGGACAGGGCCAGTGCGACCGGCGGCTTCGGGCTGCCGGGCGCGTCGAGCATGATCCCGATGTTCGCGTCCTTGAACGGCGCGGAATCGCCGCCGGAGTCCGGCCGGAACGCGCAGCTGAACGCCAGCAGGAAGTAGTCGTCGTCGGGTACCGACGCCGACAGCAGGGTCGGATTCACGCCCAGCTCGTGCAGTTGCGCGAGCGTGAGCCGGGTGACGTACGGCTCGGTGACGGTCAGTCGTCGGCTGATGCGCTCCTCGGTGGTGTTGCCCTGCAGGGTGGCGGGCACGACCAGGTCGACGTCGTACGTGCGCAGCGGCGGCAGTTCGAGAGTCATCAGGGGTTCCTCCGGTCGGGGCGGAGCCAGCCGCCGTGGTAGGTCAAGGCGCCCCAGTCGCGGTACTGGGGGAAGCGGGCACGGGTGGCCGTCTGGGCCTCCCGGAACGCGCGCAGGGTGTCCTGGTGGTCCGCGAGACGCGTGTACAGCTCGCCGAAGAAGCGGGTGGCCGTGGGGGTGCGGACCGGCCACAGGCAGCCGACCACGGCCCGTGCCCCGGCCAGCAGGAAGGCGGTGGGCAGCCCACGCGGATTGTCGGCGAGGTCGAACCGGCCGAGCGCCGACTCGCAGGCGGCCAGCGTGACCAGGTCCACGCCCCGCAGGTCGTGGAGGAGCACCTCGTGCCCGAACAGCCGCCCGTCCCCGCCGCCCTCGGGCGGATTGAGGTACAGGCACTGGAACCAGGAGGCGTCCTGGCTGTGCGCGCCGTGCGCGGCGACATGCACATAGCGGGCGCCCTCGGCACGGCTCAGGAAGGCCGCCGGGGTGGCGTCCGGGCCGACCAGGGTGATCCCGTCGGCGACCGCGGCCACCGCCGCCGCGTGCTCGTCCAGCACCGGCTCCCCGCGCAGACCCCAGGGCGTGCCGCCCAGCGCCGCGCCCAGTGACACCAGTCCGGTACCCGAGGGCGTCGCGGGGGTCCGGGGCCCGGTGACGCAGACCGGGCTCGGCACCGTGGTCACGGTCCAGTCGTCCGCCAGCGGTCGCCCCGCCCGCCGCAACAGCGGGAACGGCAGGTAGTGGAAGGGGCCGTGGGCCCAGAAGCAGAGGTGGCGTCTGCCCTCGGAATGCAGACGGGCCAGCACGCTGTCCAGGTTGCCGAAGAAGGAGCCGAAGTCCAGTTCCTCCTCGCCGACGCGGGTGACCTCCCGGTGCAGCGGGTCGGCGCGGGCGACCGAGCGCGCGGAGGCCACCTCGTACGCGAAGGGATGCATGGTCTGCCGGTAGCCGTCCCTGCTCAGCTGCAGCACCGCACCGGGCATCCCGGCGAACGGCTGCACCCGGATGTCCTGGATGCCCTGCGAGGTGACCGTGAGCAGATGCAGCGCGGCGGCGGGCTGGCCGTCCGGCCCGGCCGGCTCGATGGCGCGCGGCTGCTGGGCGATCCACAGCGAGACCAGCACGGTCTCGTCGGGCAGGGCGGCGACGACGTCGTCCAGGTCCGGGTACGCGGAGGGGGTCTCGGCCGGGGCCGGCGGGTACAGACTGCCGGAGAGGTCGCGGTCGAAGGAGCGCCGTAGATTGCCGAGCTTCTCGTGCTCGGTGTCGCCGGCCGCGTGTTCCTGGGTGCCCGCGTAGCTGAGCATCTCCAGGTCCTCGCCGACCTCGCTGAGCCGCGGCGGCGCGGCCTCGCCGAGCCGGCTCGCCAACTCCTCGATCCGCTCCCGTCGTTCCGTCAGTTGCGGGAGAGGACGCCGCGGTCCGGGGGTCTCCAGCGCGCGCGAGAAGTCGACTCCCTTGGCGGCCTCGTGCAGCATCAGCATCGCGGCCCCCGACTGCCGTCCCTCGGTGGTGCGGCTGCCGAGCTTCTGGGCCGCCGCGACGAGGGCGAAGGCGGCGGGCTCGTCGAGCCCGGCCTCCAGCCGCGGTGCGATCCCCACGCGCAGCGCGACAACCGCGCGGGTCACCTCGTCCGTGCCGCCCGCGTCGGCGCAGTCGACCATCAGTTCCATCTCGCGCAGGACCAGGCTTTGCAAACCGAGGGCGGAGTAGTGGCGCGCGGCGGTCGCGTGCCGGTCGATCGCCTCGAAGAGCTCTCCCGCCCGCTGGTGCTCGGCCGCGGCCGCGGCGGAGGCGCTGCCCAGCAGGCATCGGACGGCCCTCGCGACCTGGGGTCCCGCGTCCGGCAGGTAGTCGGGCAGCGCGTCCAGCAGGGCGCAGGTGGCGCGGGCGGCGCCGCTCTGGTGCAGGTGGGCCGCCAGGTACAGGAGGGTCGCGGTCCCCTGGTGCTCCGGCGTGAGCGCGTCGCGGAAGGCGCGCTTGATCTCCGCCTCGGTGTCCTCGGCGGGGCAGGGCGCCGGGTCGCCGGGCAGTGCGTGGAGATGGCTCTGCCACACCTCCCACAGCCCCGACCGGTCCCTGGGCACGGGCAGCTCGGCGTGGACGGCGGCCAGCAGCTCCCGCAGCAGATCGCGGCGGCCGGTCTCCCGCAGCAACGGCAGGGCCTGGTGCATCACGCCCCAGGTCTCCCGTTCGCCCAGCAGCCGCACCAGTTCGGGCAGCGGCTTCGGCAGCAGCTCCTGGAGCGAGTCGGGGCCGAGGCGGCCGTCGTAGATGGCGAGGATCCGCCGCAGCCGGATCGCGTTCACCGGATCGCGGACCGGGTCGATCAGGGCCGCGGCGCTCCGGCTGTTCGCCAGCCAGGAATCCGTCACCCAGTCCCCGGCCTCGGAGTCGTCCATGAGGATGGCCAGCGCCTCGTTCACGGCGTTCAGACAGCGGGCCCGCTGGTGTCCTTCGCTCAGACCGGCCGCGCCGTAGAGGTAGGGCAGCGCCTCCAGCGCGGCGTCCACGGGGTGCGGCAGCGCGTCGAGGGAGTCCGGGTCCGGTCCGGCGGAACCGGCGCCGAACATCCGGCCGCGCACCTGGCCGCGGAGCTGCCGGTCCCGGATGGCCAGGCCGTCGTCCAGTGCGGGCGCCGCGATGTGCGGATGGACCCGGAGGATGCCCGCCGCGTACATGGTCTCGGCCAGTTCGTCCAGCTCGCGTGCCTGCCGGAGGGTCTCCAACTGCTCGTCGGCGACCGCGCAGGCGAGGCGCAGCCGACGGCCGCTCGGGCGTTCCACCAGGTCCAGCCGTACGGCCTCGACCAGCAGGTCGGCCGCCTGCCACCACGGGGAGGACATGCCCCGGCCCCAGCGCTCCTCGGAGAGCGCCATGAGCAGCCGGGCCATCAGATAGCCCATGACCGTGGCCCCGTCCCGGACCCGGTGCAGACCGAACCCGACGAGGTGGAGCACCTGCTCCTCGTCCACCTGCCACGGGGCGGACCGTATGTACTGATCCGCGGCGTCCTCGCCGAGATGGCCCGCGTGGACGTCCCGCACGAGACCGATCAGGGCGTCCAGCACCTCGTCCCGCTCGTCACTCACCGCCATGAAGTCCCCCCACTCCGTCATCGGTGCAGCTCACAGGATCGTGGCACAGACGGGGGTGCGGGGTGAGGGATTCGCGGGGACGGGCGTCGGCCGTGGTGCCGTCACCGCGGCCGTAGGGCGTGCTGTTGAAACGGCCTTAGGGCGTGCGGTCACGTGACCCTGGGGCTTGCGGTCACCGCGGGCGTGGAACGCAGCAGGGGCGGAGCCCCTTGGCTCCGCCCCTTGTAGAGACGTTTCTGCGCAGTATGTCCCGTGTCTCAGGCCTCTTCGTGGGTGGCCACCGCGCGGCGGGCGTCCGCGTCCAGGACGCCCCAGCTGATCAGCTGCTCGGTGAGGACCGAGGGGGATTGGTCGTAGATGACGGCCAGGGTGCGCAGGTCGTCCTGGCGGATCGACAGCACCTTGCCGTTGTAGTCACCGCGCTGGGACTGGATCGTCGCCGCGTAGCGCTGCAGCGGTCCCGCCTTCTCGGCCGGCACGTTGGCCAGCCGCTCCAGGTCGAGGACCAGCTTCGGCGGGGGCTCGGCGGCACCGCCGGGAGTCGTGCCGGGCAGCAGCTCCTGCACCGGGACCCCGTAGAAATCCGCCAACTCTGCAAGGCGCTGTACGGTCACGGCACGGTCGCCGCGCTCGTACGAACCGACCACCACGGCCTTCCAGCGACCCTGGGACTTCTCCTCGACACCGTGGAGGGAAAGGCCCTGCTGGGTGCGGATGGCCCGGAGCTTGGCCCCGAGCTGTTTGGCGTATTCGCTGGACATATAGCTCCCCGGACACTGTGTCGACGCGGCCGGCCTTGGTTCCCGCCGCGCGGCTGGTAACTCACTGTGAGGTTACGCAGCGTTACTCTGCTGCGTCAAGCCGAATGGTCCGCACCGACTCTTCCGTGGTGACGATGACCGATTACGCCAGGGGGGTGATCAGGGGCCTCTTCGCCACCTGCTACCGTTGATGGCGCAAATCCGACGTCCTTTAAAGTCCGTCCCGTGAGGCGGAGAAGGGGGTCCGTTTCGTATGGACAAGCAGAACCAGCAGGAAGGGCCTGACGCCGCGGCGCAGGCTTCCGATGCGCGGCCCGTTCTCGAGGGCCCGGACATCGCGCGGGTGCTGACCCGCATCGCCCACGAGATCGTCGAGCGCGCCAAGGGCGCCGACGACGTGGTGCTCCTCGGCATCCCGACCCGCGGCGTCTTCCTCGCCCAGCGGCTCGCCGCCAAGCTGGAGCAGATCACCGACCGCAAGATGCCCGTCGGTTCGCTCGACATCACCATGTACCGCGACGACCTGCGCATGCACCCGCCGCGTGCGCTGGCCCGCACCGACATCCCCGGTGACGGCATCGACGGCAGGCTGGTGATCCTCGTCGACGACGTGCTCTTCTCCGGCCGCACCATCCGCGCCGCGCTCGACGCCCTGAACGACATCGGGCGCCCCCGCGCGGTCCAGCTCGCGGTTCTCGTCGACCGCGGCCACCGCGAACTGCCCATCCGTGCCGACTACGTCGGCAAGAACCTCCCCACGTCGCTGCGGGAGACGGTCAAGGTCCTGCTCGCCGAGGAGGACGGTCGCGACACCGTCCTGCTCGGCGCGAAGCCGACCTCCTAGCAGGCCGCGGGGCCCGCACCACCCCGGTGCGCCCACGCCTGCCCGCAATCTCCCCCTTTGTGAACTGCCCTACGGAGCCTGACAGATGCAGCGTCATCTCATCTCGGCCGCCGACCTCACCCGCGACGACGCCGTCCTGATCCTCGACACCGCCGAGGAGATGGCCCGGGTCGCCGACCGGCCGATCAAGAAGCTGCCGACCCTGCGCGGTCGCACCGTCGTCAACCTCTTCTTCGAGGACTCGACCCGGACCCGGATCTCCTTCGAGGCCGCCGAGAAGCGCCTCTCCGCCGACGTCATCAACTTCACCGCCAAGGGGTCCAGCGTCTCCAAGGGCGAGTCCCTGAAGGACACCGCCCAGACCCTGGAGGCGATGGGTGTCGACGCCGTCGTCATCCGGCACGGCGCCTCCGGAGCCCCCTACCGCCTCGCCAACTCCGGCTGGATCGACGCGGCCGTCATCAACGCGGGCGACGGCACCCACCAGCACCCCACCCAGGCCCTCCTGGACGCCTTCACCATGCGCCGCCGCCTGGTCGGCCGGGACGCCGGAATAGGGCAGGACCTGGCCGGCAAGCGCATCACGATCGTCGGCGACGTCCTGCACAGCCGGGTCGCCCGGTCCAACGTCGACCTGCTGCACACCCTCGGCGCCGAGGTCACCCTGGTCGCCCCGCCCACCCTGGTCCCGGTCGGCGTCGAGCGCTGGCCCTGCGAGGTGTCGTACGACCTGGACGCCGTACTGCCCAAGTCCGACGCGGTGATGATGCTGCGCGTGCAGCGCGAGCGCATGAACGCGGCCTTCTTCCCGACCGAGCGCGAGTACTCGCGGCGCTACGGCCTCGACGGCGAGCGCATGGCCAGGATGCCCGAGCACGCCATCGTGATGCACCCCGGTCCGATGGTCCGCGGCATGGAGATCACCGCCGACGTCGCCGACTCCGAGCGCTGCACCGTGGTCGAGCAGGTCGCAAACGGAGTCTCCATCCGGATGGCCGTTCTGTACCTCCTGCTCGGCGGCAACGAACCCGCCGTCAGCCACGCCCGCACCACCACCACCGAGGAGAAGTAAGACCCATGAGCAAGATCCTGATCCGTGGTGCGAAGGTGCTCGGCGGTGAGCCGCAGGACGTCCTGATCGACGGCGAGACGATCGCCGAGGTGGGCTCCGGGCTGTCCGCCGAGGGCGCCGAGGTCGTCGAGGCGGCCGGCAAGGTGCTGCTGCCGGGCCTGGTCGACCTGCACACCCACCTGCGCGAGCCCGGCCGCGAGGACTCCGAGACCGTGCTGACCGGCACGCGCGCGGCGGCCTCCGGCGGCTACACGGCCGTGTTCGCCATGGCCAACACCTTCCCGGTCGCCGACACGGCCGGCGTCGTCGAGCAGGTCTACCGGCTCGGCCGGGAGCACGGCTACTGCGACGTCCAGCCGATCGGCGCCGTCACCGTCGGCCTGGAGGGCAGGAAGCTCGCCGAGCTGGGCGCCATGCACGAGTCGGCCGCCGGGGTCACCGTCTTCTCCGACGACGGCAAGTGCGTCGACGACGCCGTGATCATGCGCCGGGCGCTGGAGTACGTGAAGGCCTTCGGCGGGGTCGTCGCCCAGCACGCGCAGGAGCCCCGGCTGACCGAGGGCGCCCAGATGAACGAGGGCGTCGTCTCCGCCGAGCTGGGGCTGGGCGGCTGGCCGGCCGTCGCCGAGGAGTCGGTCATCGCGCGCGATGTGCTGCTCGCCGAGCACGTCGGGTCGCGGGTGCACATCTGCCACCTCTCGACCGCCGGGTCCGTCGAGATCGTGCGCTGGGCCAAGTCCCGGGGCATCGACGTCACCGCCGAGGTCACCCCGCACCACCTGCTCCTCACCGACGAGCTGGTGCGGTCGTACAACCCGGTCTACAAGGTCAACCCGCCGCTGCGCACCGAGCGCGACGTGCTCGCGCTGCGCGAGGCCCTCGCGGACGGCACGATCGACATCGTCGCCACCGACCACGCCCCGCACCCGCACGAGGACAAGGACTGCGAGTGGGCCGCCGCCGCCATGGGGATGGTCGGTCTGGAGACCGCGCTGTCCGTGGTCCAGGAGACCATGGTGGACACGGGCCTGCTGACCTGGGCCGGCGTCGCCGACCGCATGTCCTTCAAGCCCGCGCGGATCGGGCAGGCCGCCGGTCACGGCCGTCCCGTCTCGGCAGGCGAGCCCGCCAACCTCGCCCTCGTCGACACGGAATACCGTGGCCTGGTGGACCCCGCGGGCTTCGCCTCGCGCAGCCGCAACACCCCGTACGAGGGACGCGAGCTGCCGGGCCGTGTCACCCACACGTGGCTGCGGGGCAAGGCGACGCTCGTGGACGGGAAGCTGACGTGACACCTCTGATCCTGCTGGCCGACGAGAAGAAGTCGGCCGCGGTCACCGACTGGTCCGCCCGCATCGGCTGGCTGGTCGGCCTCGCCCTGTTCGTCGCACTCGTCTACTGGCTGATGCGCGAGGGCTGGAAGTGGCGCGGCACCCTCCAGGGCGACCTCCCGGAGCTGCCCACCGCGCCGGACGACCCCGGCGAGGCCAGACTGACGATGAGTGGCCGCTACCACGGCTCCACCACCGCCGGGCAGTGGCTGGACCGCATCGTGGCCCGTGGCCTCGGCTCCCGCAGCCGGGTCGAGCTCACCCTGACCGACGCGGGCCTGGACGTCGTACGCCCGGGCGCGACCGACTTCTTCATCCCCGCCGACGCGCTCCGTGAGGCCCTGCTCGGCAAGGGCATCGCGGGCAAGGTCCTCACCGAGGGCGGACTCCTCGTGGTGACCTGGGCGCACGGCGACAAGCTGATCGACTCCGGTTTCCGCTCCGACCACGCGGCGGAGCACACCGAGTGGGTCGACGCCATCAACTCCATGATCAAGACACCCAGCACGGAAGGCGCCGAACGATGACGACCTCCACAAGGGGAACCGGCAGGGTTCCCGCGGTACTCGTCCTGGAGGACGGCCGGATCTTCCGCGGTCGCGCCTACGGGGCCGTGGGGGAGACCTTCGGCGAGGCCGTGTTCTCCACCGGCATGACCGGCTACCAGGAGACCCTGACCGACCCCTCGTACGACCGCCAGATCGTGGTCGCCACCGCCCCCCAGATCGGCAACACGGGGTGGAACGACGAGGACGACGAGTCCAGCCGCATCTGGGTCTCCGGCTACGTCGTGCGCGACCCCGCGCGCGTGCCCTCCAACTGGCGCGCCAAGCGTTCGCTCGACGCGGAACTGGTGGCGCAGGGCGTGGTCGGCATCTCCGGGATCGACACCCGCGCCCTCACCCGCCACCTCCGCGAGCGCGGCTCGATGCGCGCCGGCGTCTTCTCCGGCGAGGCGATCGCCACCGACGCCGAGCTCCTCGCGCGCGTGCAGGACCAGCCGCACATGAAGGGTGCCTCGCTGTACGAGGAGGTCGCCACCAAGGAGGCGTACGTCGTCCCCGCGGTCGGCGAGAAGCGGTTCACCGTCGCCGCCGTCGACCTCGGCATCAAGGGCATGACCCCGCAGCGGATGGCCGAGCGCGGCATCGAGGTGCACGTGCTGCCCGCGACCGCCACCGAGGACGACGTGTACGCCGTCTCCCCGGACGGCGTGTTCTTCTCCAACGGCCCCGGCGACCCGGCCACGGCCGACGGCCCGGTGGCCCTGATGTCCGCCGTCCTGGCGCGGAGGACCCCGCTCTTCGGCATCTGCTTCGGCAACCAGATCCTCGGCCGCGCGCTCGGCTTCGGCACCTACAAGCTGAAGTACGGCCACCGGGGCATCAACCAGCCGGTCCAGGACCGTACGACCGGCAAGGTCGAGGTCACCGCGCACAACCACGGCTTCGCCGTCGACGCGCCGCTCGACCAGGTCAGCGAGACCAAGTTCGGCCGCGCCGAGGTCTCGCACGTCTGCCTCAACGACGACGTCGTGGAGGGGCTGCAGCTGCTCGACCAGCCGGCCTTCTCCGTCCAGTACCACCCCGAAGCGGCAGCAGGCCCGCACGACGCCGCCTACCTGTTCGACCGCTTCGTTTCCCTGATGGAGGGCCAGCGTGCCTAAGCGCACCGATATCCAGTCCGTCCTGGTCATCGGCTCCGGCCCGATCGTCATCGGCCAGGCCGCCGAGTTCGACTACTCCGGCACCCAGGCCTGCCGCGTGCTGCGCGCCGAGGGCCTGCGGGTCGTCCTGGTCAACTCCAACCCGGCGACGATCATGACCGACCCGGAGATCGCCGACGCGACCTACGTCGAGCCGATCACCCCCGAGTTCGTCGAGAAGATCATCGCCAAGGAGCGCCCGGACGCGCTGCTGCCCACCCTGGGCGGCCAGACGGCGCTCAACACCGCGATCTCGCTCGACGAGAACGGTGTCCTCGCCAAGTACGGCGTCGAACTGATCGGCGCCAACGTCGAGGCCATCAACAAGGGCGAGGACCGCGACCTCTTCAAGGAGGTCGTGGCGGAGGTCCGCCGCAAGATCGGGTACGGCGAGTCCGCCCGGTCCGTCATCTGCCACTCCATGGACGACGTCCTCGCGGGCGTCGACGAGCTGGGCGGCTACCCGGTCGTCGTCCGCCCCTCCTTCACCATGGGCGGCGCCGGCTCCGGCTTCGCCCACGACGAGGAGGAGCTGCGCCGGATCGCCGGCCAGGGCCTCACGCTCTCCCCGACCACCGAGGTGCTCCTGGAGGAGTCCATCCTCGGCTGGAAGGAGTACGAGCTGGAGCTGATGCGCGACAAGCACGACAACGTCGTGGTCGTCTGCTCCATCGAGAACTTCGACCCGATGGGCGTGCACACGGGTGACTCGATCACCGTCGCGCCGTCCATGACCCTCACCGACCGCGAGTACCAGGTCCTCCGCGACATCGGCATCGCCGTGATCCGCGAGGTCGGTGTGGACACCGGCGGCTGCAACATCCAGTTCGCGGTGAACCCCGAGGACGGCCGGGTCATCGTCATCGAGATGAACCCGCGCGTGTCGCGGTCCTCGGCGCTCGCCTCCAAGGCGACCGGCTTCCCGATTGCGAAGATTGCCGCGAAGCTGGCTGTCGGCTACACCCTCGACGAGATCCCCAACGACATCACGCAGGAGACCCCGGCCTCCTTCGAGCCCACGCTCGACTATGTGGTCGTCAAGGCTCCGCGATTCGCGTTCGAGAAGTTCCCGTCCGCCGACTCCACGCTGACCACCACCATGAAGTCGGTCGGCGAGGCGATGGCCATCGGCCGCAACTTCCCGGAGGCCTTCCAGAAGGCGCTGCGCTCGCTGGAGAAGAAGGACAGCCAGTTCACCTTCGTCGGCGAGCCCGGCGACAAGGAGACGCTGCTGCACGAGGCGGTACGGCCCACCGACGGCCGGATCAACACCGTCATGCAGGCCATCCGCGCGGGCGCCACGCCCGAGGAGGTCTTCGAGTTCACGAAGATCGACCCGTGGTTCGTCGACCAGCTCTTCCTGATCAAGGAGATTGCCGACGAACTGGCCGAGGCGCCGGAACTGAGCGCCGAGCTGATCGCCGACGCCAAGCGGCACGGCTTCTCCGACCAGCAGATCGCCGAGATCCGCGGCCTGCGCGAGGACGTCGTCCGCGAGGTCCGGCACGCGCTGGGCGTGCGCCCGGTCTACAAGACGGTCGACACCTGCGCCGCCGAGTTCGCCGCGAAGACGCCGTACTTCTACTCCTCCTACGACGAGGAGACCGAGGTCGCGCCGCGCGAGAAGCCGGCCGTCATCATCCTGGGCTCAGGGCCCAACCGCATCGGCCAGGGCATCGAGTTCGACTACTCGTGCGTGCACGCGTCCTTCGCGCTGAGCGACGCCGGCTACGAGACGGTGATGGTCAACTGCAACCCGGAGACCGTCTCCACCGACTACGACACCTCCGACCGGCTCTACTTCGAGCCGCTCACGCTGGAGGACGTGCTGGAGATCGTGCACGCCGAGCAGCAGGCCGGTCCGGTCGCGGGCGTGGTCGTGCAGCTGGGCGGCCAGACCCCGCTGGGCCTGTCCCAGGCGCTCAAGGACAACGGCGTGCCGATCGTCGGCACGTCCCCCGAGGCGATCCACGCCGCCGAGGACCGGGGCGCCTTCGGGCGGGTCCTCGCCGAGGCGGGCCTGCCGGCCCCCAAGCACGGCACGGCGACCACCTTCGCCGAGGCCAAGGCCATCGCCGACGAGATCGGCTACCCGGTCCTCGTCCGGCCGTCGTACGTCCTCGGCGGGCGCGGCATGGAGATCGTCTACGACGAGACCCGCCTCGCCTCCTACATCGCCGAGTCGACCGAGATCAGCCCCTCCCGGCCGGTCCTCGTCGACCGGTTCCTCGACGACGCCATCGAGATCGACGTGGACGCGCTCTACGACGGCCAGGAGCTGTACCTCGGTGGCGTCATGGAGCACATCGAGGAGGCCGGCATCCACTCCGGCGACTCGGCGTGCGCCCTGCCGCCGATCACGCTCGGCGGCTTCGACATCAAGCGGCTGCGGGCCTCGACCGAGGCCATCGCGCGCGGGGTCGGCGTACGCGGTCTGATCAACATCCAGTTCGCGATGGCCGGGGACATCCTCTACGTCCTCGAAGCCAACCCGCGCGCGTCCCGCACGGTTCCCTTCACCTCGAAGGCGACCGCGGTGCCGCTGGCGAAGGCCGCCGCCCGGATCTCGCTGGGCGCGACCGTCGCCGAACTGCGCGCCGAGGGCCTGCTCCCGGCCCACGGCGACGGCGGTGAGCTGCCGTTCGACGCGCCGATCTCCGTGAAGGAGGCGGTCATGCCGTGGTCGCGGTTCCGTGACATCCACGGGCGGGGCGTGGACACCGTCCTCGGCCCGGAGATGCGCTCCACGGGCGAGGTCATGGGCATCGACTCGGTCTTCGGCACGGCGTACGCCAAGTCGCAGGCCGGGGCTTACGGGCCGCTGCCCACCAAGGGCCGCGCGTTCATCTCCGTCGCCAACCGCGACAAGCGCTCCATGATCTTCCCGGCGCGTGAGCTGGTCGCCCACGGCTTCGAGCTGCTGGCCACCTCCGGCACGGCCGAGGTGCTCAAGCGCAACGGCATCAACGCGACCGTCGTCCGCAAGCAGTCGGAGGGGGTCGGCCCCAACGGCGAGAAGACGATCGTGCAGCTCGTCCACGACGGCGAGGTGGACCTCATCGTCAACACACCGTACGGCACGGGGGGTCGCCTGGACGGGTACGAGATCCGGACGGCCGCGGTGGCCCGGTCGGTGCCGTGCCTGACGACCGTGCAGGCGCTGGCGGCGGCTGTGCAGGGCATTGACGCGCTGAACCACGGGGACGTGGGGGTGCGGTCGCTCCAGGAGCATGCGGAGCGGTTGACCGCGGCTCGGGACTGAAAGGTCGTAGTGAGACTGCGGGCCGGTTGTGGCCGGTCGCGCAGTTCCCCGCGCCCCGTCGGGGCGCTCCACTGAGGGGGGACTCCGGAGACGGCGTCCCCCCTCCGTATGAGGACAACCGATGTACAGGATCTTCTTTCAGCTCGTCTTCCGGCGGATGGATCCCGAGGCCGCTCACCACCTCGCCTTCCGGTGGATCCGGCTCGCCGCCCGGATCCCCGTGCTGCGCACGTTCGTCGCCGCCGCGCTCGCGCCCCGCTACAAGGAACTGCGCACCGAGGCGTTCGGACTGCGGATGCACGGGCCGTTCGGGCTGGCCGCCGGGTTCGACAAGAACGCCGTGGCGATCGACGGGATGTCGATGCTGGGGTTCGACCACGTCGAGATCGGGACCGTGACCGGGGAGGCGCAGCCCGGTAATCCCAAGAAGCGGCTGTTCCGGCTCGTCGGGGACCGGGCGCTGATCAACCGGATGGGGTTCAACAACGACGGCTCGTTGACCGTCGCAGCGCGGCTGGCGACCCGTGAGGCCGTGTTCAGGACCGTCGTGGGCGTCAACATCGGCAAGACCAAGGTGGTGCCGGAGGCCGAGGCCGTCGGCGACTACGTGAAGTCCGCCGAGCGGCTCGCGCCGTACGCCGACTACCTGGTCGTGAACGTGTCGTCGCCGAACACGCCCGGCCTGCGCAACCTCCAGGCCGTCGACCACCTCCGTCCGCTGCTGACGGCCGTGCGCGAGGCCGCCGACCGCGTGTCGGCGAACCGCCGGGTGCCGCTGCTGGTGAAGATCGCGCCGGACCTCGCCGACGAGGACGTCGACGCCGTCGCGGACCTGGCCGTGGAACTGGGGCTCGACGGGATCATCGCCACCAACACGACGATCGCCCGCGAGGGCCTCGGGCTGCGGTCGGATCCCGCCCTGGTGAAGGAGACCGGAGGACTCTCCGGGGCGCCGCTCAAGGCGCGCTCCCTGGAGGTGCTGCGGCGGCTGTACGCGCGCGTGGGCGACCGGATCGCCCTGGTGGGCGTCGGCGGCATCGAGGACGCCGAGGACGCCTGGCAGCGGATCCTGGCCGGTGCCACGCTGGTGCAGGGCTACAGCGCCTTCATCTACCAGGGCCCCTTCTGGGCCCGTGCCGTCCACAAGGGCCTCGCGGCACGCCTGCGCACCAGCCCGTACGCCACCCTCGCCGACGCGGTCGGCGCCGACGTGAGGAAGACCGTATGAGCCCGTTGGAGCCCTTCGGCGCGCGGCTGCGCCGCGTCATGGACGAGCGCGGTCCGCTGTGCGTCGGCATCGACCCGCACGCCTCACTGCTCACCGAGTGGGGTCTGAACGCCGACGTGGCGGGCCTGGAGCGGTTCAGCCGTACCGTCGTGGAGGCGGTGGCCGACCGGGTCGCCGTGATGAAGCCGCAGAGCGCGTTCTTCGAGCGGTTCGGCTCGCGCGGGATCGCCGTCCTGGAGCGGGTGGTGGCGGAGGCGCGGGCGGCCGGGACGCTGGTCGTGATGGACGCCAAGCGCGGCGACATCGGCTCGACCATGGCCGGGTACGCGGAGGCCTTCCTGAGCAAGGACGCCCCGCTGTTCTCGGACGCCCTGACCGTCTCCCCGTACCTCGGCTACGGCTCGCTCAGCCCGGCCGTCGCGCTGGCCCGGGAGACCGGGGCCGGCCTGTTCGTGCTGGCGCTCACCTCCAACCCGGAGGGGCCCGAGGTGCAGCACGCGGTGCGTGCCGACGGGCGCACGGTCGGCGCCACCGTCCTGGCCCATCTCGCCGCCGAGAACGCGGGGGAGGAGCCGCTGGGTTCCTTCGGCGCCGTGGTCGGTGCCACGGTCGGCGACCTGTCGTCGTACGACCTCGACATCAACGGCCCGCTCCTCGCGCCGGGCGTCGGCGCGCAGGGGGCGACGGCGGCCGATCTTCCCGCGGTCTTCGGGGCTTCGGTGCGCAACGTGGTTCCAAACGTGAGCCGAGGTGTTTTGCGTCACGGTCCCGATGTCGGGGCCCTGCGGGCGGCAGCGGACCGGTTCGCGGGTGAGATCCGGGATGTCGTCGCAGGTCGGTGAGGGCTCCGACGGGACTCCGCCGACTGCTCGGGCGAGCACTTCGGCGACCGCCCGATCGTGAATACATCCTCAAATCCAGGGCAATATGTCTGAAATGTCTGGCCTGACGGAGGCTGACCAGGACTTTTCCGCTGTTCTCGCTGACTCCGGCGGACTTGCCCGCTAGTCTCCGAGCAGAGTCAACGGGCAAGCGTGTTGCTCGTAGCTCCCCAGGTGTGGGGCGACTAGGTTCCTCACCGGTCCGTATCCGACAGTTCGACATCCGAGGTGACGTAGGCGTGGCTCTTCCGCCCCTTACCCCTGAACAGCGCGCAGCCGCGCTCGAAAAGGCCGCCGCGGCTCGCCGGGAGCGGGCCGAGGTCAAGAATCGACTCAAGCACTCCGGCGCCTCTCTCCACGAGGTCATCAAGCAGGGCCAGGAAAACGACGTCATCGGCAAGATGAAGGTCTCCGCCCTGCTCGAGTCCCTGCCGGGCGTGGGCAAGGTCCGCGCCAAGCAGATCATGGAGCGACTCGGGATCTCCGAGAGCCGCCGCGTGCGTGGCCTCGGTTCCAACCAGATCGCCTCCCTGGAGCGCGAGTTCGGCAGCACCGGCTCCTGATCACGAGGCCGTCCGGGAGGGCCGTCCCGGACGGCCTGCGATTGCTGGAATAATCGCTGCATGGCTGCAACATTCCGGGGGACGACCCCCGAGCCCCCGGACGAACGTCCGCGGCTGACCGTGCTCTCCGGCCCCTCCGGGGTCGGCAAGAGCACGGTCGTCGCCCATATGCGCAAGGAGCACCCCGAGGTCTGGCTCTCGGTGTCGGCTACCACGCGCAGGCCGCGCCCCGGCGAGAAGCACGGCGTCCACTACTTCTTCGTCTCCGACGAGGAGATGGACAAACTGATCGCCAACGGCGAACTCCTGGAGTGGGCCGAGTTCGCCGGCAACCGCTACGGCACCCCGCGTGCCGCGGTCCTCGAACACCTGGAGGCCGGCGTGCCGGTCCTCCTGGAGATCGACCTCCAGGGCGCCCGGCAGGTCCGCGAGACCATGCCGGACGGCCGGCTGGTGTTCCTGGCGCCTCCTTCCTGGGAGGAGCTGGTGCGCAGGCTCACCGGGCGTGGCACCGAGGCGCCCGAGGTGATCGAGCGGCGGCTGGACGCGGCCAAGGTCGAGCTCGCGGCCGAGCCCGAGTTCGACGAAACCCTGGTCAACACCTCTGTCAAGGACGTGGCGCGCGAGCTGCTAGCCTTGATGGACGTTGTGTGATCGTTGCTGATCATTCAGACTGAATCTTTCCCATCCATCGGAAGGCAGAGCGTGTCCTCTTCCATCACCGCGCCCGAGGGCATCATCAACCCTCCGATCGACGAGCTCCTCGAGGCCACCGACTCGAAGTACAGCCTCGTGATCTACGCGGCCAAGCGCGCCCGTCAGATCAACGCGTACTACTCGCAGCTCGGCGAGGGCCTCCTCGAGTACGTCGGTCCGCTCGTCGACACGCACGTCCACGAGAAGCCGCTCTCCATCGCCCTGCGCGAGATCAACGCGGGTCTGCTGACGTCCGAGGCCATCGAGGGCCCGGCGCAGTAGTAGTGCAGTAGTACTACCGCGGGTACTCGCGGTAGTACTTTCGTATTGCGGTTGACTTATCCACAGGCCCGGCAGCCGACTGCCGGGCCTGTGGTGTGTGATGGCGTCATGGATTCGACGAGTGGAGGCCCGGTGGGCAAGCCGAAGGTCGTGCTGGGGGTCAGCGGCGGCATCGCCGCGTACAAGGCCTGTGAGCTGCTGAGGAGGTTCACCGAGTCGGGCCACGACGTCCGGGTCGTGCCCACCGCCTCCGCGCTGCACTTCGTCGGCGCCGCGACCTGGTCCGCCCTCTCCGGCAACCCGGTCTCCACCGAGGTCTGGGACCACGTCGAGGAGGTCCCGCACGTCCGCATCGGCCAGCACGCCGATCTGGTCGTCGTCGCCCCCGCCACCGCCGACATGCTCGCCAAGGCGGCCCACGGCCTCGCCGACGACCTGCTCACCAACACCCTCCTCACCGCCCGCTGCCCGGTCGTCTTCGCCCCGGCGATGCACACGGAGATGTGGGAGCACCCGGCCACCCAGGAGAACGTGGCCACGCTGCGCCGCCGCGGCGCCGTCGTGATCGAGCCGGCGGTCGGCCGCCTCACCGGCGTCGACACCGGCAAGGGGCGCTTCCCCGACCCGGCGGAGATCTTCGAGGCCTGCCGCCGCGTCCTCGGGAGAGGAGCGGCGGAGCCAGACCTGGCCGGCCGCCACGTCGTCGTGTCCGCCGGCGGCACCCGCGAGCCCCTCGACCCGGTCCGCTTCCTCGGCAACCGCTCCTCCGGCAAGCAGGGCTACGCGCTCGCCCGCACGGCCGCCGCCCGGGGGGCCAGAGTGACCCTGGTCGCCGCGAACACCGCAGGGCTGCCCGACCCGGCCGGCGTGGACATCGTCCCGGTCGGTACGGCCGTACAGCTGCGGGAGGCCGTGCTGAAGGCGGCGGCCGACGCCGACGCCGTGGTGATGGCCGCCGCCGTCGCCGACTTCCGCCCCGCGGTCTACGCGGCCGGGAAGATCAAGAAGAAGGACGGCCAGGACCCGGAGCCGATCGTCCTGGTGCGGAATCCGGACATCCTCGCGGAGATCTCGGCCGACCGGGCGCGGTCCGGACAGGTGATCGTCGGCTTCGCCGCCGAGACCGACGACGTCCTCGCCAACGGCCGGACCAAGCTGGCGCGCAAGGGCTGCGACCTGCTGGTGGTGAACGAGGTGGGCGAGCGCAAGACCTTCGGCTCCGAGGAGAACGAGGCCGTGGTGCTCGGGGCCGACGGCAGCGAGACGCCCGTGCCGCACGGGCCGAAGGAGGCCCTCGCCGACATCGTGTGGGATCTGGTGGCGGCCCGTTTGGGTTGACTTATTTCGGCCATATGTCAACTTTCCCGGACGCGACATTGCGGTGCGGGGGCTCTGGCCAAGGCCGCCGGCCATTGGGCAGAATGCCCGTGCCGCAGGTCACAGCACTTCCGAGTGTCGAGACAGGTAGGCCGGCGGCCGAGTGCGACCGATAAACTGTTCTCGGACGGTGCCCGGGTGCAGCCCCCGTGTCGTCCGCCAATGATCAGACAGCAGCCGCTGCAACCCCAGGGAGCGTTGTGTCCCGTCGCCTGTTCACCTCGGAGTCCGTGACCGAGGGTCACCCCGACAAGATCGCTGACCAGATCAGCGACACCATTCTCGACGCGCTTCTGCGCGAGGACCCGACCTCCCGGGTCGCCGTCGAGACGCTGATCACCACCGGCCTGGTGCACGTGGCCGGCGAGGTCACGACCAAGACGTACGCGGACATCGCGACGCTGGTCCGCAACAAGATCCTGGAGATCGGCTACGACTCCTCGAAGAAGGGCTTCGACGGCGCCTCCTGCGGCGTCTCGGTCTCGATCGGCGCGCAGTCCCCGGACATCGCCCAGGGCGTGGACACGGCCTACGAGAACCGGGTCGAGGGCGACGAGGACGAGCTCGACAAGCAGGGCGCCGGCGACCAGGGCCTGATGTTCGGCTACGCCACCGACGAGACGCCGACGCTGATGCCGCTCCCGATCTTCCTGGCGCACCGCCTCTCCAAGCGCCTCTCCGAGGTCCGCAAGAACGGCACCATCCCCTACCTGCGCCCCGACGGCAAGACGCAGGTCACCATCGAGTACGACGGCGACAAGGCCGTCCGCCTCGACACGGTCGTGGTCTCCAGCCAGCACGCCTCCGACATCGACCTGGAGTCGCTGCTCGCCCCCGACATCCGCGAGTTCGTCGTGGAGCCGGAGCTGAAGGCGCTGCTGGACGAGGGCATCAAGCTCGACACCGAGGGCTACCGCCTGCTGGTCAACCCGACCGGCCGCTTCGAGATCGGCGGCCCGATGGGCGACGCCGGCCTGACCGGCCGCAAGATCATCATCGACACCTACGGCGGCATGGCCCGCCACGGCGGCGGTGCCTTCTCCGGCAAGGACCCGTCCAAGGTCGACCGCTCGGCCGCCTACGCCATGCGCTGGGTCGCGAAGAACGTCGTCGCCGCCGGCCTGGCCGCCCGCTGCGAGGTCCAGGTCGCCTACGCGATCGGCAAGGCCGAGCCGGTGGGCCTCTTCGTCGAGACCTTCGGCACCGCCAAGATCGACCACGAGAAGATCGAGAAGGCGATCGACGAGGTCTTCGACCTCCGCCCGGCCGCGATCATCCGCGACCTCGACCTGCTCCGCCCGATCTACGCCCAGACCGCCGCGTACGGCCACTTCGGCCGCGAGCTCCCCGACTTCACCTGGGAGCGCACGGACCGCGTGGACGCCCTGCGCACGGCCGCGGGCCTCTGACACCCCCGGAAATCCACCGCCGAGGCCCGGTTCCCCCACGGGGAGCCGGGCCTCGGCGTGTCCGGGGAAACCGGAGGCGCGGAGACCGTCCCGGGTACCGCGGAAATCGGCTGGTCGCCGGGAAGGCGTGATCGGTACGGTGAGGCCCTCCCGGTGCGACGGCCGTGGTTACTTCTGTGGAGTGCGCATATGGCGCGCGGTGAAACTGGTGTTCCGACCGCTGCCGGACTGATCTCGGGAGATGCGGGCCGCCCGCCCGAGGGGACTCGGGCGGCGTCGGCTGTCAGTGGCGTTTGGTAAGAATGCAAGGGTGAGCAGCGAGAACGGGCAGGGGGGCGGCGGCGCCGGAGGGGCGCCGCCGGAGCAGCTCGCGCTCATCCGGGAGAGCGTGCGGGAGGCCAGGGCGCCGCGGGCCAAGCCGCGGACCTGGCGAGGGGCCGCGCTGGCCGAGCGGTTGCCGGTCGCGCGGGTGCTCGTGGACAAGGGCGTGCTCCATCTCGACCGGTACTTCGACTACGCCGTCCCCGCCGAACTGGACGCGGAGGCGCAGCCGGGGGTCCGGGTCCGGGTCCGGTTCGGGGCCGGGCGGCACCGGGTGCGGGACGGGCGCCGCGAGGGCGGAGGGCTCATCGACGGGTTCCTGGTCGAGCGGCTCGCCGAGTCCGACTACTCGGGACCGCTCGCCGCCCTGGCCCAGGTGGTGTCGCCCGAGCCGGTGCTGAGCGAGGAACTGCTGCGGCTCGCGCGCGCGGTCGCCGACCGGTACGCGGGGAGCCTCGCGGATGTGCTGCAGCTTGCCGTGCCGCCGCGCAGCGCGCGGGCCGAGAAGCGCCCGTCGCCCGAGCCGCTGCCGCCGCCGCCCGTGCCGGGCGCCGGAAGCTGGTCGCGGTACGAGCACGGGGCCGCCTTCGTCGAGTCGCTGGCCTCCGGCGGCGCGCCGCGCGCAGTGTGGAACGCGCTGCCGGGACCCGGGTGGAGCGAGGAGATCGCCCGCGCCGTCGCCGCCACGCTCGCCTCGGGACGCGGCGCGCTCGTCGTCGTACCGGACGGGCGGGCCGCGGCGCGGGTCGATGCCGCGCTGACCGAGGTACTGGGCGAAGGCCGGCACGCGCTGCTCACGGCCGACGCCGGGCCCGAGAAGCGGTACGCGCAGTGGCTCGCGGTCAGCCGTGGGTCGGTGCGGGCCGTCGTCGGGACGCGGGCGGCCATGTTCGCGCCCGTGCGGGATCTCGGGCTCGTCGTGATCTGGGACGACGGGGACGACAGCCACAGCGAGCAGCACGCGCCGCAGCCGCATGCGCGGGATGTGCTGCTCCTGCGGGCGGCCCTGGACAAGTGCGCCTTTCTGCTCGGGAGTTGGAGCTGCACGGTGGAGGCCGCGCAGCTCGTGGAGAACGGCTGGGCGCGGCCCCTGGTGGCGGGGCGGGAACAGGTGCGCGGGGCCGCGCCGCTGGTGCGGACGGTCGGGGACGGGGACCTGGCCCGGGACGAGGCCGCACGGGCCGCCCGGCTGCCGACACTCGCCTGGCAGGCCGTCCGGGACGGGCTGCGGCACGGGCCGGTGCTGGTGCAGGTGCCCCGACGGGGGTATGTGCCGCGGATGGCCTGCGCCCAGTGCCGGGCGCCGGCGCGCTGCCGGCACTGCGCCGGTCCGCTGGAGGCGCGGGACGCCGGAGCACTGGAGTGCGGGTGGTGCGGGCGGGCGGAGGGCGACTGGCACTGTCCCGAGTGCGGCGGCTTCCGGCTGCGGGCCCAGGTGGTCGGGGCCCGGCGGACCGCCGAGGAGCTGGGGCGGGCCTTTCCCGCCGTACCCGTACGGACCTCGGGGCGCGAGCAGGTGCTGGACACCGTGCCGGGGACGCCCGCGCTGGTCGTGAGCACACCGGGTGCGGAGCCGGTCGCCGAGGGTGGCTATGCGGCGGCCCTGCTGCTGGACGGCTGGGCGATGCTCGGGCGGCCCGACCTGCGGGCCGGTGAGGACGCGCTGCGCCGGTGGATCGCGGCCGGGGCACTGGTGCGGCCACAGGCGGACGGCGGGACCGTGGTCGTCGTCGCGGAGCCGACGCTGCGGCCCGTGCAGGCGCTGGTGCGGTGGGATCCCGTCGGGCACGCGGTCCGGGAGCTGGCCGAGCGGGCGGAGCTGGGGTTTCCGCCGGTGTCGCGGATGGCGGCGGTGTCGGGGACGGCGGAGGCGCTCGCCGAGTTCCTCGGTACGGCCGAACTGCCGTCGGATGCCGAGGTGTTGGGGCCGGTTCCGGTGCCCGTGACACGGGCCGGGGCGCCCCGGCGGGCGGGTGCGCCGCCGCCCGGGGAGCACTGGGAGCGGGCGCTGGTACGAGTGCCGCCGGGGAGCGGGGCGGCGCTCGCCGCCGCGCTGAAGTCGGCTCAGGCGGCGCGGATGGCGCGCGGGAGCGGGAGCGGCGGGGGGAGTGGGAACGGGGAGGCCGTTCGGGTGCGGATCGATCCGCCGGACATCGGGTGAGTCGACGGCAGACGGCTGCCCTCCCGGATGCTTGCCGGGAGGGCAGGAACGGGCGGTCGGCCCTTCAGGTCAGCCGTGATGCCGGTCGGTCCTTGCGGACGTCGGCCGTTGCGTGTGTGTCGTGCCGTGTCAGCCGTTCCGTGTCAGCCGTTGCGCGGGCCGGGGAAGGCCGTCGGCCTGACCTCGTCGCGGAGGGTGGGGCTGCCTGCGGTCGGCTGGGTCGGCATGGAGCGGGCGGCCGGGACCGTGGGTACCGTGGGCAGACCGCCGCCCACGTTGATCGTGCGGGTGCCCGACGGTTCCGTGGAGTGGTCGGGGTCGGCCGTGGCCGTCGTCGTCTGGGCCGTGGTGCGGCGGGCGCCGTAACGGCGGTGCACCGCCTGCTTGGTGACTCCGAGCGCGGAGCCCACCGCATCCCACGAGAAGCCGAGCGAACGGTCGAAGTCCACGGCGGCCGTGACCAGGGTTTCGACACTGTCCCGGAGTTCCTGGGCGAGCCGGACCGTCGGGGCGGGGGCACGTCCGTAGACGACGAAGCCCGTGGACGGGCCGGAGCGGCGCGGGCGGTATACGTTGCCCAACTGGGCGGTGAGCGTGCGGAGTGCGTCCACCTGGCGGCGGACCCGCTCGATGTCCCGCACCAGCAAGTGCAGGCTGGCCCGGGCCTGGGCGTCGTGGGTTGCGTGGTCGGCCATGAACAAGCCTCTCGAACCGGCGTTGAAAGGAATGGGCCGCGTTGCGGCCCGTTGTGGTCAACTCTCTCTTGACCAACGCGTGGGCGCTCCGCTGGTCACGGTGTGGGGGCGTATGGGCATATGCGTACGCCGTGCGGCGGGGGTTGCACCACCGGAGAGCTCTCCCACCCGCGCACCACCCGCCCGAGTCGACAGAGAGGTTGAGCGGACCTGCGGGGGCGTTCGCCGTCGGCGGCCTGCGGCCTGCGGGTTCGTCGGCTGTCGCCTGTTGCCCGTCCGCGCGCCGCCCCTTCGAGTCGGTGGAGTGACCTGCGGGGGTGTTCGCGGTCGGCGGCCTGGGGGGCGTTGTCCGTTGGCCGTGGGCGGGGGCCGGTTGTTCCGGCATAGACTTGTTTGTTGCCCGTGTTGATGCCGTTCGAGAGGGTCTCAGTCGCCCATGAAGCTTGTCTTCGCCGGTACCCCCGAAGTCGCCGTTCCTGCTCTGGACGCTCTCATCTCGTCCGGACGGCACGAGGTGGCCGCCGTGGTCACGCGGCCCGACGCGCCGGCCGGGCGGGGACGCAGGCTGGTCGCTTCGCCCGTGGCCGAGCGGGCGATGGAGGCCGGCATCGAGGTGCTGAGGCCGCTCAAGCCGCGCGAGCCGGAGTTTCTGGAGCGGCTGAAGGAGATCGGGCCGGACTGCTGCCCGGTGGTGGCCTACGGCGCGCTGCTGCCCCGGGTCGCGCTCGACGTGCCCGTCCACGGCTGGGTCAACCTGCACTTCTCGCTGCTTCCCGCCTGGCGCGGGGCCGCTCCCGTGCAGCACTCCATCATGGCGGGCGACGAGATCACGGGCGCCTCCACCTTCCTCATCGAGGAGGGGCTCGACTCCGGGCCCGTGTATGGGACCGTCACCGAGGAGATCCGGCCCACCGACACCAGCGGTGACCTGCTGACCCGGCTCGCCTTCGCCGGGTCCGGGCTGCTCGCCGCGACTATGGACGGCATCGAGGACGGCACGCTCAAGGCCGTACCGCAGCCGGTCGAGGGGGTCACCCTCGCGCCGAAGATCACCGTCGAGGACGCGAAGATCGAGTGGTCGGCGCCGGCGCTGAGGGTCGACCGGGTGGTGCGGGGATGCACCCCGGCCCCCGGTGCCTGGACCACCTTCCGCGGTGAGCGGCTCAAGCTCATCCAGGTCACGCCGGTGCCCGACCGGACCGACCTCGCGCCCGCCGAGGTCGCCGTCGGAAAGAACAGCGTGCACGTGGGGACGGGGTCGTACGCCGTGGAACTGCTCTGGGTACAGGCCCAGGGCAAGAAGCCGATGCGGGCCGCCGACTGGGCGCGTGGCGTGCGCATCGGCGCCGGGGAGACCCTCGGCGCCTGAGCCCTTTCCCCGCCGACTTCCCCACCAGCGGCTTTCCGGCGTACGCGGCGTACGCTGGGAGTCGCCTCATTCCCGTACCCGGAGCACCTTTTTCGTGAGCGAGCAGTCCCGGCGGCCACGCAGGCCCGCCAAGCCATACCGCCGTCCCCAGAAGGACCCCGTCCGCATCCTCGCCTTCGAGGCGCTGCGTGCCGTGGACGAGCGGGACGCGTACGCCAACCTCGTGCTGCCGCCGCTGCTGCGCAAGGCCCGGGAGCAGGAGGGACCCGAAAAGTTCGACGGGCGGGACGCCGCGCTCGCGACCGAGCTGGTGTACGGGACGCTGCGCCGGCAGGGCACGTACGACGCGATCATCGCGGAGTGCGTCGACCGGCCGTTGCGCGAGGTGGACCCGCCGGTGCTGGACGTGCTCAGTCTGGGCGTGCACCAGCTGCTCGGGACGCGGATTCCCAGCCACGCCGCCGTCTCCGCCTCCGTCGAGCTGGCCCGGGTGGTGCTGGGCGACGGGCGCGCCAAGTTCGTCAACGCCGTGCTCCGCAAGGTCGCGCAGGACGATCTCGACGGTTGGATCGCGAAGGTCGCACCCCCGTACGACCAGGACCCCGAGGACCACCTCGCCGTCGTGCACTCGCATCCGCGGTGGGTCGTCTCCGCGCTCTGGGACTCGTTGGGGGGCGGACGCGCCGGGATCGAGGAACTGCTGGCCGCCGACAACGAGCGGCCCGAGGTGACGCTGGTCGCCCGGCCGGGCCGGGCCACCACCGAGGAACTTCTCGGTGAGGAGGCCGCCGTGGCGGGGCGCTGGTCGCCGTACGCCGTGCGGCTCGCCGAGGGCGGTGAGCCCGGTGCCATCACGGCCGTGCGGGAGGGCAGGGCCGGGGTGCAGGACGAGGGCAGCCAGCTGGTCGCCCTCGCGCTCGCCAACGCGCCGGTCGAGGGGCCGGACGCGAAGTGGCTCGACGGCTGCGCCGGACCCGGCGGCAAGGCCGCGCTGCTCGCCGCGCTCGCCGCCGAGCGGGGCGCGGTGCTGCTCGCCTCCGAGAAGCAGCCGCACCGGGCCGGGCTGGTCGAGAAGGCGCTGCACGGCAACCTGGGGCCGTACCAGGTCATCGCCGCCGACGGCACCCGGCCGCCGTGGCGCGCCGGCACCTTCGACCGGGTCCTGATGGACGTCCCCTGCACGGGCCTGGGCGCGCTGCGGCGCCGCCCGGAGGCACGGTGGCGGCGCCGTCCCGAGGACCTCGACAACTTCGGCCCGCTGCAGCGGGCGTTGTTGCGTACCGCGATCGACTCGGTCCGGGTGGGCGGGGTGGTCGGGTACGCCACGTGTTCCCCGCACCTGGCGGAGACGCGGGCGGTGGTCCAGGACGTGCTGAAGCAGCGGCCGGATACCGAGCTGCTGGATGCGCGGCCTTTGCTGCCGGGAGTGCCGGACCTGGCCGACGGTCCCGACGTGCAGCTGTGGCCGCACGTGCACGGCACGGACGCGATGTACCTGGCGCTGATCCGTCGGACCGGCTGAGGCTCAACGCCGACGTCCCTCTGTGAGGCAAGGGTCGGAACGGGGAGCTCGCACCGTTCATCCGGATCGGGACAGCCGGGGGAGATTCCCCGAAGCTCTCGGCTTCTGCCGACGGCTCTCCAGGGCACGCCGCGCGAGCCGCTCTTCTGGGCAACCCTTCTGGCGGGCCGACCGGAGGCATCCAGGTCTCGCCTCGCCACTGGCCTCTGCTCCGGGAATCGATGCTGCCGTCGTCGTCCGGTGCCAGGATGTCTTGAGATCCGTGGCGAGAGTGGACTCGGTCCGCGGTCGGTACGGGTGGCATACGATGAACCGCCCCGCCACTGAGCCGGAAGAGAGGGGACGGGTGACCGCGCAGGACGCCATGGTCGAACTGGCCGCCCTATGGCCGCGATTACCTCTGCTGGTAGGTCGGGATTGGCCGAAGGTCCGTTCCTCGGCCCTGGAACTGGTCGGGCGACTGGCCGATGCCGGCGACGATGACGAACGGATCGCCTGTGCCGAGCGCTTGCTGATCCTCCTTGCTCCGTACTCCGGCGTCCGTGATCTGTTGAGTCCCGCCTTCCTCGCCGGACGACGGTCGACCGAGGACGGCGTCGATCTGGCCGCCGTGTGCAGACTGCTGGCGAGCGCACCGTGGGAACGGTGGATCGACGCCCGGCTCGACGCTCCCACGTCCGACAACCTGTCGCACACCCGTACCCTGCACCTGCAAGTGGACCGTCTCGCCCATCCGTTCGCATTCTCGTCCGCCTGGCCAGGGGCGACCGCGTCCGACGCCGCCGAGACGGCTTGGCTGCACGTGGACGTGTACGCCGAGGCCGCGCATGTGTCCATCCGTCCTGTGCGGCAGCGGCTGCCGGTCTTCAGTGAGGTTCCCGACCTCGCCCGGGACCTGCCGGGAGCCTCCTTCGACATCACCTTTCTGCGGGCCGACCAGCCCACCGTGGTCCTGGCCAGAGTGAACGGACCCGACGGCCTGCTGTTCCAGTTGCTGCCTCTGACCCTCCATCCCGACGGACCCGTCGAACAGTGCACCCTGCTGCCGCGCGGAACGGGGCGCGCGGCAGCGCGTCCGGCGGACCTGAGGATCACCCTGGTGTCCGAGGGTGAGGTGCATCGGATGCTGGTGGACGACCGGTCCGGGTACAACCCTGTCGTCGTCCTGCCGCACCGGTCGAAGGAACTGGAGATCCTCGCCCGCAGGGCACGCGCGTCCTTCGAGACTCTCTTGACCGGTTCGGACGGCCGCGTCTACGAGAAGCATCTGGAGATTCCGGAGCCGGTGTATCGGACCGGTCTACGGGCAGTGGCACGGTCGGGGACCGACCTCTTCCGCGGACTGTTCCGGCCCAACGGCGGCAGTGCGGCTCTCCGTGAACTCGGCGACATGCTGATCAGAACCGTGGACGAGGCACAGGCCGGGGCGCTGCCCCGCGTCGAGATCGTTTCCTCGGAACTGAGCCTGCCCTGGCACCTGATGTATGTGACGGACTACTGCCTCGATGCCGAGCTCTCACCCACCCGGCTGCTCGGCCTGGCGTGCGAGGTCGACGTGGTCACCGCCCGGCCCGGATGCCGATTCCGCGGAGAGCCGGGCAGCGGCGCCGACGGGGCGCGCGGCGAAGCCGCGACCACTGCGCCAGGCTCGCGCTCACCGGCGCTCGTCGCCGTCAACACCGACATCGACCGACCGGACACCGCCAGGGCGCGCACCCTGGTGGCGGACCAGACGGCGTACTGGAGGCAGGGCCTCGCCACCCGAGCCGAGGTTGTCGACGACCGGGACCGGGTGGCGGCGGCCCTCGCCGGGGAAGACCCTTACGCCCTCTGGTACTTCTACTGCCATCTCGAACAGGGGGAAGAGGACGATCCGGACGACGTGTCCCTCGTCTTCACCGGGGGCCGACACGTGTCCTTGAGGGACCTCATGCACGACGTGCCGGCGGACACCCCGTTGCGCGGTTCGCCCCTGGTGGTGCTGAACGTCTGCATGTCCACGATGCCGGACACCCTGGGCCGGGCCGGCTTTCCCCCCTATTTCGTCAGCAGAGGCGCCAGGGGGGTCGTTTGCACCGAAACGGATGTCCCGGCGGAGTTCGGCGCGCAATGGGCACGCCGCTTCTTCGACCGCCTGCTGGCCGGGCACACCATGCGCGGAGCCCTCCACGACACTCGTCGGGAGCTGGTGTGCGAGCACCGCAACCTTCTCGGTCTGGTGTACACGGCGATGGGGCAGGGCGATGCGACTCTGGAGGTGCCCCGGTGATCGTGGTCGAGGCTCTGAGCGCCGAGCACGGCGACTGCCTGTGGATCGAGTGGGACGACGGACCGCGCCGGCGACGCATGCTCATCGACGGCGGCCCCGGACGGCGGAACGCCCTGGCCCAAGGGCTGGCCGCCCGGTTCGCGCGGCAGCCGGTGGGCGAACGGGATTTCGAGCTGGTCGTGTCCACTCACATCGACGACGACCACATCACGGGCCTGCTCCCGCTGATGGCTGCTCCTCCGGCCGGATTCACCACGGAAGAAGTGTGGTTCAACGCGGACCACCATCTTGGCGCGGACGACACCTTGGGCGTGCACGCCGCGAACGAGTTCGCGGAACTGCTGCGACGTAAGCGTCTCCCCTGGAACACCCGCAGAGGAGGCGCTGCGATTGCCACCGATGAGGGGCGTCCGCCGCCCGCCTTCGCGTTCCCGGGCGGCCTGACGCTCACGCTTCTCTCGCCCACCCGGTCAGGCCTGCGGGCATTGCGCAAGACCTGGAGGAGCACCCGCCCCACCGCCCGGGGGCCGGGCGACGTCCTCGGCGCCGCCGAAGACGCGCGACTCGACGCCACGAGCCTGCCGGAGCTGGCCGCGCGGCCGTACCGTAGGGACCGCAGCGAGGCCAACGGCTCCAGCATCGCTTTCCTCGCTGAGCACCGGGACGGCAGCCGGGTGCTGTTCGGCGCCGACGCCCATGCCGAGACACTGGTCCCCGCCCTGCGGCGGCTGTGGCACGGCGGCGGATACCCGGTCGCCCTCTGCAAGGTGCCGCACCACGGCAGCGCCCACAACGTCAGCCCCGCTCTGGTCCGTGCCCTGGACTGCCGACACTGGCTCTTCTGCACCAACGGTGGGCGCGGGCACGCCAGGAGATGGGCGTCCGGACGCTCCACGCACCCGAGCCCGGAGGCGGTCGCACGCATCCTGGCGCAAGGGCCCCAGCGGGTACCCGACGCCGGAGGGGCGCACACCACCTTCTGGTTCAACCACCGTTCGCCCAGCACACTGCGCTACGACGGAGAGTCGCTGCGTTCGCTGGGACTGCGCACCGAGTACCCGGCGGACGGTGCGGAAGGTATGACCGTCGTCATCGAGAACGGCGAGGTCACCCGAGGCATGACCTGACAGGAGCCGCGGTCCACCTGGCACGGCGCCGCTCAGTTCGCGGGCGGCGGCGGTCCGGTGTCGGTGACGACGCAGGTCTCCAGTAGTCGCTCGGCGTAGAGCCAGGCAGCCGTCGCCACCCACGACGGGCGCACCAGGAAGGCCCAGAAGCCGACCAGCCCGGCCTCCAGGACGACGAGGAGGACGACGAGGGACGTGGCCGGCCTTCCCCACCATCCCTCGGGCGCCGCGAGCCAGGCGGCGACGGCGACCAGACCCGCCACCGTCACTGACAGGGCATAGGGGCGCAGCCCAAGCGCGTTGCGCCGGAACCCGTACTCGCAGTTCTGGTCCAGCAGTAGCACTGCACCCGGCAGCGCACGCGCTCGGGCGCGCAGGACCAGACCGGCGGCGTCGTAGACTCGGTCGGCGCTCTCGGGATCGTGCTGTTCTTCCAGTTCGTCGGGTAGTCGCAGGGTAGGCCCGACGACACGCTGGAGCGCCTCGTGCAGAAAAGCCAGCCGGACACGGTCGTTGGGACCACGCCACCGGAGCAACTGCACGCTCGGCTTCCCGCCCCAGGACCGGAACAGGCCTTCTTCGATGCGCTTGCCCCTGCTGCGGCCCAGTTGATCGGCGCAGAGCGGCAGACCACTGCACACCAGCAGGGCCCAGACTGTCTGGGCGCCGGGCAGCGCGGGAAGCGCGACCGCCACCGGCAGCGCGACCGGCAGCAGAGCGATCAGCAGCGGCCGCAGCCGTGCCCGCCTGCTGTACTTGTCGAAGAAACCCGGCAGCGCCCCGTATCCCATCGCAGCCCCCCGAATTTTGCCCTGCGTCCACGGCATCCGGTGACTACCCGTACCGTCCGGGTCCCATGTGCGCCCCGCGCCGTCACGCCCCGACGTGGGCGAAGCCCGCCCACAGGTCGGGGTGCGCGTATGAGCGCTCCGTCGGGGCCCCCGACATGTGCAGTGCCAGCCGGAACCCTTGGCCACTCTGTGTCGGAAGCCATGCGGCGCGCTGTCGTTCCGCGTCCTCGTAACACCGTAGCTTCTCGCTGTTCGTGGTGTCGCGGAGCCATACCTGTGCCCCGGCCAGCGCCTCCGACGGCGAGGTGACACCGTCCGTGTGTCGCCATCTTCGGTAGAACTCCGTCATCAGCATGGCCGTCGCCACGTCCGTGACCTCCCACAGCGAGGCCAGCACCCCTGCGACTCCGGCCTGCAGCAGACCGGTGGGGAGCGAGACCACCTCGTCGGGCAGCCGTCCTCCCGGTACGGAGGTCTCGCACGCGGACAGGACCGCCAGCCGCAGCCGCAGCCGGAGCCGGACAGTCAGGAGGTCTCGCAGTGTCAGCTGGTCCGTGCCCGCCAGCAGCAGGTGACTGTTGAGCGGCTCCACCAGATCCACCTTGCCGTGGCAGGCCAGATGGACGACGTCGGCGCCGTGCAGCGCCGCCGTCACGGTGCGGGCGTCCGCGCCCGGTCCCCCGACGAACTCGCTGCCGCCGGGGAAGGCCGCCTCGGCGGCGAGCGTTTCGGACCGTGCGTAGCCCAGTCGGCTGCCGGCCGGCGACCTGGGCGGATCGGCCACCGTGACCAGCCGCTCCACCGGACGCATGGCGGCCAGCTCACGCGCGGTACTCAGAGCACGGGCGTTCGGTGTGTAGGCGAGTACGAGGTGATCGAGAGCGTACCGGCGGCCCGTCGGCCGGGCGGTGTCCGGCGTCCATGCGGCGTGCAACGGCAGCAGTCCGAGCAGCCCACCCGCGACGAGGGTGGCAGCGGTGTCGTCCGTCATGCGATCGAGTACGGGGCCCATGACCGCGTCCCAGAGCCAACCGGTGATGTCGTCCAGGACGGCACGCCAGTCGGCGGTGCCATGGCGCTTGTCAGCCCGATGGGCCGTCAGGTAGGCCTCCGTACGCAGGCGCAACGCGTGTGCGGTCAGAGCCGGGAGCGGTACGTGTTCGATGCGCTCGCCGCGCACCAGCAAGCCGGTCCCGGCGGCCTCCGACGCCGAGAGGTACACCAGAGGACGGTCCTGGGCCGCCGTTCCGACCTCCCTGACCGTGGGCGGAGCGAGGAAGGTCTCGAAGCCTGGCACTCGCTGGACCTCCTCGACCACCAGGTCCAGCTCCCGCCGCGCAGCCCGGAGCTCCTCCATCTCGTCGTACGGCATGCTCCTCCCGTCCTTGTCCTTCACACGTCGTCCGAGAACATCGAGTGCGTGGCCCGGTCCAGCCGGGTGACCGCCGACCGGTACCGGTCGGCCAGGTCCGGTCGGACATCGCGCAGGGCGTCGAGGGCGAATTCCTCGCGTTCCAGGGATTCGGCCAGCACCACGGCTCGTACCGACTCCAGAGCGGTGACGGCCCCGGCGAAGTCCCCGGAGTGGGCGTGCGCGTAGGCGGCCCGGCTGCCGGCCTCCGACGCGTCCGTGAGTACGGTCTCCTTGTCCGCACGGCTCGTCTGGGCGACCGTCACGCGGTGCGTCAGCGCGAGCATCCAGTCGTAGGCCTCGCCCGCTTCCCGTATCCGGCCGTGCTGCCACGCCCAGTGGGCCCATTCACGAGCCGAGTCGAGGGCGGCACGCGGCATGAAGGGCTCCAGGCCGCGCACCGTGGTGCGGTACTGCCCGGTGGCCTCCGCCTGCTGGTCGCTCAGACCGGTGGAGTCCGCCCGCACCATGAGGGCCTGCGCCAGCGCGGCGCCGGCATGCGCACGCTCCAGCGTGCCGGGCGCTTTGCGCTGTACGACCTCGGACCGTAACGTGCACGCCTGGTCCAGATCCTCGACGCGATGGTCGCGGAGGGCGCGCAGCAGGAGCGCGTCGGCGTAGCGGGCGCGGGCTGCGGGGAGAATGTCGGCACGGCCGAGCGCCCCGCCGAGCACGCCTTCCAACAGCCGAACGGCTTCGTCGAGGTCGCGCGAGCGGCGCGGCCGGACCTCCACGTAGCGCTGCGTCAGGCACTGGGCCAGCAGCACCCGCGCTCCGGCGACGTGCACGCCGACGGCGACCTCGACCGCCTCGCGGGCCTGTTCCTCGGCGCGCAGGACGTCCCGGTCGGCGCCGTCGGGGTCCGCGCGCCGACGCCGGTGGGCGCGGGCAAGACGGTCGTGAGCGGCGTTGGTCAGCAAGGGAGCGCGCGAGGGATCCCGGCGGCCCATCCCGGTCAGGGCACTCTCGTTCAGCCGGATGGCGCGGTCGGTCTCCGAGAGCCTGCCGACGGCTGCGGCGGACAGCACCGAGCGCAGCGCCGACAGGGTCTGCGGCGAGCCCTGCGCGCCGAGCCCGGGGAGCAACGCGGCGGGGTCCGCGTCGAGTTCCGGCAAGTGGTCCAAGGCCCTGGGGTCACCCGACCGCCGGGCCACTTCCTGGCGCGCGGATTCCAGATTGGTGCGCAGCACCGCCTCGAAGCCCACGATGCCGCGGCCCGCACCCTGGCGGACGAGTTCCTCCAGGAGCGTGACCGCTCGATCCGCCTCCGCCGGATCAGTGCCCGCACGGCGTGATCGCTCGAGCAGCGTCAGGGCGAACCCCATGGTGAGCGGGGCCCGCTCGTCGCCGGTGGGGCGTGGACCGGCCAGTGCCTCGCTGAGCAGGGCGAAGGACCTCTCCAGGTCGCTCACACGGTTGCCGAGTTCATAGCGCTGGTAGTGCGCGAGCCCCAGCTCACCGGTCAAGGTGGCGTGTTCACCGCTTCCCGCGCGCAGTCCCGGAAGGATGCCCTCCAGCAGCCGGATCGCCTCGTCCAGTGCTTCCTCGGTGCGCGCGTAGGTGAGGCAGTTGGCGAGATTGGCCGCCAGGTCCCGCTGGTCCTCGTGGCCACGCGGCACCTTCCTGAGCGCCTCACGGCCGGTGTCGACCGCCAACTGCCAGTGGGTGCGATCACCCGAGCAGCGGAACATCGCGAGGCGGGCGGCGAACAGCTTGGACAGCGCGACCGCAAGCCGCTGGCGGCTGGCGTTGGGGCCGGGCATGGCGGCCTCCGCCCGGCGGAGCAGTTCCGGCACCTGATCACAGGGCACGGCCTCGATGGGCAGTCGTTCGAGATCCACACCTGCTCCGCTCACGTCGTCCCCGTCGCGGTCCGGGCGTCGAGCCCTTGCGTCCCTGGCGGACGGATTGGTCGCCCCTCCGTACACACCGCCGCCCAGACCGTAGGGTGATGTCGGACATCGGGTACCTCAGTGTGCCGTAGCACCGCTTTCACGCGGGCGGCTTCGACAGATCGCGCGGCAGTCCCCATATTCGCCCAGCGGGGTACTGCGGACCCGCGGCACCCGCTAGAGTGCGCGCAAGATTGTCTGAATACAGCGCCACAGAGGTGTATATGAGCGACTTATCGGGTGAGTCGGGGACGCCCGAACCGTCGGAGTTCCAAGGAAGGGACGAGGCGTGGGAGTACATCCCTGACACGGATGGCACCTCGGACAACCAGGACGACGATCTCACGCGCCGTGACGGGACAGGACCGGCCGACGGGGGCACCCGCAGGGACTCCACCGACTCCGCTGAGAGCACCCGCTTCGACACGCGCAGGATGGATGCGTCGGAGCCGGGGTCCGGTCCACCGGGCGGCAACTGGCTTCCCGTGGATCAGGACCTCCTGGACCGCTACAAGTCCCAGCGATCGCTCGGTGCGGGAGGCGAGGCGCACCGCGTACTGCTGGCAGAGGACATCAGCGACGGCTCCCTCGTCGTCATCAAGATCTACCGTCAGTCGATCCGCCGCAACGACGACGTCATGCGAGCCCTCCATGACACGCGGCACCGGCATGTCGTACGCCTCCTCGACCACGGCGTCACGGTCGACCAGTTCGGGGACCAGTGGTCCTGGGAAGTGCTGGAGTACGCCGCCGGCGGCTCCCTGGCCGACCTTCTCAGGCGCGACGGCCCCATCGCCCCCGAACAGGTGCGGCTCCTGCTCACGCAACTGGCCGAGGCACTCCACCACCTGCACACCCAACTCGTCGTCGGGGAGCGGCGCGGCGCGGCACACCGAGACCTGAAGCCGGCGAACGTCCTGCTGCGCAGCGAGCAGGGACCGCTCGAAGCGGTGCTCGCCGACTTCGGCATGGTTGCCGAAGCGGGCCACACCCGGCACACGGACCACGCCGCGGGCAGCGCGTCGTATCAGGCACCTGAGACGTTCCGCAGGGCGAGCCGGAGCGTCACCCAGGACTGGTGGGCGCTCGGCATCCTGGTGGTGGAGATGCTCACCGGCAGGAACCCCAACTCGGTCGACGGCGGTTGGGCCAATCCGCTGGCGCTGCACGAGCACCTCACCACGCACCCGGTCGACCTCGACGGGGTCGCGGACCCCCGATGGCACATGCTCTGTCAGGGGCTGCTCACCCGGACGCCCGAGAGGCGCTGGGGATACGAACAGGTCACCACCTGGCTGCGCGGCGGAAGTCCCCAGGTGTACGGGGAAGGAGCCACCGGGGAGTCGCGCGCCCCCTACTGGCTGGCCGGCGAGCGCCTCTACACGGTGGACCAGGTGGCGGACGCCATGGCCGCGGAAGCCTGGACCGACGTACTGCGGAACTTCCAGGACGCGAGACGTCTGACCAGGCTGCGCGACTGGCTTCAGCAGGAGTTCAACGGCCATGGCATCCCGGCGGAGCTGGTGGCGGAACCGGTGGAGGACCCGCGGTCCGCGGCCGTCCGGATGGCCTCCTTCCGGGCAAGCGTCCACCCGCAGGCAGCGCCACGCTTCGCGGGCCGCCCGATGGACGCGGCCGGCCTGTCGGAGCTGGCCGCTTCGCAGGCCAGGGACGACCAGGCCGTGATGGCGGTGGTGTCCCCCGAACTCATCGAGGTCTTCGCCGCCCACGCCTGTACGACCACGGGCCGCCCAGGTCACGAACGCTGCGGCGCCCGTTGCCGGGTCCTCGCCGCGGCGGCCGACGAACTGCCCGCGGTGGCGGAGGAGGTGCGGCGGACCCTGGCGGATCTCAGGTCGACGGCGACGCCCGGCGGGGACCTGGCCGACGCGCTGCTCACGATGGGCAACAACAAGTCGCTGCACATCCTGTGCCTGCGCGGTGCGCTCGACCCGGCCACCGGACGGCGGCTCAGCCGGCGGCTGAGCCGACTGCGCCGGTTCAACGGCTCGCTCAAGGCCTGCACCTGGTGGATGGAGCTGTCGCGGCGGGCGGTCCGCGAGCGTGGTTCGCTCGGGCTGTTGATCGTCGCCGACGCACTGGTCACGGTCGCCGAAGGCGACGGCGGCACGAAGCTGAGAGACCCCGACGGCCGCACCGAGCAGCGGCACAAACAGACCATGGCCGTGCTGGGCCGGACGGGTACCGAAGCCCTCGGAGTCCTTGGCGACGTGGCCACGAGCGCCGCGCTGTTCACGGCCGCGCTGGCGGCGCTGTACGTGGCAGCCGTCGCCTGGTTGATGCTGGGCGGCGACAAACCCGCGGCCTCCCCCGGCAGGTACGCCGGGCTCGCCGCTGATCTGCAGTACACGCTGGCCGTACCGATCGCGGCAGCGCTGCTGGCCGTGCTGATGCGCCAGCGGCGGCCCGGCCCCGCAGCCGTGTGGGGTGGCGTGCTCACCGTGCTCACGGGGGCCCTCGCGGCGCTCGCTCTGTGGCACGGTCACCAGCGTGATGTGCGGTTCCCGTATCTGCCCGGAGCCGACTTCAGGTCTCTGCTGCTCGACCTGGACGGTCAGGCGAAGGACCGGCCGGGAGCGACCGCCTGCTGGGTGGCGGTTGCCGTGGCGCTCCTCATCGGGGTCGTGGTCAACCTGGCGAACCGCCGACCAAAGCCGGTGTCCGGCGACCAGACCCTGTGGTGGCTGAGGGCCGCGGTCGTGCTGGCTGTCGCACTGCTTGTCATCGGACTGGTCAAGAACTGGCCCGTGGTGCCCGGCTTTCTCACGGCCGCGCCCCAGAAACTGTGGTGAGGGGCGGGGGCCTCGGGGCCGTGCCCCGTAATGGCCCGGTGCAGGCGCAGAAATCCCGCCGTCGGGCGGTCGGTTGCGGTATGTGGCCAGGAACAGCCAGGAGGTGGGCATGAGTTCGATGGGATCGGCGTCGTACCGGGTGGAGACACCCGAGGAGATCGAGGCACGCAGGCGCAGGGCCGCGCGTGAACGCTATCGGCAGGCGGTCCTGCGGCACACGAGACTGGCGGCCGAGACGGCAGCCTGCCGAGCCGCCCACGGCAGGCGGGTGACCGCGCTGCGACGTGTGGCGGAGTTACCCGAACGGGCCACGGCGGACCAGCTGGAAGCTGCGACGGCCGTGCTCACCGCCGAGACCGAGGGCGCGCGGCGGGTCTTGAAGGGGGAGGTGAAGGAAGCCTTCCTGGCCGAGCTGACCGCGCTGGCCCACCGCCCGGCACCCCGCGTGTCGCGCCGCCCCGACGCGGCACCGAGCGGCCCTGACACGGCGGAGATCGAACGCCGTCGTGCCATCGAACAAGCCGAGACAACGGCACGGCGCAGCGAGATCGCACGACGGGCCGCCGAGTTGACGACCCGGCTGCCCGCCGGGGTACCGGCCCCGGTACGGGAGCGCTGTCTGAGGAACGCCCGGCAGGCAGTGGAGGCCGAGGGCGCCGCAGCGGCCGAACTCGCGCTCGCGGCGTTGGAGGAGAACACCGCGCGGGCCGTCCGTGAGCAGCGACTCGTGGACTTGGCCGCAGAGCAAGCGGCGGCGCTCGTCGCACGGCTGGAGGACGTGCCCGGCGACCGCGCGGCGCCCCTGGCCTCGCGGCTCACGGCGGTGATCGACCAGGGGCGCCCCCAGGTGCCGCCCGATCTGGTCGCCGCTGTCGACGCGGCCGTCCGGGAGACGGACACCGAGCGACGGCGCAGGATCACCGCCCAGGCGCTGGCACAGGTTCTCGCCGACCTGGACTATCAGGTCGACGAGGGGTTCGAGACGGTTCTCGCTGACCGTGGGACGGCCTATGCCGCTCTACCCGACGAGCCCGGATACGGCCTCAAGGTGCTCTTCGACCGCGGGACTTCGACACTCCAGCACATCGTCGTTCGGGACGTCGGGGCCGACGGCGGAGGGAGCGCGGACCTGCGCGCCCAGAAGGCGTTCTGCGCCCAGCACACCACTTTGACCGCCCTGCTGCGCGCCCGGCAAGTCGAACTGGGGGAGGGCGACTTGCGGGAACCGGGGACCGTACCCGTGCCCCGGGTGGGCGCGGGGCTCATTCCGATACGCGAGAAGGCACAGGGCAGGCAGCGAGAGAGGGAGGCCGGAGCATGACCGCGTACGACACTCACATCGCCGGTAAGGATTCCGGCCCGGCGGACGACGGCTCAGAGCCACTGCCCGCCTGGGTACGGGAGGTGGAACTCGCGGTCAGCGCCCACCCGCAGATTCTGCTGACCGGCAACGTGCACGACCAGTATCTGCTCCCCGATCCGGAACTCGACGGCAGGCCGCGCTACATGGGGCTGGCGGAGGTGCTGGCCGGAGTTCTGTCGGCGCGAGGCTACGCCGCGGTGCTGACCACGGCGGGCGGTGAGGGACTGCGCCAGTTGTGGCCGGAACAGGGGTGTCCGGAAGCCATGAGCGAGGTGCTGCGCGTGGCCGAGGTGGAACTTCATCACCATCTCTCTCTGGGACAGCTGCGCAACGTGGTGACGGCGGTGGCCGGTCGTACGCCGCCCGAGCCGCCCGTCGCCCTGATCGTCACGGACGCCTCCCGCCTCCTGTCCGGGGAGCAGGCCACCTCGGAGGAACGGCTCTTCCTCTCCGTGGCGGACCGGCTGGCCTACCAGGCCATCCCCTCCGCGGCGGGCTATCCAGTGATCTTCTGGGTGCTGGACCGGGTCAACGACCTGCCCAGCTGGTTCACCACCGGAAACCACACACTGCGGGTCACCGTGGTACCTGAGCCGGATCTGAGCACCCGGCAGCGTGCCGCGCGCGAGTACGCTCCGCGGATGCTGCACGCCCCGGCCGACCCGGCGGAGCGGGCCATGCTCGCCTCGCGGTTCGCCGAGGCCACACACGGCATGCGGCTGCGGCAGATGCGGGACGTCGTCGAGCTGGCGCGGGCCGCCGGCATTCCGGCGGACCGGATCGAGGACGCCGTGCGCACCTTCCGGGTGGGCGTTCCGGACAACCCCTGGCAGCATCCGCTGCTCCGGACGCGGCTGGCGCATGCCGAGGAGGCGCTGGGCCAGCGGGTGCTGGGCCAGCCGGACGCCGTCCGGCGCGCGGTGGACATCGTGGCCAGGTCGGTCACCGGCCTGGCGGGCGCCCAGACCGGGGGCACGGGCACCAAGCCCCGAGGTGTGCTCTTCTTCTCGGGCCCCACGGGGGTGGGCAAGACGGAGCTGGCCAAGGCTCTCGCCGCGTTGCTGTTCGGCGACGAGCAGGCCTACCTGCGCTTCGACATGAGCGAATTCTCCGCCGAGCACTCGGAGGCCCGGCTGATCGGAGCACCGCCCGGATACGTCGGCCACGACGCCGGAGGCGAACTCACCAACGGCATTCGCGAGCAGCCCTTCAGGGTCGTCCTGTTCGACGAGATCGAGAAGGCGCACCCGCGCCTGATGGACAAGTTCCTGCAGATCCTCGACGACGGAAGGTTGACCGACGGCCGTGGCGCGACGGTGTACTTCACCGAGACCCTGCTCGTGTTCACCACCAATCTCGGTGTCATCACCGTGGACGAGGACGGCAAGCCCACGGAGAACGTCACCCCGGACGAGGACCTCGAGGACATCGAGAAGAAGGTGCGCGAACACCTCCAGGTGTACTTCCGCTACCTCCTCGGGCGGCCCGAGCTGTACAACCGCATTCAGCAGAACGTCGTCGTCTTCGACTTCCTGCGGTCGCCGGTGACCGAACAGATCGCAGACCGGTCCGTGGAACGCGTCGTCGAAACGGTCCGGAGGGTGCACGGCGTGACCGTCGAACTGACGGACGACGCGCGGGACCACGTGCGTGAGCTGGCCACCTACGACCTGCGCAACGGCGGGCGCGGCATCGTCTCCGAGGTGGAGGCGGTCCTCGTCAACCCACTGGCACGGGAGCTGTTCCTGCGTCCGCGGCGGCACGGAGAGGTCCTGCGGATCACGGGCCTGCTGCCGGACGGGCAGAACTGGAAAGTGGTCACGGAGTGAACCTTCGCATCGCACGGCTGCACCATCCGGTGACCGCATTGGGGCCGGGCATCCGGCTCGGCATCTGGACCCAGGGCTGTTCCTTGGCTTGCCCAGGGTGTCTGTCCCGTGACACCTGGTCGGCCGGGCCCGAGCACGCGGTACCGGTCCGCTCGGTGCTCGACTGGTGCGAGGGCCACGCCGCGGACGGGGTCGACGGGGTGTCCCTCAGTGGCGGCGAGCCCTCCGAGCAGCCCGAGGCACTCGGCGAATTGCTGAACGGACTGGCCGAACGGCGTGAGAGGTACCACTGGGACCTGTTGTGTTGGACGGGACTGGAGGAGGCCGAGTTCGCTGCTCGCTGCCCGGCGGCGTATGGCCTCCTGGACGGCCTGGTCACGGGGCCGTACCGGGCGGCGGAGGCCGGCGGAGGCCGATGGCGCGGCTCCGCCAACCAGCGTCTGATTCCACTCACCGCACTGGGGCGGGAACGGTACGGACCCTGGACCGGCACGGAACCGGCGCCGGACGCCCCGGGCGAGCTCCAGTTCCAGGTGGAGTCGGACCGGGTGTACGTCATCGGCGTTCCTCGCCCGGGAGATCCGGCGCGGATCCAGAGGGCCCTGGCGCAGCGCGGTGTGATGCTGGACGGTGTGACATGGCGGCCATGATCTGTCCCCGTGGGTGCGCGGAACCGGGTGACAGCTCCCTCTGCGCCCAGTGCGGGGAATTCCTGCGGCGGGCGCCCGCGGCACCGCCTCCGCAGCCGACGCCCTCGCCCACCGGGGCGGGACCAATGGTCTGCTGCCCAGAATCGGGCTGCGACCTGGAACTCATCGACGGGGAGTGCCTCGTGCACGGCGCCACCCTGGCGCACCGGCAGCCCGGTGTCCCCGAACGTCAGGCACTGTCCGTGAGATTCCCCTGGGAAACGCTTCCGGTCACCGACGTTCCGCTGGTCGTGGGCCGCTCGACGGCCGAGGCGGGGCGGTTCGCGGAGCGCCTGGCGGAGTACGGCCGCTGGGCCGGCCAGGACTACCGCAATCTGTCCAGAGTCCACGCCGTCATCTGGTCGGATCCGGCCGGGAACTGGATCAGGCACGTCGGGCGGACCAACATCACGACGCTGAACGGGAGCGGCCTGGAGCCGAACGAGGCGACACGCCTTCGTGCGGGTGATGTCCTGAGGTTCGTGAAGGGCCTGACAGCGAGTGTCGTCCCCACCACACCCCCGTGACCGGAGGCGGTCTCCGCACCCGATCGCGCCTCCTGATCCGTGGCTCGCACCTGGGCACGGGGCCGGGTATCGCCCCAGTGGCACGGCTGGGCAGCGCCCGTAGGGGCGCGGGAACTGCGCGGCCGGCCCCCACCGGCCCCCACCGGCCCGCAGCCGGACGACAGCGGCCCCAACCCCGGTCGGCCCACCCCGCCAGGGCATGGCACGCTTGGGGCATGGCCGTGCAGATCAACCCCAGCATCCTGTCCGCCGACTTCGCCCGCCTCGCGGACGAGGCGAAGGCGGTCGAAGGCGCCGACTGGCTCCACGTCGACGTCATGGACAACCACTTCGTCCCGAACCTCACGCTCGGTGTACCGGTCGTAGAGTCACTGGCCCGTGCTACGGACACCCCGCTGGACTGCCATCTGATGATCGAGGCCCCCGACCGGTGGGCACCCCAGTACGTCGAAGCGGGTGCCTCCTCCGTCACCTTCCACGTGGAGGCCGCCGCCGCGCCCGTGCGGCTCGCGCGGGAGATCCGGGCCAAGGGCGCCCGCGCCTCCATGGCGCTCAAGCCCGCCACGCCCATCGAGCCGTACGAGGACCTGCTCCCCGAGCTGGACATGCTGCTGATCATGACGGTGGAGCCCGGTTTCGGAGGTCAGGCGTTCCTCGACATCATGCTGCCGAAGATCCGCCGCACCCGGGAGTTGATCAGCAAGCACGGACTGGAGCTGTGGCTCCAGGTCGACGGTGGAGTTTCCGCGTCGACGATCGAACGGTGCGCGGACGCCGGAGCCGACGTTTTTGTGGCAGGTTCGGCGGTGTACGGGGCAAACGACCCGGCAGAGGCGGTACGTGCACTACGCACCCAGGCGGAGACGGCGACGGCCGCCGCGTCGTGGGCGTGCGACCACTGAGGTACGGGAACGTGAACGGCTCCGATCAGGGCTGATCAACTGCGCCGGATCTGCAAGGATGAACGGCGTATCCAGAGTGTGAACAGCAGTGAGGAG
The DNA here is from genome assembly GCF_040652195.1 of Streptomyces sp. NPDC048278. Lineage (NCBI taxonomy): Bacteria > Bacillati > Actinomycetota > Actinomycetes > Kitasatosporales > Streptomycetaceae > Streptomyces > Streptomyces sp. NPDC048278. The sequence goes on from NZ_JBEZLP010000006.1 coordinate 253,725, forward strand.
ATGGCCGTGTCGGGTATGTCGGCGGGCCGGTCAGCCATGCGGATGGGACCCGCAGAGCTGGTGCAGGCGGCGGCCATGGCCCGCCGCTTCTATCTCGAAGGCAAGTCCAAGATCCAGATCGCCGAGGAGTTCGGCGTCAGCCGCTTCAAGGTGGCCCGGGTACTGGAGACTGCCCTCGAAAGGGATCTCGTACGCATCGAGATCCGCGTACCGGCCGAACTGGACGCCGAGCGCTCGGACGCGCTCCGTGCCCGGTACGGCCTGCGGCATGCCGTCGTGGTCGAGTCCCCGGCCGAGGCGGAGGAGACCCCGGACCCGGAGAACCTGGGCGAGGTGGCCGCGGACCTGCTCGGCGAGCTCGTCAACGAGGGGGACGTACTCGGCCTGGCCTGGGGCCGCTCCACCATCCACATGGCCGCCGCGCTCGACCGGCTGCCGCCCTGCACGGTGGTGCAGCTGACCGGTGTGTACGACGCCGGGACCTCCGAGCGCGGCTCGGTCGAGGCCGTCCGGCGTGCCGCCCAGGTGTCGGGCGGCGACGCGCACCCGATCTACGCGCCGATGCTGCTGCCCGACGCGGCCACCGCGGCGGCGCTGCGCAACCAGACCGGGATCGCCCGGGCCTTCGAGTACTTCGACAAGGTCACGGTCGCCTGCGTCTCCATCGGCTCCTGGGAGCCCGGCATCTCCACGGTGCACGACATGCTCAGCGACGAGGAGCGCGCGCACTACGCCACGCTGGGCGTCGCCGCCGAGATGGCCGCGCACCTCTTCGACGCCGAGGGCCGCCGGGTCGGACGTGACCTGGGGGAGCGCTGCATCACGGTCAAGGCCGACCAGTTGCGCCGTGTCCCGGAGGTCGTCGCGATCGCGGGCGGACAGCGCAAGGCCGCCGCGATCGACGCGGTGCTGCGGTCGGGGCTGGTCACCAGCCTCGTCACCGACACCTCGGCCGCCGACTACCTGATGACGGCGGGCAGCAGCCCCAAGCCCGCGCTGAACCGCGCGGACCCGGACGGTCCCTGAACCGGGAGCACGGCAGCGCCGCGGCAGCACGGGTGACAACGCTGCCGCGGCGCTTCTGCCTTTCGGATCCCCCGGACCGCGTCGGCCTTTCGGGCCTCCAGGACCGCTTCGGCCGTCGGGTGTTCAGGGCCGCGTCGGCCGTCGGGTGTTCAGGTCTGCTTCGGAAGGGTCGCGTCGATCAGCAGGCCGGCCGCGTCCCGGGCGACCGCGCCCGCCGACGGGTCGCGGTCCATCCGTGCGGACACCCCGCTCCCGTCGTACAGCAGGTGGAGCTGGTGGGCGAGCGCCTCGGGGCGCGGGGCGCCGGCGTCCCGGGCGAGGCCGGTGAGCAGCGCGCGGATCCAGGCACGGGCGGTGTCGGAGGCCTCCTCGATGGCGCTGCCGTGCTTGGCCTCCGCGCTCGCCGCCACGAAGGCGCAGCCGTGGTAGTTCTGCTGGGCGAGCAGCTCGGCCTGGGCGTCGAAGACCGCCAGCAGCCGGTCGCGCGGGGTGCCGGCGGCGTCGACGGCGCGCAGCAGCCGCTCGGTCAGCTTGGTGTGCCGGGCGTCGAGGTAGGCGCGGATGAGCTCTTCCTTGCCGCCGAAGGTGTTGTACAGCGACGCCTTGGCGACCCCGGCGTGCTCGATGATCCGGTCGATCCCGACCGTCTGCACGCCCTCCGCGTAGAACAGCTCGTTCGCGGCCGAGAGCAGCCGCTCCCGGGCCGTGGGAGCCTTGGCGCTCGACGTCTTCGTCATGCCACCCACCTTCTCGACTTCTCGACTCTACGGCTGACCAGACCGGTCTACTCAGTGGTCGGGACGCCGTTCACCGGGACGCGTCCGCGTGCTCGGCCCGGACGGCCGGGGTGCCGCCGGAGGCCACCAGCACCCCCGGTGCGCTCTGCGGCCTGCCGCGCAGCAGCAGGGCGGCGAGGGCCAGCAGGGCCAGGGCGATGACCACCGCGCCGTACTCCTCGGAGGTCGGGACCAGCCCGCCGCCGTGCACCACCAGCACACCGGCGAGCACGGAGGGGACGCCCATGCCGAGGTAGGAGACGACGAAGAGCAGGGACAACACGCCCGAGCTCTCGTGCGGCCTGGTCAGCGGCATCACGGTGCGGATGCCGCCCTGGAAGCCGCTGCCGAAGCCGAGGCCGGCCACGGCCGTGCCGACGAAGAACAGCACCGGGGCGCCGCGGTCCACGGCGACCAGGGTGAGCGCCACCCCGGCGATCAGCGCGGCGATGCCGGTGTACGTCACGGTGGTCGCCGAGGCGCCGCGCAGGGCGAGGACCGAGCTTGCCGCCACGAACGCCAGGACGAAGAGGCCGAGGCCGCCCCAGACGGCGGAGGTGGAGCCGACCAGGGTGCGGACCAGGGCCGGGCCGAGGGAGCCGTAGAACCCGGCCAGCGCCCAGACGGCGAACATGACCGGGGCCGTCGCCAGGACGGCACCGCGGACGGTGCGCGGGAGCCTGATCTCGGGCACCAGGCTGGCCAGTGCGCCGGGCGCGCGGGTGACGGTCTCGTCGATCAGGGCGATGGCGACGGCCTGCGCCGCGAACACGACGAGCAGGCCGAGGTAGATCGTGTGGGTCGGGGCGGGCAGGTACTGCACGACGAATCCGCTGACCAGGGCGCCGGTCGCGGTGCCCAGACCGGGGACGAAGGCGTTCGCGAGCGTGCCGCGGGAGCGGTTGATGTCCATCATCCCGGCGCCGATCGCACCGAGGGCGGCGCCGGTGGACAGGCCCTGCACGACACGGGCGGTGAGCAGTTCGCCGACGCCCCCGGCGGTGGAGAAGACCAGCATCGCGGCGGCCTGGGCGGCGATCGCGGTGATCAGGACCGGGCGGCGGCCGACGTGGTCGGACAGCTTGCCGAGGACCAGCAGGCCGACGAGGACGGCGATGGCGTAGACGCCGAAGACGATCGTGGTGGTGATCGGGGTGAAGCCCCATTCGGCCTGGTAGGTCGCGTAGAGCGGGGTGGGCGCGCTGGAGGCGGCGAGGAAGGAGACGACGACGGAGGCGAGCACGTAGAACGCCGCGCGCGGCGGGATCGGCCTGCGTGCTGCCGTCGCGCGCTCGGTGCGCTCAGCGCGCTCCGTGCGCTCGGTTCGCTCGTGCGGTGCGAGGTGGTTCATCGGAGATCCTTCGCGAGGACGGGGGCCGAGGTGCGTCGGTTCGGGGACCGTAGTGAGTAGACCGGTCTGTCTAACTGTGCTGGTCAACATCATGGACAGGTCTGTCTATTCCGCTCGGCGAAGGAAGTTTCCCGGAGAGTTTCCGGGCAGGGACCGGTGCGCCCGGGACGGTCTCGGCACCGCTGTTTGGAGCGTCTTCGTCCGATGGACGCCGTCAACCCCGAGTATGTGTACGACAGGCCGTGTGCCGATCGCATCGGGAGGACGCGTTGACCACTGAACCCCAGTCCGTGCCGGGAACCGAACCGCAGCCGGTGCTCGGTCCGTTGACCACCGCCGCGATCTTCCTGGTGCTCGGCGTCCGCCCCGGCGGCGAGGGCACGGTGCGGGAGGTGCTGGGGGATCTGCGGGCGCTCCAGCGCAGTTTCGGGTTCGGGTCGCCGGAGGCCGCGCTGAGCTGTGTGGCCGGGGTCGGCTCCGCTGCCTGGGACCGTCTGTTCGACCACGAGCGCCCGGCGGGACTGCACCCCTTCCGGCCGCTGGAGGGAGCCCGGCACAGCGCGCCCGCCACCCCCGGCGACCTCCTCCTGCACATCAGGGCCACCCGGTTCGACCTGTGCTTCGGGCTCGCCGCCGAGATCATGCACCGGCTGCGCGAGGCGGTGACCGTCGAGGACGAGGTGCCGGGCTTCAGGTACCTGGACGCGCGCGACCTGCTCGGCTTCGTCGACGGCACCGAGAACCCGGTCGGCGCCGCCGCCCGCAGGGCCGTCCTGATCGGCGCCGAGGACCCCGGCCATGCCGGCGGCAGCTATGTGGTCGTGCAGAAGTACCTCCACGACCTCGACGCCTGGAACGCGCTGCCCGTCGAGACGCAGGAGCGGATCATCGGCCGTACGAAGGCCGCCAACATCGAACTGGACGAGCCGGCCTCCCACAAGGGCCTGAACACGGTCACCGGACCGGACGGCGAGGAGCTGAAGATCCTGCGGGACAACATGCCCTTCGGCACTCCGGGCGGCGGCGAGTTCGGCACCTACTTCATCGGGTACGCCCGGACGCCCGACGTCGTCGAGCAGATGCTGCGCAACATGTTCCTCGGCACCGGGGACGCCACCCACGACCGGATCCTCGACTTCTCCACCGCGGTCACCGGCACGCTCTTCTTCGTGCCCTCCGACGGCTTCCTGGACGACCTGCCCGCGCTCCCCGGCGGCACGGCCTCACGCGGAAGCCGCTGAGATGGCGACGAGCCCGCATCTGGTCACCCTCGACCTCGACGGGGTCGCCGACAAGGCCGGCCTCATGGACCGGATCGCCGCCGCCCTCGAGCTGCCCGGCTGGTTCGGGCGCAACTGGGACGCCCTCACCGACAGCCTCCGCGACCCCTCGGTGTGGCCGCCGGAGGCCGTCGACCGCGGGCTCCTGATCGTCGTCACCGACTGGCAGGGATACGCGCGGAGCAGACCGGACGAGTGGGAGACCGCCCGGCAGGTGTTCACCGACGCCTCCGCCGACGAACCCGCGCTGACCGTCGCCCTTGCCCTCCGCTGACCTCGTCGCAGCCCCTGTAGGTTCGTCCAAACAGGCTCTGACCTGCCTGGACGTTCGTCCCGGGCATGGCGCGCCGGTCGGCATGGGAGAATGAAGTACGTGCTTTTCCCTCTGGCCGGCCGGTCCGGGGGTCACCTCTGATCGACTGGGATGTGCGGCACGTGCGATTCCTCAATGACCTCCAGCCCGCGTACGACCTGACGTACGACGACGTCTTCATGGTGCCGAGCCGTTCCGCGGTCGGCTCGCGTCAGGGCGTGGACCTCGGCTCGCCGGACGGCACGGGCACCACCATCCCGCTGGTCGTCGCCAACATGACGGCGATCGCGGGCCGCCGGATGGCCGAGACGGTGGCCCGGCGGGGCGGACTCGTCGTGATCCCGCAGGACATCCCGATCGACGTGGTCACCGATGTCATCACCTGGGTCAAGAGCCGCCACCTGGTGCTCGACACCCCGATCGTGCTGGCCCCGCACCAGACCGTCGCCGACGCGCTGGCCCTGCTGCCCAAGCGGGCGCACAACGCCGGTGTCGTCGTCGACGAGGACGGCCGCCCCGTCGGTGTCGTCACCGACCGGGACCTCACCGGCGTCGACCGGTTCACCCAGCTCGCCGAGGTCATGTCCCGCGACCTGCTGCTCCTCGACGCGGACATCGACCCCCGCGAGGCGTTCAACAAGCTGGACGGCGCCAACCGCCGCTACGCCCCGGCGGTCGACCGGGACGGCAAGCTGGCCGGCATCCTCACCCGCAAGGGCGCCCTGCGCGCCACGCTGTACACCCCGGCGACCGACGCGCACGGCCGGCTGCGCGTCGCCGCCGCCGTCGGCATCAACGGCGACTTCGCGGACAAGGCCAAGCAACTGCTCGACGCGGGCGTCGACACGCTCGTCATCGACACCGCGCACGGCCACCAGGAGTCGATGATCAACGCGATCAGGCTGGTCCGCGGCCTCGACCCGCAGGTCCCGATCGCGGCCGGCAACATCGTCTCCGCCGAGGGCGTCAAGGACCTCGTCGACGCGGGCGCGGACATCATCAAGGTCGGCGTGGGCCCCGGCGCCATGTGCACCACCCGGATGATGACCGGCGTCGGCCGGCCGCAGTTCTCGGCGGTCCTGGAGTGCGCCGCCGAGGCACGCAAGCACGGCAAGCACGTGTGGGCCGACGGCGGTGTGCGGCACCCGCGTGACGTCGCCATGGCGCTGGCCGCGGGTGCGTCCAACGTGATGGTCGGCTCCTGGTTCGCGGGCACCTACGAGTCCCCGGGCGACCTCCAGCAGGACGCCGACGGGCAGCTGTACAAGGAGTCGTTCGGCATGGCCTCCGCGCGGGCGGTGCGCAACCGCACGTCCGAGGAGTCGGCCTACGACCGGGCGCGCAAGGCGCTCTTCGAGGAGGGCATCTCCACGTCCCGGATGTTCCTCGACCCGGCCCGGCCGGGGGTGGAGGACCTGATCGACTCGATCATCGCGGGCGTCCGCTCGTCCTGCACGTACGCCGGTGCGGGGTCGCTGGAGGAGTTCGCCGAGAAGGCGATCGTCGGCATCCAGAGCGCGGCCGGGTACGCGGAGGGCAAGCCGCTGCACGCGAGCTGGAGCTAGGCGCGTCCCGCCGGGCGCCGGTCCCGGGTTCGGGTCCGTGTTCTACTTCGTGTACGGCTGTCGCCGGTCCCGTCCTGCACCACCTGAAAGCTGAACGACCCCTTGCTGAACGATCTCGACGAACGCATCGTGCACGCCCTCGCCGAGGACGCCCGCCGCTCCTACGCGGACATCGGGCAACTGGTCGGCCTGTCCGCGCCCGCCGTCAAACGGCGGGTGGACCGGTTGCGCGCCACCGGAGCGATCACCGGATTCACCGTGCGGGTCGACCCGGCGGCCCTCGGCTGGGAGACCGAGGGGTTCGTGGAGATCTACTGCCGGCGCAACACGTCCCCGGAGACCATCCAGCGGGGCCTGGAGCGCTACCAGGAGGTGGTGGCCGCGTCGACGGTCACCGGTGAGGCCGACGCGGTCGTGCAGGTCTTCGCCTCCGACATGCGGCACTTCGAGAGGGTGCTGGAGCGGATCGCGGGGGAGCCGTTCGTGGAGCGCACCAAGTCGGTGCTGGTGCTGTCGCCGCTCCTGAGGAGGTTCTCCTCGGGGGCGCCGGGGTGAGAGCGGCGGAGGGCTCGGGGGGTGCGGTCGTGCGCCGGGTGCGGGCCGGTGGGGGTTGTTCGCGCAGTTCCCCGCGCCCCTTCAGGGCGCGGTTCCACCGCCGACCCAGCGGCGCGGGGAACTGCGCGACCAGCCACGAACCACCCGCACCCGGCGCACGACCGCACCCCCCACCCCCTACTCCGCGGTTTTTCTCGCCAACGCGTTGTTCCCGATGGAGTTGTGCACACTGAAGCTCACCGCGTCCGACCGGTAGCGGTCGTCGGACCACTCCACCGGCCGCCCCTCCCGCGTGGTCGTCACGCGCCGCACCCGCAGCAGCGGGCTCGTGCGGCGGATGCCGAGCAGTTCGGCGTCCTGGGCCCCCGCCGCCACCGCGTCGATGACGTGCTCGCCGTACGCGAAGACCAACCCCTTGTCCTCGTACAGGCGTTGTGTGACCGACGGGCATTCCGGCTCTATCGCCTCGACCGCCGGGGAGATCCAGTCCGCGTAGACCGTGCGCTCCAGCAACACCGGCTCGCCGTCCAGCCCGCGGACCCGCAGCACATGCAACACGGGCGTACCGACGGCCAGTTGAAGGCGTACGGCGTCCTCCTGCGTGGCCGGCCGGTACTCCTGGGACACCACGTGTCCCGTCGCCTCGCGGCCCATCGCCCTCGCCCACTGCGCGAAGCTGCGCAGCTCCGCGAAGCTCTGGCTGCGGCGGCTGGCCAGGACCACCCGGCGGGCGCCCTGGCGGGAGCCGATCAGCCCCTCGGCGGTGAGCGCGGCGACCGCCTGGCGGACCGTGCCGCGGGAGACCCCGTACTCGGCGGCGAGCTCCGTCTCCGAGGGCAGCCGACTGCCGACGGTGTACTCCTCGCGGTCGATGGCGCGCCGCAGCTCGTCGGCGATCTCCTCGTGTCGCGCCGTCATGCTTCCCCTCTGAGTAGGCCGCTGTGCACAGCGTGACCAGGGTAATCGACGTTCCCAGGTGATTCGTGTCAGCCATGACTGTGCAGGGAATCAGGGGCTGGTGTTCCGTCGTCGTTCATGAACAGGACACTCGCACCGGGCGTACTAGGGTCAACTTGTTCAGACAAGTTCGCCCGGCGCCGCCCACAGCGCCACCCACCCTCGTGCGTACTCCCTGGAGAGACCGTGACCGTGTCCCTGCCGAGAACCGCCCTCCTCGGCGGCTCCCTCGCCGCCGTAGCCGCGCTTGCCCTCAGCGCCTGCGGCGCCGCCCCCGACAACGCCGCGTCCACCACCTCCGACGGCAAGAACGCCGCCACCGCCACCTCCGCCGCCGACCTCGGCGGCATGGACAAGCTGGTCGCCGCCGCCAAGAAGGAGGGCACGCTGCACATCATCGCGGTGCCCCGCGACTGGGCGAACTACGGCGCCATCATCGACGGCTTCAAGAAGAAGTACGGCATCAAGATCGAGGACGAGAGCCCCGACGGCTCGAGCCAGGACGAGATCAACGCCGTGACCTCGCGCAAGGGCCAGGACCGGGCGCCGGACGTGCTCGACCTCGGCTCCTCGTTCGCGCTGAGCGCCGCCCAGCAGGGGCTGCTCGCGCCGTACAAGGTGACCTCGTACGACGACATCGCCACCGGGCAGAAGGACCCGCAGGCCCGCTGGTACAACGACTACGGCGGCTACATCTCCATCGGCTGCGACGCGAAGCGGGTCAAGACCTGCCCGACCACCTTCGCCGACCTGCTCAAGCCGCAGTACAAGGGCCAGGTCGCCCTCAACGGCAACCCGACCAAGTCCGGTTCGGCCTTCGGCGGCGTGTACGCGGCGGCGCTCGCCAACAAGGGCTCCTTCGACGACATCCAGCCCGGTCTCGACTTCTTCGCCAAGCTGAAGAAGAACGGCAACTACACGCCGGTCGAGTCCACCCCGGCCACCGTCGAGAAGGGCGAGACGCCCATCTCCATCGACTGGGACTACCTGAACGCCGGTTACGCCGACGAGTTCAAGTCCAAGGGCGTCGACTGGAAGGTCAGCATCCCGACCGACGGCCAGTACGCGCAGTTCTACTCCCAGGCCATCAACAAGGACGCCCCGCACCCGGCCGCCGCCCGCCTGTGGCAGGAGTACCTGTACAGCACCGAGGGCCAGAACCTGTGGCTCAAGGGGTACGCGCGCCCGGTCCTGATGTCCTCGATGGAGAAGGCCGGCACGCTGGACAAGACCGCCGCCGCCAAGCTCCCCGCGGTCACCGGCACGCCCACCTTCCCGACCGAGGCCCAGCAGGACAAGGCCAAGACCGTCCTCTCGACCGGCTGGTCGAAGGCCGTCTCCGGATGACGGCCACGCTCACGCGGGCCGACGTGGCGTCCGCCGCTTCCCAGAAGCGGCGGCGCCGCGCCCCCGGCTGGCTCGCCGTCGTCCCGCTCCTCGCCTTCACGGCCGTCGCCTTCGGGCTGCCGGCCGTCGCCATGCTGAACGGCGCCTTCACGGTCAAGGACCCGGCCAGCGGCGTGAGTTCGTACACGGCGAGCAACCTCGGCGACTCGCTGCAGGGGCCGTACCTCACCGCCCTCGTGGGCAGCGTGAAGCTGTCCGCGCTCTCCGCCCTCATCGCCGCCGTCCTCGGGCTGCCGCTCGCGCAGGCCGTGGTCAGCTCGCGCTCCCGGGCGCTGCGCGAGGCCGTGCTCACCGCATCCGGCGTGCTCGCCAACTTCGGCGGCGTGCCGCTGGCGTTCGCGTTCGTGGCGACCCTCGGCAACGCCGGTGTGCTCACCGTGCACCTGCACCTCACGGACCACGGCTGGGACCTGTACAGCTTCTGGGGCCTGGTCCTCGTCTACCTGTACTTCCTGATCCCGCTGATGGTCCTCACCATCACCCCGGCCCTGGACGGACTGCGCACCCAGTGGCGCGAGGCCGCGCTCAACAACGGCGCCACCGGCGTGCAGTACTGGCGGTTCGTGGCCCTGCCCGTGCTCGCGCCCTCGCTGCTCGGCGGGCTCGTGCTGCTCTTCGGCAGCGCCTTCGCCGCCTACGCCACCGCCGCCGCGATGGTCGGCAGCGCGGTCCCGCTGGTCACCCTCCAGATCGCCGACGCCCTCTCCGGCAACGTCCTGGTCGGCCAGGAGAACGTGGCCCTCGCCCTGAGCCTGGACATGGTGCTGGTGGCCGGCCTGGTGATGGCCGTGTACCTGCCCCTGCAACGACGGAGCGCCCGATGGCTCGACGCCTGACCCCCTGGCGCTGGGCCGTCCTCGGCCTCGCCGCCCTCTACTTCCTGGTCCCGCTGGGCGCCTCCGTCCTCTTCACGGTCGACGTGCCCGGCCAGGGCGTCACCTTCGACGCCTACACCCAGATCCTGTCCGCCGACGGGTTCACCTCCAGCCTGCTGCTCTCGCTGGAGCTGGCCGTCGCCACCATCGCCGTCGTGCTGCTGCTGATGGTGCCGGCCGTGGTCGCCCTGCGGCTCAGCGCGCCCAAGCTGCGGCCCGTGGTCGAGATCGTCTGCTCGCTGCCGCTGGTGGTGCCGCCGATCGCGTTCGTCGCCGGCATCGTGACCGTGCTGAAGTGGGGCCCCGACTATTTGTCCCGGACCCCGCTGTTCGAGACGTTCGTCGCCGTCCAGAACCCGACCTTCCCGGTCGTGCTCGTCCTCGCCTACGTCGTGATGGCACTGCCCTTCGTCTACCGCGCGCTGGACGCCGGACTGCGCGCGATCGACGTGCGCACCCTCGTCGAGGCCGCCCGCAGCTGCGGCGCCTCGTGGCCGCAGGCCCTGGTCCGGGCCGTCCTGCCCAATCTGCGCGGGGCGCTGCTCAACGCGTCCTTCCTCACCCTGGCGCTGGTGCTCGGTGAGTTCACCGTCGCCCGGCTGCTGGGCTACCAGCCCTTCGCCGTGTGGATCTACAACGTCGGCGGCTCCCAGGCCCAGATGTCCGTCGCCGTCTCCGTGCTCAGTCTCCTGGTGACCTGGGCCCTGCTCCTCGCGCTCGCCGGTGCCGGCGGACGTGACCGAACCGCTTCCTCCCGGGGATGACACACCATGACCACCGCCACCCTTGAGAAGGCCGCGACCGTCGAATTCCGGTCGCTGCGGCGCGAGTTCGGCGCCACCGTCGCCCTCGACGGACTCGACCTGACCGTGCGGCCGGGGGAGTTCCTGGCCCTGCTCGGCCCGTCCGGCTGCGGCAAGACCACCGCGCTGCGCATGCTCGCCGGCTTCGAACACCCCGACTCCGGCGCCGTCCTGGTGGACGGCGAGGACGTCACCCATGTCCCGGCCCACCGCCGAGACGCCGGGATGGTCTTCCAGTCGTACAGCCTCTTCCCGCACCTGAACGCCGTCGACAACGTGGCCTTCGGGCTGCGCATGCGCAAGGTGCGCACGAGCGAACGGCGCGCCCGCGCCGCCGAGTTGCTTGACCTGGTCGGGCTCGGCGACAAGGGGGAGCGGTTCCCGCACCAGCTCTCCGGCGGCCAGCAGCAGCGCATCGCCCTCGCCCGCGCGCTCGCCCTGCGGCCCCGCGTGCTCCTCCTCGACGAGCCGCTGTCGGCCCTCGACGCCAAGGTCCGGCTGTCGCTCCGCGAGGAGATCCGCCGGCTCCAGCAGGAACTCGGCATCACCACCCTCTTCGTGACGCACGATCAGGAGGAGGCGCTGTCCATCGCCGACCGGGTCGCCGTGATGCGCGCCGGGCAGCTCGAACAGTGCGCCGAACCCGCCGAGTTGTACGGCCGTCCGGCCACCGCCTTCGTCGCCGAGTTCGTCGGCACGATGAGCCGGATCCCGGGGACGGTCAAGGACGGCACCGTCGAGGTGCTCGGACAGCGGCTGCCGGTCGACGGACAGGCGCCGGCCGCGGGCGAGGCCGACGTGCTCGTGCGGCCCGAGGCGGTCCAGGTGCGCGGGGACGGCGCCGGTACGGCCACCGTCGTCGCCACCGCCTTCCTGGGCGCGGTCGTCCGGGTCACCGTACGGCTCGCCGACGGCACCGAGGCCAAGGCCGACCTGCCCGCCCACGACGCCGCCGAGCTGGGCGCCGGATCCGCCGTGACCGTGTCGCTGCCCGAGCGGCCCGTGCTCGTGGCGCCACGCGTCCAGAAGTAACGCTTCCCGAAGTCCCCCCCCCACGTGAGGAATGACAACAACGTGACCCCCCACCCACGGCTCCCCCTCCAGGCTGTCCTGTTCGACATGGACGGCACGCTCGTCGACACCGAGCGACTGTGGTGGGAGGCGGTGGAACAGGTCGCCGGGCGGCCGCTCACCGAGGCCGACGAGCCGGAGGTGCTCGGCCGGCCGGTGGAGCACACCGCCGGCTGGCTCGCCGCCGGGACCGGCCGGCCGGCCGCGGAGCTCGCGGCCGGACTGCACCGGGAGTTCGCGGACCGCGTCCGCACCGGCATCGTGCCCCGCCCCGGCGCCCTCGACCTGCTGGACGCGCTGGCCGCGGCCGGCGTCCCCACCGCCCTGGTCACCGCGTCCCCACGCGCGGTCGCCGACCTCGTCCTGGACGCCCTCGGCCCCGGCCGGTTCGCCGTCTCCGTCACCGCCGACGACACGGGCCGCACCAAGCCCGCCCCCGACCCGTACCTGGCCGCCTGCCACGCCCTCGGCGTCGACCCGGCCGCCTGCGTCGCCGTGGAGGACACCGAGACCGGGGTCGCCTCCGCCGAGGCCGCCGGCTGTGCCGTCCTGGCCGTGCCCTCGCTCGCGCCGATCGGCGGCGCGCCCGGCCGGACCGTCCGTGACACGCTGGTCGGGGTCACCCCGAAGGAGCTGAGCGAGATGGCCGTACCGGAACTGCGGGTGATGTCCTGGAACCTGTGGCTCGGCGGCAGCCCGGTCGACGACCACCGGGCCAAGCAGGTCAAGGCGGTCCTGGACGCGGGCGCGGACGTCGTCGGCCTCCAGGAGACCGCGGGGACCGGCGCCCGGGAACTCGCCGAGGCCCTCGGCTGGCACCACCACACCGCGGGCGAGAACCTCGGGATCATCAGCCGGTACCCGATCACCGCCCGTCTCGGCGACCCGGACGTCGGCTTCTACGGCGCCGCCGGGGTGCGGATCGCCGTCCGCCCCGGCCGTGAGGTCGAGATCTGGACCGCGCACCTGCACTACACGCCGTACGGGCCCTACGAGTTCCACTTCGACGGGCTCGGCGCGGACGAGCTGATCGCCCACGAGGGCGTACGGCTCGGGCAGATGAGGGAGGCACTGCGGCGGATCGGGGACACCGACGTGCCCGTGGTGCTGGTCGGGGACTTCAACTGCCCGTCCCACCTGGACTGGCCGGCGGTCGGCTGGCCGGTGACGAAGGCCGCGGAGGCGGCCGGGTTCCGCGACTCCTACCGCGAGGCGCACCCGGACCCGGCCGCCGCGCCCGGCCACACCTGGTCGCCGATCCACCCCGTCCACGAGGACGGCAGCGGGCGGCCCGAACCCCAGGACCGGATCGACTACGTGCTGCACAGGGGGCTGCGCGTGCTCGACTCCCGGACCCGGGTCACCGGCACCCCGGCGCCCTGGCCCGGGGTGGCGGGCAACGACTGGCCGTCCGACCACGCGGCCGTCGTCACCACGTTCGCCGTCGAGCCTTAACCGGGGGTTACCCGCGGCAACCATTGCGGCGGGGGTGGCGATCCCGTAGGTTGTGCGGGCCTCCCCCCTACTCACTGGTAACACCGGTAGGTAACCCATGCGCTGGCCCGGCCGACCCACCACCGTCCGCACCCGGATCGTGGCGCTCGCGCTCGCCCCGGTCGTCGCGCTGACGGCCCTGTGGAGCTTCGCCATGGTGTCCGTCACCGGCGAACTACGCGCGCTGATCCGGCTCCAGGGGGTGTACGACGACTTCGGCACCCCCGTGGACACCGCCGTCGGGCAGATCCAGATCGAACGGCGGCTGTCGGCGGCCTACCTGGGCGCCCGCCTGGACACGGAGGCCGCCGCCGGCCTGCTCGCCCAGCAGCGGCGCACCGACCGGGCCGTGGCCGCGATGCGGGACGCGGTCCGGGACGGCGACCGCGGGCGCCTCAGCGACCGGCAGCGGGAGGCGCTCGACGCGATGGTCACTGCCACCGGCGGGCTGGAGAAGCTGCGCGGCCAGGTGCTGTCCCGGAAGATCTCCTGGGACCGCGCCGTCGCCGGCTACAGCGCCCTGGTGGAGCCCGGCTTCGACGTCGAGTCCGCCCTCACCGCCCTCCAGGCCGGACAGCTGGCCCGGGAGTCCCAGGTCGTCGTCGAGCTGGTGCGGGTGAGGGAGTTCGTCTCCCGCGAGGACGCGCTGGTCGCCGGGGCGCGGGCCGCCGGACGGCTCACCGGCGCGCAGTACGGCACCCTCACCGCGACCATCGAGGACCGGCGGGTCTTCCAGCGGACCTACGTTCCCGACCTGCCGTCGGACTCGCGGGCCCTGTTCGAGACGTTCCAGCGCGGCGCGCTGTACCGCTCGCTGGTGAGCGGCGAGGACGCGCTGCTGCGGGCGGGCCCGGACCGGGCCGGTGCGGCCGTCGCCGCGGGCACCTGGCGGTCGACCACCGACCGGGCCGTCAAGCAGTACATGTTGCTGTGCACGCACTCCGCCGAGAACTCCGGTGCCCGCGGACGCGCCTTCGCCTACCGGGAGTTGGCCAAGGCGGCCGTCGTCGGCGCGGCCGGGCTCGCGGCGGTGGGCCTGTCGCTGTGGTTCGCGGTGCGCGGTGCGCGCCGCATCTCGCGCCGCCTGGAGCTCCTGCGGGACGCGGCCGACCTGCTGACCGCACGCCAACTGCCCGCCCTCATGGAGCGGTTGAGCGCAGGTGAGGACGTGGACGCGGTCACCGAGGCACCGCCGCTGGCCGCCGGGGAGGCCGGCGACGACGAGATCGGGGACGTCGGCCGCTCGTTCAACCGGGCCCGGCTGGCCGCCGTCGAGGCCGCGATCAAGCAGGCCACCCTGCGGCGGGGCCTGTTCGCGGTCCTCCTCAACATCGCCCGCCGCAACCAGGCGCTCGTCCACCGCCAGCTGAAACTCGTCGACACACTGGAACGGCGCACCGACGACCCGGCCGTCCTGGGCGAGCTGTTCCGCATCGACCACCTCACCACCCGGATGCGCCGGCACGCGGAGAGCCTGATCATCCTCTCCGGCGCGACCCCCGGGCGGCGCTGGCGGCGGCCCGTGCCGGTCGCCGACGTGGTGTCCTCGGCGGTCGGCGAGATCGAGGACTACCCGCGGGTCGTGGTGCCGCCGATGCCCGAGGTGGGCGTGGCCGCGGACGCCGTCGCCGACGTCGTGCACCTGCTCGCCGAACTCCTGGAGAACGCCACCGTGTTCTCGCCGCCGCACACCCAGGTGACCCTGCGCACCGGCCGGGTCGGCCACGGCTTCACCCTGGAGATCGACGACCGAGGCCTCGGCCTCGACGCGGACCAGCTCTCCGAGGCCCGGCGCACCCTCACCGACCCCGACGCCTTCGACCCCACCCGCCACGAACGGCTCGGCCTCTACGTCGTGGGCCGCCTGGCCGCCCGGCACGGCATCGAGGTGACCCTGCGCGAGTCGCCGTACGGGGGCACGACGGCGGTGGTGCTGCTGCCGGGGGCGGTGCTGGCCGAGGTGGCGCCGGAGGGCGGCCGACAGCGGCCGGTGTCGGCGGGGGAACACGGGCACCGGTCCGCACCGGCGCAGGAGCCCGGGCACCGGCCCGTGTCGGCGGTCGGTGTGCTGTCGCCGTCCGGGCCGGGCCGGTCCGTGACCTCCGCACCCGGCACCGACCTGCCGCCGCCCCCGGCCCTGCCCACCCGCACCCGCCAGGCCTCCCTCGCCCCCGGGCTGCGCACGGAGCAGCCCCCCGGCGAGGCCCGTGACCTGGACGCCGACGAGATGCGGGCGGTCTTCGGAGCCTTCCAGCGCGGCCTGGACCGGGGCCGCAGAGGACTGCCGACCGGCCCCGAGGAGCCGAACCACACCGAGGAAGGGACCCGTGCCGACGATGACCAGTGACGACCAGCCCCAGCCGCCCGGCACCCCGGCCGGCCCGGACTCCGGTGCCGCCCCCGCCGTCGGTGCCGCCCCCGCCCTCGGTGCCCGGCCCGGCAGCGACCTCGGCTGGCTGCTCGACGACCTCGTGGCCCGGACCGACCACGTCCGGCAGGCCGTGCTGCTCACCGCCGACGGACTGCCGCTCAGCCACTCCGAGGGGATGAGGCGGCGGGACATCGAGCACCTCGCGGCCGTCTGCTCCGGCTTCCACAGCCTGGCCCGCTCCGCGGGGGACCGGTTCGGCGCCGGGGAGGTGCGGCAGACCATGGTGATGCTCGACGACGCCTACCTCTTCGTCACCCCGGCCGGGCACGGCAGCCGCCTCGCCGTGCTCAGCGACGTCCGGACCGACGTCGGCCAGCTCGCCCACGAGATGGCCCTGCTCGTCCGCCGCCTCGGCCGGCACCTCGACGCCGCCGCCCGTTCGGCCCCCTGACCGTCCGGTGAGCGACGAGCACTGGTACGAGGACGAGACCGGCTCCCTGGTCCGCCCCTACACCGTGACCCGGGGCCGTACCGAGCCCTCCGGCAAGCACACCATCGACCTGTTGTCCCAGGTCACGGCCGTGGACCTGGGCGCGGACGCGGGCCGGCCCGAGGTCGACCACGCCCGCGCCGCGCTGCTCGCCCTGGTGCGCCGCGGGGCCCGCCCCGTCGTCGAGCTCGCCGCGGACGCGGACCTGCCGCTCACCGTCGTACGCGTGCTGCTCGCCGACCTCGCCGAGGCCGGTCTGGTCGGCATCGGGGAGCCGCGCCGGGTGGAGCCGACGGGGCCCGCCGCCGCCCCCGAGCTGCTGAAGGTGATCGTGGAGCGGCTGCGGGAGCTGTGACCCCGCGCAACGAATCGCCACCGGAGCCCCGTCCCACGCAACGAACCGCGCGGCCACGCGCAACGGCTCCGCCTTGTCCGGTCCGGCCCGCCGACCGTACGGTCTAACTGACCCCCAGACCTCCTTCCGTACCCGGTGAGGACCCGCATGCGCACCGCCCTGCTCCAGAGCTCCGGCCGACCCGGCTCCACCGTCGAGAACCTCAAGGTGCTCGACGAGGCCGCCGGCCGGGCCGCCGCCGCGGGCGCCGCGCTGCTCGTCGCCCCGGAGATGTTCCTCACCGGTTACGCGATCGGCGACGACATCGCCCGCCTCGCCGAGCCCGCCGACGGCGACAGCGCGGACTCGATCGCCGAGCTGGCCCACCGGCACGGCCTCGCGATCACCTACGGCTACCCGGAGCGCGACGGCGAACGTGTCCACAACTCCGCCCAGCTGATCTCCGCCGACGGCACCCGGCTCGCGAACTACCGCAAGTCCCACCTCTTCGGCGGCTTCGAGCGGGACCACTTCACCCCGGGCGACCAGCCGGTCGTCCAGGCGCGGCTGAACGGCCTCACCGTCGGGATCATGATCTGCTACGACGTGGAGTTCCCCGAGCTGGTCCGCGCCCACGCCCTGGCCGGCACCGACCTGCTGCTGGTCCCGACGGCGAACATGCACCCGTTCGAGATCGTCGCCGAGTCCATGGTCCCGGTGCGGGCCTGGGAGAACCAGATGTACGTCGCCTACGCCAACCGCGTGGGCCAGGAAGGCGAGTTCGAGTTCTTCGGGCTCTCCGCCCTGGCCGGACCCGACGGGGTCGCCCGCGCCCGCGCCGGCCGCGTCGAGGAACTCGTCCTCGCCGACCTCGACCCCGCCCTGCTCGCCGCCTCCCGCGCGGCCAACCCGTACCTCGAGGACCGCCGCCCCGGCCTCTACGGGTCCCTGGCCTGACCTCGCCCGCTCCTCTTCACCCTTTTCGCGTTTCGCAAGGAGTCCGTACCCCATGACGTCCACGGTGCCCAACGCCGTCGAGCACGCCGACGAGCAGCAGCCGCCGATCACCATGTTCGGCCCGGACTTCCCCTACGCCTACGACGACTTCCTCGCCCACCCGGCGGGCCTCGGCCAGGTCCCGGCGACCGAGCACGGCACCGAGGTCGCCGTCATCGGCGGCGGCCTGTCCGGCATCGTGGCCGCCTACGAGCTGATGAAGATGGGCCTGAAGCCGGTCGTCTACGAGGCCGACAAGATCGGCGGCCGGCTGCGGACCGTCGGCTTCGAGGGCTGCGACCCCTCGCTGACCGCCGAGATGGGCGCGATGCGCTTCCCGCCCTCCTCCACCGCCCTCCAGCACTACATCGACCTGGTGGACCTGGAGACCCGGCCCTTCCCCAACCCCCTCGCGGAGGCGACCCCTTCGACCGTCGTCGACCTCAAGGGCGAGTCGCACTACGCCGAGACGGCCGGCGACCTCCCGCAGGTCTACCGGGACGTCGCCGCCGCCTGGAACAAGTGCCTCGACGAAGGCGCCGACTTCTCCGACATGAACCGCGCGATGCGCGAGCGGGACGTGCCGCGCATCCGCGAGATCTGGGCGAAGCTGGTCGAGAAGCTCGACAACCAGACCTTCTACGGCTTCCTCTGCGAATCCGAGGCCTTCAAGTCCTTCCGGCACCGTGAGATCTTCGGCCAGGTCGGCTTCGGGACCGGCGGCTGGGACACCGACTTCCCCAACTCCATCCTGGAGATCCTGCGGGTCGTCTACACCGAGGCCGACGACCACCACCGCGGCATCGTCGGCGGCTCCCAGCAACTGCCGCTCAGGCTCTGGGAGCGCGAGCCGGAGAAGATCGTGCACTGGGCGTACGGGACGTCGCTCGCGACCCTGCACGAGAACGGCGTGCCGAGGCCTGCCGTGACCCGGCTGCACCGCACTACCGGCAACCGGATCACGGTGACGGACGCGAACGGCGACATCCGCACCTACCAGGCGGCGATCTTCACCGCCCAGTCCTGGATGCTGCTCTCCAAGATCGCCTGCGACGACTCGCTCTTCCCGATCGACCACTGGACCGCGATCGAGCGCACCCACTACATGGAGTCCTCGAAGCTGTTCGTCCCCGTCGACCGGCCGTTCTGGCTGGACAAGGACGAGACCACGGGCCGGGACGTCATGTCGATGACCCTCACCGACCGCATGACCCGCGGCACCTACCTCCTCGACGACGGCCCCGACCGGCCCGCCGTCATCTGCCTCTCCTACACCTGGTGCGACGACAGCCTGAAGTGGCTGCCGCTGTCCGCGCACGAGCGGATGGAGGTCATGCTGAAGTCGCTCGGCGAGATCTACCCGAAGGTCGACATCCGGAAGCACATCATCGGCAACCCGGTGACCGTGTCCTGGGAGAACGAGCCGTACTTCATGGGCGCGTTCAAGGCCAACCTGCCCGGCCACTACCGCTACCAGCGGCGCCTGTTCACCCACTTCATGCAGGACCGGCTGCCCGCGGACAAGCGGGGCATCTTCCTCGCGGGCGACGACATCTCCTGGACGGCGGGCTGGGCCGAGGGCGCCGTCCAGACCGCGCTGAACGCGGTCTGGGGCGTCATGCACCACTTCGGCGGAGCGACCGACACGGCCAACCCCGGCCCCGGCGACGTCTACGACGAGATCGCACCGGTCGAGCTCCCCGAGGACTGACACTCGTGCCCCGAAGGGGCGCGACGAACTGCGCGACCGGCCACGACGGCGCCGCGGACGGCCGACGACAGGGCGGGCCGCTCAGATCCCGGCGGCCCGCGCCTTCTCGTACACCTCGGCGCCGACGTCCTTGAGCTCCTGGGCGTCGCGCGGCGTGGCCTCCAGGTCGATCAGGATCTCCTCCAGGCCGACCGCCGCGTGCGCCACGAGGTCCTCGACGATCTGGTCGACGCTGCCCTGGAAGGGCTGCCGGTCGGAGCCGTCGTAGGCCTTCGGCGTGTACGTGGCGTTGATCCGCAGGACCGTCTGGAGCGGTTCCGTCCGGCCGCGTTCGGCGGCCAGGTCCTGTACGCCCTGCCACTGCGCCGCGAGCTGCTCGGCGCCCATGCCCACCGGCAGCCACCCGTCGGCGCGGTCGACCAGCCGGGTCAGGGCCCTCTTGTTGGACGCCGCCAGCAGGATCGGGATCGGCCGGGCCGGCTTGGGGCCGACCACGGCGGAGGCGATCTTCGTGAGTTCGCCGTCGTAACGCACCGGGTCCGGACCCCACACCGCCCGGCAGACCTCGATGAGTTCGTCGAGCACCTTGCCGCGCTCCTCGAACGGCCGGATTCCGGCCGCCGCGTACTCGTCGAGGGACCAGCCCGTGCCGAACCCCGCCAGCACCCGGCCGCCGCTCGCCGCGTCCAGCGTGGCCAGGGACCTGGCCAGTTGGAAGGGGCTGTGCAGCGGTGCCACCAGGACACTGCTGCCCAGCCGCACCCGCTCGGTGGCCGCGGCGGCCAGGGCCAGCGTGACCAGGGGCTCGGCCACGCTCCGGTACTCGTCGGGCCAGGGGAGGCCCGGGACGTTGTAGAGGCCCTGGGTCGCGGGCTCCGGGAACAGGGCCCGTTCGAAGACCCACAGGCTGTCGTAGCCGATCTGTTCGGCGGCGCGTGCCACGTCGGGAACGTCGGTGCCGGGGGAGTACTGCCGCATCTGGGGAAGGCCGAAGCCGAGCCGGGTGGTCATGCCGGTGCTCCTTTGCAGTCGAGTGCCTGCCGTCAACGTAAGGCGGAGGCCGGGGGATTCCGCGGAGGGCTCAGGGCCGGTCGGAACCGGCCATCTCAGTCGCGCAGCG
This sequence comes from Streptomyces sp. NPDC048278, assembly GCF_040652195.1. Classification (NCBI taxonomy): domain Bacteria; kingdom Bacillati; phylum Actinomycetota; class Actinomycetes; order Kitasatosporales; family Streptomycetaceae; genus Streptomyces; species Streptomyces sp. NPDC048278. Next base: position 274,220 of record NZ_JBEZLP010000006.1, read on the forward strand.
GGGTGAGCAGCATCCGGCCCGCCAGGCCCACGGCCGCGTCCAGCCGCTCGGTGAACTCCTCGGCCAGATCCCCGAATCCGCGCAGCGCCCACAGCGCCCGTGCCGCCGCCCAGGTCGCGTCCCGGGCCCGTTCCAGGCTCCAGGAGCCGAGCAGATGGGTCAGCGGGTCGGCGATCTGGAGCAGGTCGGGCCCCGGCATCAGGTCCTCGCGGATGCGTTCCTCCAGCGAGACGAGCAGGTCGCCCACGCGGTCGAACTCGTCCTCCAGGTCGGCCGGTTCGCAGCGCAGCGTGTGGCAGGCGTCGACCACGGCCAGCGCCAGGTCGTGGCCGATGTGCGCGTTGATGCCGGCCAGGGCGAACTGCATCGGGCGGATCCCGGGATGGCGCCGGAACCGGAACAACGGCCGCCAGCAGGCGGGGGGTCGGCGGCCCGCCTCCTCCGTGTCCACGGCGGTCAGGTAGCGCTCGGCGAACCGCACGTCGAGGGTGGCCGCGGCCCCGGGGTTCGCGAACCGTCCCGCGTCCAGGCGCCGTTCGACCTCCTCGGTGACGGCGAGGTAGACCCGGTTGAAGACCGCGATCCCGTCCCGCTCGGGAAGGGCCGTGTCCAGGGCGCGCATCCGGGCGACGACGGTGCCGACCGGAGCGGTGAGGTGGGGCGACTGCGCCATGGGGGAAGGGTCCCAGCTCCGGCCCGGCCCGCGTGCCGACGGGCCGGGTGCTTCGCCGGAACGGGGGAACGGACCCGCCGCGGCGGGAGGGGCGGGACCGCGTGCCTACGGCCGGGTGTCGTCGTAGGAGCTGGTGCCCTCGTCGAGGAGCGGTTCGGCTCCCTTGAGGTGGGCCGGGGCCAGGGCGCGCAGGACGTGGTAGCCGACGATGACCACCAGGGTGCCGAGGGCGATCCCGCTGAGCGAGAAGGTGTCGGAGAACTTCATGCTGACGTTGCCGACCCCGATGATGATGCCGGCCGCCGCCGGGACCAGGTTCAGCGGATTGCGCAGGTCGACCCCGGCGTGCAGCCAGATCTGGGCGCCGAGCAGGCCGATCATGCCGTAGAGGACGACCGTGATGCCGCCGAGGACACCGCCCGGGATCGCGGCCACGATCGCGCCGAACTTGGGGCAGACACCGAAGAGCAGCGCGAAGCCGGCTGCGGCCCAGTAGGCGGCGGTGGAGTAGACGCGGGTCGCGGCCATCACGCCGATGTTCTCGGAGTAGGTGGTGTTGGGCGGGCCGCCCACGGCGGTGGAGAGCATCGAGGCGACGCCGTCGGCGGAGATCGCCGTGCCCAGCTTGTCGTCGAGCGGGTCGCCGGTCATCTCGCCGACCGCCTTGACGTGCCCGGTGTTCTCGGCGACCAGGGCGATGACGACGGGCAGGGCGACGAGGATCGCCGACCACTGGAAGGACGGGCCGTGGAAGGACGGCAGCCCGATCCAGTCGGCCCTGCCGACGCCGGAGAGGTCCAGGCGCCAGTGGTCGGTGACCTTGCCGCTCGGGCTCATGGAGTGGATCCTGCCGAAGATCCGGTCGAGGGCCCAGGAGAGGGCGTACCCGAAGACCAGGCCGAGGAAGATCGCGACGCGGGACCAGAAACCACGCAGACAGACGACGGCCACACCGGTGAACGCCATGACCAGCAGGGCGGTCCACTGGTCCTGCGGCCAGTAGGTGGAGGCGGTGACCGGCGCGAGGTTGAAGCCGATCAGCATCACGACCGCGCCGGTGACGATCGGCGGCATCGCGGCGTGGATGATCCGGGCGCCGAAGCGCTGGACGGCCAGTCCGACCAGGAAGAGCGCGGCGCCGACCACGAAGACTGCGCCGGTCACGGTGGCGCTGGTGCCGCCCTGGGCGCGGATGACGGCGGCCACCCCGACGAAGGACAGCGAACAGCCCAGGTAGCTGGGGACCCGGCCGCGCGTCGCCAGCAGGAAGATCACGGTCGCGACGCCGGACATCATGATCGCGAGATTCGGGTTCAGACCCATCAGCACCGGGGCGACGAAGGACGCACCGAACATCGCGACCACGTGCTGGGCGCCGAGCCCGACCGTCCGCGGCCAGGAGAGCCGTTCGTCGGGGCGTACCACCGCGCCGGGCGCGGGCGTGCGTCCGTCGCCGTGCAGTTTCCAGCGCACGCCGAGATCCATGGTGGGCTTCGCTTTCCTTGTACGTGAATACGGTCCGAACCATTGTCACGGCTACCACGCGGTTCTACGCTCGCACGGTCCTACTCGTGAATTGAGTTCATATATCTGATTACAGGTTGATCGGAGTACTCGATGAGTGGAAGATCCCGCGCGGCCGTACTGCTGACGACCCTGGTGGCGTTCGGAGCGGTCCTCGTCCCCTCCGCGCACGCCGCGGCCAAGGCCCCGGACACCGCCGTCCTCGACGGCGCCCGGCTCCAGCACACCAAGGCCGAACTGCGCGACGGCGACCCGCGGTTGCGGAACGCGCTGCGCGACCTGACCACGCGCGCCGACGCCTGGCTGGACCAGGGCCCCTGGACCGTCGTCGACAAGCCCAAGCCCGCCCCGGGCGGCGACGTCCACGACTACCTCAGCCAGGCCCCCTACTGGTGGCCCACCACCACGCCCACCGCCGGCAACCCCTGGGGCTGCCCCTACGTCCAGCGCGACGGACAGCGCAATCCCGAGGTCGACAGCGGCACCGACCGGCAGGACGTCGAGAAGGTCTTCGATTCGACGTACGACCTCTCCCTCGCCTGGTACTACACCGGCAGGCGGGAGTACGCCGAGAAGGCCGGGCAGGTCCTGCGCACCTGGTTCCTCGACCCGGCGACCCGGATGAACCCGAACCTGAACCACGCCCAGTTCATCCCCTGCAAGTACGACGGCCGGGCCATCGGCATCATCGACTTCTCCCAGTCGTACACGAGCGTGGTCGACGCGCTGGCGATCCTCGGCACCGGGGCCCCCGGCTGGAGCGCCGGCGACCGGGCCGGGATGCGGAGCTGGAACACCGACTTCCTCGACTGGCTGAAGAACAGCGCCTTCGGCACGGAGGAGGGCGCCGCCGCCAACAACCACGGCACCTTCTACGACATGCAGCTCGCCGCCCTCGCCTACGCGACCGGCGACAAGGCGCTGGCCAGGAAGACCGTGCTGGACGCGCGGGCGAAGCGGATCGACCCGCAGGTCGCGGGGGACGGCAGCCAGCCGCAGGAACTGGCCCGCACCAGGAGCTGGCACTACTCGACCTTCGACCTGGTCGCCTACACCCGGCTCGCGGCCATCGGCCGGCACGTCGGCGTCAACCTGTGGAGCTACCGGGGCCCGGACGGGCAGAGCCTGTTCAAGGCCGTGGACTACCTGCTGCCGGCCGCGACCGGGGCGGTCGCCTGGCCCTATCCCGAGCTGGAGTTCCACCGGTACGCGGCGAGCGACGTCGTGCACGCGGCGGCCGACGCGGGCGACAAGGCGGCCCGGCAGGCCGTACGGCGGCTGGAGGCGCCGCCGGGCGGTGACCTCTGGGCGCTGCGCCCGGCCGCCGAGCAGCTGGACTCGATCGCGGGCTGAGCGGCCCCTCTCAGGCCGGGGCTCCTGAGCGTCCGCTTAGGATGGAGTGTCCCCACCGCTTCGTCCAGTGCTCAGGAGCCCCACCCGTGACCGCCGAAGCCCTGCCCGCGCCCGCCCTCTCCTACGGCCGGCTGCTGCCGGTCAGCGTCCACTTCGACGACCTCGACGCGCTCGGGATGCTGCACAACGCCCGCTACCCGCTGCTGGTCGAGCGCGCCTGGACCGAGCTGTGGCAGGAGCACGGCATCCGCTTCGACGGCGACTGGGCCACCGCCGGGGACGCCTGCAACGTGGTCAAGGAGCTGCTGATCAGCTACGAGGCGCCGGTCACCAGGTCGGGCGGCTACGCCGTCCACCTCTGGCTGGAACGGCTCGGCAGCACCGGCCTGACCTACGGCTTCCGCTTCTGCTCGCCGGACGGCGCGACCACCTACGCGCGGGGCACCCGGGTGCTCGTCCGCCTGGACCCGGCCACCCTGCGCCCCGCGCCCTGGAGCGAGCCGTTCAGGACCGCGGGCCGGGAACTGCTGCGGCCTCGGGGCTGACCTCCGCACGACCGCCCCGCGCCCCGGCGCGCAGCACGCCCGCGAACACCACAAGACCCAGGGCCAGCGCCGTGACCACGCAGAACGACACCACCAGACTGGTCGCCTGCGCGATGCCGCCGATCAGGCTCGGCGCGATCAGGCCCGAGGTGTAGGTGATCGTCGCCACGCCCGCGATGGCCTGGCTCGGATTCGGCCCGGCGTGCCCGGCCGCCGCGAAGCAGAGCGGTACGACGACCGCGATACCGAGGCCCATCAGCGCGAACCCGGTCATCGCCACCGCCGGCTGCCCGGCCAGGACCACCAGCAGCCCGCCGAACGCGGCCAGCACACCCCCGGCGCGCACGGTACGGACCGCGCCGAAGCGGTTCACCACCGCATCCCCGCTGATCCGGGCCACCGCCATGGCCAGCATGAATCCGGTGGTGGTGGCCGCCGCGAGCCCGGCCGAACTGTCCATCCGGTCCCGCAGGAACACCGCCGACCAGTCCAGGCTCGCCCCCTCCGCGAACACCGCGCAGAAGCCCACCGTGCCGATGAGCAGCGCCGACCGGGGCGGCAGCGTGAACCGCGGCGGCGGCTCCTCGTCCTCGCCGGGCCTGACGTCCAGGACGAAGCCGGCCGCCAGCACGCCCAGCACGGTGAGAACGACCGAGGCCAGCGCGAAGTGCACGCGCGCGTCCGTGCCCAGATGCGCGGCGAGGGTGCCCGCCGCCGAGCCGATCAGGGTGCCCGCGCTCCACATGCCGTGCAGCCCCGACATGATCGACCGGTCGAGCACCCGCTCGATCTCCACGCCGAGTGCGTTCATCACCACGTCCGCCATGCCGGCGCTCGCGCCGTACACGAACATCGCCAGACACAGCAGGTACAGGTTGGTGGCGAGCGACGGCAGGACCAGCGACAGCGTCCACATCGCGATCAGCCCGCGCAGCGCCGTACGGCTGCCGAAGCGGTGGCTGATCCGCCCGGCCAGCGGCATCGAGCACGAGGCGCCGAACGCCGTGAAGGCGAGCGCGAAGCCCAACTGCCCGGCGCTGAGCGAGGCGTGGTCCTGGACCCACGGCACCCGGGTCGCGAACGAGCCGGTGACGGCACCGTGCACGGTGAACACGGCCGCGACGGCGTACCGCGCGCGCTTCACCCCGTGCTGCTCGTTGCCCACGTCTTTCATGGTCCTGCCCCTCCCCGGGTGGGTGCCGCCCCGCCGGCCTCGCTGTCCGCAGTAAACTATCAGGGACCCTGCCTGATAGATAGGGTCGTATGTGGCCGTCCTGGGCCATCGGATCTGGGAGGATGCCCGTCATGCCCGCATCACCGAGCACCGCCCGGGCCATCAACGACCGGCTCGCGCTGAGCCTGCTCCAGCGGGAAGGCCCGCTGACGGCGGGGCAGTTGAAGCAGCTGACCGGACTGTCCCGGCCGACCGTCGCCGACCTCGTCGAACGGCTCACTGCGTCCGGCCTGATCACGGTGGTCGGCGAGTCGGGCGAGCAGCGCCGGGGCCCGAACGCCCGGCTGTACGGCATCGTCGCCGACCGCGCGTACCTGGCCGCCCTCGACGTGCGCACCGAGAGCGTCTCGGTGCTCGTCGCCGACCTGGTGGGACGGGTGCTGGCGGAAGGGTCGGTGCCGGTCGCCCCGGAGGAGGGGGAGGCGGCGGCCGTCGAGCAGGCGGTGGAGCTGGTGGAGCGCGCGGCCAAGGAGGCGGGGGCGACCGGGGACGGGGGGCAGCTGCACACCGTGGGCATCGGGGCGCCCGGGCTCGTCGATCCCTCCACCGGCGAGCTCCGCGACTCGGCCGGTCTGCCCGTCTGGCACCGCAGGCTCGTCGCGGCCCTCCAGGAACGGTTCCCGCAGGCCCGGGTCGGCGTCGAGAACGAGACCAACCTGGCCGCCCTCGCCGAACAGCGGGAGGGCGCCGCCCGGGACCGCGACACCTTCGTCCTGCTCTGGCTGGGCAACAGCTGCGGCGCCGCCGTCGTCCTCGACGGCAGCCTGCGCCGGGGCGCCTCCGGCGGCACGGGCGAGATCGGCTTCCTGCCGGTGCCGGGCACGACGGGCCTGCCGACGGCGACGGACTGCTCGGGGGGCTACCACTCCCTGGTGGGTGCGACGGCGATCGAGGAGCTGGCGCGGGAGTGCGGCGTGGGGCCCGAGGGCCTGTCCGCCGACCGTGTGGTCGAGGAGGCGGTAGGCCTGTCAGCGGGCGGCGCCCCGGTCGCGCCCCATAGGGGCGCGGGGAACTGCGCGACCAGCCGCGACGGCGCCGCGGACGACGACCGGCCGTCCCCGGCACACGCCCGTTTCCTGGACACCCTCGCCGACCGCATCGCCGTAGGCGTCGCCGCCGTCGTCGCCGTCCTGGACCCCGGCTGCGTGGTCCTCGGCGGCGAGATCGGCCCGGCCGGCGGAGCGGCACTCGCCACCCGGGTCGAGGCGCGGCTCCGCGGCATGTCCCCGCTGGCCACCGAGGTGCGCGCCGGCACGCTCGGCGGCGCGGCCGTCCTGCGCGGCGCCCTGCTCACCGCTCGCGAGCGCGCCCAGGACGAACTCTTCGCGGCACCGGACCGCTGACCCCCGCGCCGCATGCCCGCAGGGGACGCCCGGATTGGGCGGGCCCGGCGACGGGCAAGGGCCGTCGTCACCGCCACCGGGTCCGTCCGCACCCTAAAAGGACTAGACCAGTGGGGTCAAGAGATGTGAATCGGAGTCAAGAGTCCTGGTCCGGGCGCCAGTTGCGCACACGCCGGCCCGGCTGGGAAGTCCAGCGGCACGCGCTGTGAGGCACCCCACACGGTTCCCCTGTATGGACCACGATCGGGCGTGGCACACTGGCCGTGTACCAGAAGCAGCGCACTCCGGGGTCGGTGAAAGTCCGAACCGGCGGTTACAGTCCGCGACCCGTCCGCTTCCAGCGGCCGGTTGACCAGGTGAAATTCCTGGACCGACGGTTAAAGTCCGGATGGGAGGCAGTGCGCGGCGGGCGAGCATGTACGTGTGCGCGCCGCCGTATCTGGTCTCGTCCCTCGTGGGCGGGGCCTTTTCGGCGTCGGCCTCGGTGTGGTCGTCCGTTCATTCTGTCGTCCGTCGACAGGCCCCGGAGTCCGTGCCCCGTTGAGGCAGGAGGACCCGGGAAGTGTTCACCGGAATCGTCGAAGAGCTGGGTGAGGTCACCGCCGTCGAGAACCTCGGCGACGCGTCCCGTTTCCGGCTCCGTGGCCCCGTAGTGACCGAGGGCGCGCAGCACGGCGACTCCATCGCCGTGAACGGCGTCTGTCTGACCGTCGTGGAGCACGAGGGCGAAGAGTTCACCGCCGACGTCATGGCGGAGACCCTCAAGCGTTCCTCCCTCGGCGCCCTGGACGTCGGCTCCCGCGTCAACCTGGAGCGCCCCACCGCGGTCGGCTCCCGCCTCGGCGGCCACATCGTGCAGGGCCATGTCGACGGCACGGGCCAGGTCCTGGCCCGCACCCCCTCCGAGCACTGGGAGATCGTCAGGGTCTCCCTCCCCGCCGACCTCGCCCGCTACGTCGTCGAGAAGGGCTCGATCACCGTCGACGGCATCAGCCTCACCGTCGTCGAGGCCGGCCCCGACTACTTCACGGTCAGCCTGATCCCCACGACCCTCGACCTCACCACACTCGGCCGCAAGCAGCCCGGCGACCCGGTCAACCTGGAGGTCGACATCGTCGCCAAGTACGTGGAGCGCCTGCTCGCGAACACGCAGGGAGCGGACCGGTGAACTGGCTGAACTCCGAGGCCTTCGCGATGTTCGGCCAGCACATCCTGTGGTCGGACATGATCGGCAACATCCTCGGCCTGGCCGCACTCGCCCTCGGCTGGCGCCGCAACCTGTGGAGCTGGCCGGTCCAGTTCGCCTCCGGCCTGATCCTCTTCGGCGCCTTCTTCGGCCACCTCACCGGCAGCGCCGGCAAGCAGGTCGTCGTCATGGTGGTCGCCCTGTACGGCTGGTGGCAGTGGAACCGCAACAGGGGCCGGGCCGAGGACGGCGGTGACGGCCACATCGCGCCCCGCTTCGCCACCTGGCAGGAGCGCGGCGCCATGGTCGCCGCCGCGGCCGTCGGCACGGTCGCCGTCGCCCTGCTCTTCAAGGCCTACCCGTCCCTGTCCTGGGACCCCTGGCCGGACGCCTACATCTTCGTCGGCACCGTCGTCGCCATGTACGCCCAGGCGCGCGGCATGGTCGAGTTCTGGATCGCCTGGCTCCTGGTCGACGCGGTCGGCGTCCCCCTCAACTTCACCAACGGCTACGCCTTCTCCGGCTTCGTCTACGTCATCTACGGCGCGCTCGTCCTGTGGGGCCTGCGCGACTGGTGGCTGCGCTCCCGCCAGGGCACGCGGCCCGCTCTGGAAGGAGCACCCGCATGACCGCGGCACCGATCCTGTACAGCGCCGAAGGCGTCGAGGACCTCACGCTCGACCCGGTCGGGCAGGCCATCGCCGACATCGCGGCCGGCCGCCCGATCGTGGTCGTCGACGACGAGGACCGCGAGAACGAGGGCGACCTCGTCATCGCCGCCGAGAAGATCACCCCCGAGATCGTCGCCTTCATGATGAGCGAGTGCCGCGGCCTGATCTGCGCCCCGATGGAGGGCGAGGAGCTGGACCGGCTCGAACTGCCGCAGATGGTCGGCGACAACACCGAGTCCATGAAGACCGCGTTCACCGTGTCCGTGGACGCCTCCGCCGCGCACGGCGTCACCACCGGCATCTCGGCCGCCGACCGCGCCACCACGCTCCGGCTGCTGGCGAGCGGCGCCGCCGAACCGACGGACCTCGTCCGCCCCGGCCACATCTTCCCGCTGCGTGCCCGCCCCGGCGGCGTCCTGGTCCGCAACGGCCACACCGAGGCCGCCGTCGACCTCGCCCGCCTCGCGGGCCTGCGCCCGGCCGGCGCCATCGTGGAGATCGCCGGCGAGGACGGCCGGATGCTCCGGCTCCCCGAACTGATCCCGTTCGCCCGCAAGCACGGCCTGACGATCATCTCCATCGCGGACCTGGTCGCCCACCGCCGGGCCGCCGAACCCGCCGTGCGCCGCGAGGCCGAGGTCAACCTGCCCACCAAGCACGGTGCCTTCACCGCCTACGGCTACCGCGCCACCGCCGACGGTATCGAGCATGTCGCCCTCGTCCACGGCGAGATCGGCGCCGGCGAGGACGTCCTGGTCCGCGTCCACTCCGAGTGCCTCACCGGGGACGTCTTCGGCTCCGCCCGCTGCGACTGCGGCCCCCAGCTCGACGCCGCCCTGGACCGCATCCAGGAGGAGGGCCGGGGCGTCGTCGTCTACCTGCGCGGCCACGAGGGCCGGGGCATCGGCCTGCTGTCGAAGCTGCGCGCCTACGAACTCCAGGAGCGCGGCCGGGACACCCTCGACGCCAACCTCGAACTCGGCCTGCCCGCCGACGCCCGCGACTACGGCGCGGGCGCCCAGATCCTGGCCGACCTCGGGGTGCGCAGCGTCCGGCTGATGACCAACAACCCCGACAAGAGCGACGCGCTGCTGAACCACGGCCTCAAGATCAGCGGACGCGAGCCGATGCCCGTACAGGCGGGCGAGCACAACCTCCGGTACCTGCGCACCAAGCGGGACCGGATGGGCCACGACCTGCCCTGGCTGGACACGCCCCCGGCGCTGTCCACCTGCGGCAACCAGTAGACCGTGGCCACCAGCGGCCACCAGTAGAGAAACAGCACTGAGGAGAGACGTGAGCGGCAAGGGTGCACCTGAACTGTCCGTACGCAATGTCAGCGACCTGCGGGTCGCGGTCATCGCGTCCCAGTGGCACGAGAAGGTGATGGACGGACTGGTGGACGGCGCCCTGCGCGCCCTGCGCGACCTGGGGATCGACGAGCCGACCCTGCTCCGGGTCCCCGGCAGCTGGGAACTCCCGGTCACCGCGAAGGTCCTCGCCGGGCGCGGCTACGACGCGATCGTCGCCCTCGGCGTCGTCATCCGCGGCGGCACCCCGCACTTCGAGTACGTGTGCCAGGGCGTCACCCAGGGCCTCACCCAGGTCTCCGTGGAGACCGGCGTCCCGGTCGGCTTCGGCGTTCTCACCTGCGACGACGAGGAGCAGGCCCTGGACCGTGCCGGTCTCGCGGGCTCCCACGAGGACAAGGGCCACGAGGCGGTGACGGCGGCGGTGGCGACGGCGGCCACCCTCCGCTCAGTATCTGAACCCTGGCACTGAGCGACGCGGCGATTGGCGTAGTCTGGCGCTCACCATGTCCAACAAGACTTTCGAGGAGCTCTTCACCGAGCTCCAGCACAAGGCCGCCCACGGCGACCCCGCCACCTCCCGCACCGCCGAGCTGGTCGGCAAGGGGGTCCATGCCATCGGCAAGAAGGTCGTCGAAGAGGCCGCCGAGGTCTGGATGGCCGCCGAGTACGAGGGCAAGGAAGCCGCCGCCGAGGAGATCTCGCAGCTGCTCTACCACGTCCAGGTGATGATGGTCGCCCGCGGAATCTCGCTGGACGACGTCTACGCCCACCTGTAGAACTTTTCCGACAGACCCGCCCAATCGGGCAATCGAGCAAAGGAAGCCGACCTCATGCTGCGCATCGCCGTCCCCAACAAGGGTTCCCTCTCAGGCCCTGCGGCGGACATGCTGCATGAGGCCGGCTACCGGCAGCGCCGGGAGTCCAAGGAACTCCGCACCGTCGACCCGGTCAACGACGTCGAGTTCTTCTACCTCCGCCCCCGCGACATCGCCATCTACGTCTCCTCCGGCCGTCTCGACATCGGCATCACCGGCCGCGACCTGCTGGTGGACTCCGGCGCCAACGCGGAGGAGATCCTGCCGCTCGGCTTCGCCCGCTCCACCTTCCGCTTCGCCTCCAAGCCCGGCGAGGCGACCGGCCTGGCCGACCTGAAGGGCAAGACGGTCGCCACCTCCTACGAGGGCATCGTCGCGGGGCACCTCGCCGACCACGGCGTCGACGCCTCCGTCGTCCACCTGGACGGCGCCGTCGAGACCGCCATCGAGCTGGGCGTCGCCGAGGTCATCGCCGACGTCGTCGAGACCGGCACCAGCCTGCGCAACGCCGGCCTGGAGGTCTTCGGCGAGCCGATCATGAAGTCCGAGGCGATCGTGGTCCGCCGCACCGGCGCCGACGCCGAGGAGCCCAAGGTCCAGCAGTTCCTGCGCCGCCTCCAGGGCGTCCTGGTCGCCCGGACGTACGTGATGATGGACTACGACTGCCGGGTCGAGCAGCTGGAGAAGGCCGTCGCCCTCACCCCCGGCCTGGAGTCGCCGACCGTCTCCCCGCTGCACAACGAGGGCTGGGTCGCCGTCCGCGCCATGGTCCCCACCAAGGACGCCCAGCGGATCATGGACGACCTGTACGACATCGGCGCCCGCGCCATCCTGACCACGGCCATCCACGCCTGCCGCCTCTGAGACACGCACGAGAGATGTCCGAGCTTCCTGCGCTGCCCGTCACCTTCCGGCCGGGCCTCACCCGAGTGATCCTGCTCACCGCCGGTGCCGCGATCTTCGCCACCATCTCCGGGGTCGCCCTGCTCCTCGAGCAGCTCGGCCCGGGGGAGAAGCTCAGCTTCGTCGTCACCGGCGCGCTGATCTTCTGGGTGCTGGCCCAGCTGGCCCGGGTGAAGGTGGTCGCCGACGAGTCCGGGGTCACCGTCGTCAACATCGCCGGAAAACGGCACCTGGCGTGGGCGGAGATCGTCCAGGTGAACCTCCGCCCGGGTGACCCGTGGGTGTTCCTCAACCTCAGCGACGGCACCAGCCTGCCCGCGCTCGGCATCCAGCCGGGCATCGCCAAGCGGCACGCCATCGCCGACGCCACGGCCCTGCGCGCCCTCGTCGAGGCCCACACGGTCCGCGACCCGGAACAGCATCAGGGCTGAAATCACGCAACTTCGGGGGCGTCTCCGGGCCGTCGCCCCTGCCGCACCGGGCCCTGTCTTGATTAATCTGTTGGCGGAGGCTTTTCACGTCCCGCCTCCGCCCCTGTCGCGCGCCCCGCGCACAGGGGTTCCTGCTAACCGAGGAGTGACCCTCTCCGGCGATGGACGGATCGTCCTGTAGTACCTGCGCCGCCCCCTCCCGACATACCACGGACCGCCTTCTCGCGGTCCGCGAGGCTTCGGAGGCGGCGGCATCATGACCACCCCCCTGCTGCTCCTGGCAGCCGCGTTCCTGCTCATCCTCGCCAACGGCTTCTTCGTCGCCGCCGAGTTCGGCCTGGTGACCGTGGAGCGGCCCGAGGCCGAGAAGGCCGCCGCCGACGGCGACAAACGCGCCCGTACGGTCGTCGAATCGCTGAAGGAGCTCTCCTTCCAGCTCTCCGGCACCCAGCTCGGCATCACCATCACCTCCCTCGTCGTCGGCATGCTCGCCGAACCGGCGCTGGCCGAGCTGCTGCGCGGCCCGCTCGCCGCGGTCGGACTGCCCGACGGCGCGGTCTCCGGAATCGCCGTCGTGGTGGGCATGCTGCTCGCCTCGGCGATCCAGATGGTGATCGGCGAACTCGTACCCAAGAACTGGGCGGTCTCCAAGCCCCTCCAGGTCGCGCGGGTCGTGGCCGGCCCGCAGGCGCGCTTCTCCCGCCTGTTCCGCCCGGTCATCGCCGCGCTGAACACGGTCGCCAACCGGCTCGTCCGCGCCCTCGGCGTCGAGCCCACCGAGGAGCTGGCCTCCGCCCGCACCCCCGGCGAGCTGGTCTCCCTGGCCCGGCACTCCGCCCAGGCCGGCGCGCTGGAACAGGACACGGCCGACCTGTTCGTCCGCACCCTGTCCCTGGGCGAGCTGACCGCCCAGCACGTCATGACCCCCCGGGTGAAGGTCAGCGCCCTCCAGTCCACGGCGACCACCGAGGACGTCGTCAACCTCACCCGGGCCACCGGCCTCTCCCGCTTCCCCGTCTACCGGGAGAAGATCGACGAGATCGTCGGCATGGCCCACCTCAAGGACGCGCTGGCGATCCCGGTCCGCGACCGGCTGCGCACCCCGGTCGGCCGCATAGCCCGCAAGGCGCTCCTGGTCCCCGAGACCCTCCCGGTCCAGCCCCTCCTCGCCCGGCTCCGCTCCGAGCAGCCGATCGCGGTCGTCGTCGACGAGTACGGCGGTACGGCGGGCGTGGTCACCCTGGAGGACATCGTCGAGGAGCTCGTCGGCGAGGTCCGCGACGAGCACGACAGCCCGGACGCGCCGGAACTCGCCGCCGCTCCGGCCCAGGACGGCAAACCCGCCTGGGACGTCGACGGCAGCGTCCGCGTCGACATCCTCCAGCGGATAGGCCTCGACGTGCCCGAGGGCCCCTACGAGACGGTCGCCGGCCTGGTCGCCGACCTGCTCGGCCGGATCCCGGCGCCCGGCGACCGTGCCGAGCTGCCCGGCTGGCGGCTGTCCGTCCGCCGGGTCGGCCACTACCGCGCGGAACGGGTCCGCCTGGTCCGCACCGCCCCCGCCGTCGCGGAGGCCGCCCGATGAGCGTCCTCCAACTGGTCTTCGCCGGCCTGCTGGTCCTGGCCAACGGCTTCTTCGTCGGCGCCGAGTTCGCCCTCGTCTCCGTCCGCCGCAGCCAGATCGAACCCCTGGGCACCGCACGGGCCCGCCAGGTCCTCTACGGCCTGGAGCGCCTCCCGCAGATGATGGCCGCCGCCCAGTTCGGCATCACCGTCTGCTCGCTGACGCTGGGCGCGGTGGCCGAACCGACGGTGGCCCATCTGCTGGAGCCGCTCTTCGAGGCGGTGCACCTGCCGGAGGGCGTGATCCACCCCCTGGGCTATGTCATCGCGCTGGCCGGGGTGGTCTTCTTCCATCTGGTCATCGGGGAGATGGTGCCGAAGAACCTGGCGATGGCGGCGCCCGAGAAGGCCGCGCTGTGGCTGAGCCCCGGCCTGGTCGCCTTCGCCCGTGTCTGCCGGCCGATCACGGTCGCCCTCGGCGCCTGCGCCCAGGGCATCCTGAAGCTGTTCCGGGTCGAGCCGAAGGACGAGGTCGAGGCCGTCGTCACCAGCGAGCAGCTCAACCGGCTCCTGGAGGACTCCGGTCAGGCAGGCCTGCTCGACCCCGAGGAGCAGGAGCGCCTGGAGGACGCGCTGGAACTGGGCTCCCGCCCGGTGACGGACGTGCTCCTGCGCCGCGAGTCCCTGATCACGGTCCCGCCGTCGGTCACCCCCGGCCAGATCGTCGAGCTCACCGCCCGCACCGGCTACTCCCGTTTCCCGGTGGCGGCCGAGTCCGGCGCCTTCATGGGATACGTCCACGTGAAGGACGTCCTCGACCTGGAGGACTCGGACCGGGCGGTACCGCAGCAGATATGGCGCCCGATGACGACCCTGCGGGCCGAGCTGCCGCTCGACGACGCGCTGACCGTGATGCGCCGGGCGGCGACCCACCTCGCGCAGGTCGCCGACGCGAACGGCCGGGTGCTTGGCCTGGCGGCCCTGGAGGACGTCCTGGAGCTGCTGGTCGGCGAGGTGACGGACCCGGCGCACCGGGACCGGCCGACGACCCCGGCCAGGACGCCGGAGCCGCGTTCCAGCGGGGAGCCGGAGGAGGTCATGGCGGGCTGAGGTAGTGGGGGAGCTGCGGGCCGGTGGGGGCTGGTCGCGCAGCTCCCCGCGCCCCTGAAAGCAAAGACGCAGCCGCGGGCAGTCGTGCCTCCCCCAGTGCCTTAAGGGCCTGGGAGGTGCGCCCAGGGCGGCACGGGTGGGCGCGGCTGCACCCGGCAAGCTCCGGTGAGTGTCCCCACCCCCCGGCCCCACCCCACCCGCACCTACATCCCGGCCGCCGGATCCTGCGGACCCCGCCCCGACAGCACCTCTCCGTACGCCTGCATCAGGTCCGGCAGCCGCAGTGTCGCCAGGTCGTTCCGCGACAGCGCCCCCGGATACGCCGACAGCCGCAGATCCCGGTACGCACAGCTCTTCTCGTACAGCGTCCGCAGGAACCGCCCGTTGCCCAGCTCGTCGATCCACCCCTGGTCCACCACGTGCCCGGCGATCGACCGCAGCTCCTCCAGCGCCTCCTCGTCCCACGCGTCCCCGTTCTCGGCGGCCAGCACCTCGCCGATCGAGGTCAGTTCGAGGGGACGGTAGGAGGGAAAGTCGACGCGCGTGGTGAAGCGCGAGGAGAGGCCGGGGTTCGCGGCCAGCAGGCGGTCCATGCCCTCCGGGTAGCCGGCCAGGATCACCACCAGGTGGTCCCGGTTGTCCTCGGCCCGCTTCAGCAGCACCTGAAGCGCCTCGTCGCCGTACGCGTCCCCCTTGCCGTAACCGGAGTTGGAGAGGGAGTAGGCCTCGTCGACGAAGAGCACGCCGCCGATCGCGGAGTCGATGAGTTCGTTCGCCTTCACGGCGGTCTGGCCCAGGTACTCGCCGACCAGGTCGGCCCGCTGCGCCTCCACGAGGTGGTCGCCGCCGAGCAGGCCCAGCGCGTAGAACACCCGCCCGAGGATGCGGGCGACGGTGGTCTTCCCGGTGCCGGACGGCCCGGAGAAGACGAAGTGGCGTTTCGGCGGCTGCACCGGCAGCCCCTGCCCGGCCCGCAACCGGGCCATGTTCAACTGCGCGGACAGCGCTTTGACCTGCCGTTTCACGGGTTCGAGCCCGACCATGCGCTCCAGTTCGGCGAGCGCCTCCTCAAGTAACGCGGGGTCGGTGGGCCCGGCCGGCAGCGGAGGCGACGGCACGACCTTCTCGCGCACGGCGGGGTCGATCACCGACGGCATCGCCCCGGTCGGCGGCTCCGGGTCCCCGAAGCGCAGATCGCGCCCCTCGGTGCCGAAGAGCGGGTCGAGCATGTCCGGCCCGTCCACGACGTCCTGCCCGGCTCCGGTCAGGGTGATCGACGCGAAGTCGGCCGTGTCGTCGTACCCGTCGCCCTCGGCTATCGCGGCCAGCCGTGCGGAGGTGTCCATGAAGGCGGGGTCGACGCGGTGCACGGCCCGGTAGAGGGGGAGCGCGGCGGCGCTGCGGCCGGTGCCCTCGTGCGCCCGCGCCAGCCAGTAGCGCAGCTCCTTGCGCTGCGGCTGTTCGCTGCGGCAGCGCATCAGCGCGGCGGAGAGCAGCGGTTCGGCCTGGCCGTACATCTCCAGGCGGACCCGGGCCATGCCGCCGAACAGGCCCGCCTCGATGCCGAGCATGGGGTCGTCGAGCAGCGGGTCGGTGTGCCGTACCAGCTGCTCCCAGTCCTTGACCAGGTAGGCCCGGCAGGCGTGCAGGAAGCGGACCTGCGGGTCGGCGTCCACCGGCGGGAGCCCGGCTAGGGCCCGGTCGAGTTCCGGGACGTGCCGGCCGTCCAGCCAGTGCGAGGCGTGCGCCAGGAGGAGATCGCGCGGGCTCTCCAGGACCGGTTGCACCCACCAGCCCAGCCAGTACCAGGAGTTCAGGGTGCGGCGATGCCGGCCGCGCTGTTCCCCGAAGCGGTCCCGGTGCCGGAACATCCGCAGCAGCGCGGTCGTCGTGTCCACGCGCAGCGCGTGCAGTCCGAGCCAGGCGTCGGCCATCCCCGGATCCATCCGTACCGCGGCGCGGAACTCCTCCTCCGCCTGCGGATAGGCGCCCATCGTGTAGGCGTCCACGCCTCGCAGCCAGGCGAGGTCGGCCGGGGCCTCGGGGCCCTGCGTGCCGAATTCCATCACGTCCCCCACAAACCGTGCCCCCGTGGTTGGCCCCCGGGCTCCCCCCGATGGCCGCCGTTGGTCGAACCGCTGTGCCGCGGACCGGAGTTGCAGGTGCGCGAAGCAGCCGTTCGAAGGTCGCACCGAGGGCATCGTACCTGCGGTTCCACCGCCTGCCGAAGGGTGCCGCACAGGCCGTTTGGCGAGGTGGGGGCAGACGGGGCGCACACGGCTCGGTGACCGAGGGTGAGCACGGAGGCGCACGCCGCGCACACAAAAGGGGTAAAGGGCAGAACGAAGCCCCCGATCACGGGGGAACAACCGGGGGCTTCGCGTCTGCAGGGCGGCATCGAAAGGCCGCTCATTCAGAACGTAAGTCCTGTACGACCCCCGGGTCAAGCCGAGTTGAGGTACTCGGGCAACTTCTTGGAGGCACCTCTTCACAAGTTCAGCACACAGCGGACGGTCAGTCACCGTGGGTGATGAACAGGTCCGGTCCAAGCGTCTTCGCAGGCCCCGGCAGCACCTCGTACCCCTTCTGTGACTGTGTCACCAGAAGGTCGGCGAAGGGTCTTGAGGGGTCTTCGCTGAAATGTTCGTGTTCCGCCCTGACCCACTCGACCCAGAAGTCCCGCTGTTCCGCGCCGTCCCGCGCCCTGCCCCGGGTCCAGGCCTCCTCGTGCGGCAGCTCCATCCACAGCAGCCGCGCCAGGAACGGGCGCAGCGCCCGGCGGCCGGCGCCGACGCCCTCGACGAGGACCACCGGGGCCGGCGGCAGCGGGCGGGGCGGGCCGAAGCGGCGGGTGTGCCAGTCGTAGGGGGAGTAGCGCGCCGTCCCGCCCCGTCCGAGCGGCTCGATCACCTGGGCCAGCAGCCGGCCGGTCCAGGCGAACAGCTCCTCGTGGCTGGCGATGTCGTCGAGGTGCAGCACCGGCGCCCCGCCCAGGGCGGTGGCCAGCCGGCCGGCGAACGTGGTCTTCCCGGACCCGGCGTGCCCGTCGACGGCGACGAGGCGGACCGGGCCGCAGGAGGGCGGCAGGGCGCGGAGTGCGGAGGCGAGCTGGTGAATGGCCGTTCCCGGAGGGTGCTGCGGTGGGGTGTTTTCCGGAAACATTCTAGTAGTGCGGCGCATAGCGGGCGTTTGCCGCCCCGGGAAAGTACCGGCTTGAACCAATTTCGAGCCGTTCTCCGGCGTGCCCATTAATATTTCCGACCCGCTGACCGATATGTCGACCTCGCGCGTTTCCGGTCCGCCCGGCCCTGAGTAGGGTGCCTTCAGCGTGCACGCGTCGAACGGGGACGGACAGGGGAAGATGGCCGCGGAGTTATTCGAGGGGCACTACGTATGGCATCCGGCGGCCGACGACCGCCTGCTCGCGAGCGTATGCGTGGACGTGCGCGCCGGAAGATATCTGAGTGCCCGTGAGGCGCTGGCCGAGACGCGTGCCGACTTCGCCCTGCGCGCCCACCGTTCCCTGGTCCTCGCCTCCGAGGCGGCCGGTACCGATCTGGTGGAGCGCTGGCTGGCCGAGGAGCCGGGCCCCGAGTCCGCGCTGATGTGGGCCCGGGTGGCCGTGCAGCGGGCGATCCGGGCGGCCGACGCCCGTGACGAGCGGGCCGAGGCGCTGGAGCGGATCGCCGTCGCCGCCTGCGACCGGGCCGGCGCCATGGACCCCGCCGACCCCACGCCCTGGGCCGCCAAGCTGGCCATGGCCCGGCTGCACCGCCCGCACGACCCCGCTCCCGGCGGTCTGCTGACCTCCCCGCCCGGTCCCTGGCGGCTGTTCGCGCACACCCTCGCCCTGGACCCCTGGCACCGCGAGGCCCACCACCGCTTCCTCTCCTTCTTCTTCACCCGGTACGGCGGCTCGGTCAACGCGGCCTGGGACGTCGCCGCCTTCCTCGCCCAGCGGGCGCCCGCCGACTCCCCGCTGCGACTGCTCCCGCTGGTCGCGCTCGTGGAGAGCCACAACCCCACCCAGCTGCTCGCGGAGCGGGTCTGGGAACAGCCCCAGTGGCGCAGCACCGCACTGTCGATCTACCAGAACTGGCTGCCCGCGGTCGCCGGATACCGCTTCACCCCGGTGCTCGACCTGGCCTACCTCGCGCACGCGCTGGCCATGGCCCGGTGCCCGTTCGAGGCCCGGGCGGTCCTCACGGCCATGGGGCCGTACGCCTCACGCATGCCCTGGAGCGTCTTCGGCGAACCGGCCGACCAGCTCTCCCGGGCCCGCCGCGCCTGCGGCCTGCCCATCCCCTCCTAGCGCCCCAGAGAAAGGCCGGCACGTGTCAGAACGCACAGCGGACCCCGTCACGCTCGACGACGACGCGACCCTGCACGCGATGGGTTATCCGCGGAAACTCACCCGCCGATTCCAGGCCTTCGACAATTTCGCCATCTCCTTCACCATCATCAATATTCTCTCCGGGATTTTCTCGTCCTTCGGATTCGGAATGAACGCGGGCGGCCCGCGTATTCTGGTGTTCGGCTGGATCGGCGTCTGCGTGATGGTGCTCTGCATCGGCGCCGCCATGGCGGAGGTCGCCTCCGCCTATCCGACGAGCGGCGCCCTGTATTTCTCCGCGGGTAAACTCGCCAAACGGCACAAGGGCGCCTGGTCCTGGTACACGGGCTGGCTGAACTTCGTGGGCCAGATCGGCGGCACCGCGGCCACCGGGTACGCGGCGGCCACCTTCATCCAGGCCTTCGTCGCCCTGCAGTGGCCCTCGTACACGCCGACCACCCACCAGACGGTCCTGATCACGGCCCTGATCATCGTGGTCCAGGGGCTCGCCAACACCTACACCGTGCAGCTCGTCGCCGTCCTGAACCGGATTTCCGTCTGGTGGCTGCTGATCGGACTCGTGGTGATCGTGAGCACACTGATCGTGATGCCCGACCGCCACCAGTCGGCGTCCTTCGTGACGCATTTCGTGAACAACACCGGCTTCACCAACGGCCTTTACGGCGGCCTGCTCGGGCTGCTGGTCACCAGCTGGACCTTCACCGGCTTCGACGGCAGCTTCCACATGTCCGAGGAAACCGTCCAGGCGACCGTCAACGCCCCCAGAGGGATCATCCGTTCCATCGGCTATTCGGCGATCACCGGTCTGGTCCTGATGCTCGCGCTGGTGTACAGCATCGGCGACTACGCCAAGGTGGCGAGCTCCTCGGCGCCGCCCGTCCAGATCCTCATCGACGGACTCGGCATGGGCTGGGCCAAGGCGATGCTGCTCGTCGTCATCGGCGCCATGCTCTTCTGCGGCCTCGCCAACCTCACCAGCAACACCCGGCAGATCTTCGCCTTCTCCCGGGACGGCGCGATGCCCGGCTCCCACCTGTGGCACTCTGTCTCGCCCCGCACCCGGACCCCCGTCAAGGCCGTCTGGCTCGCGGTGGCCTGCTCGCTCGTCCTGGTGGTGCCGGGCTGGTGGTCGCACACGGCGTTCACCGCGATCGTCAGCGTCAACGTCGTCGGCCTGTTCCTCGCCTACGCCGTGCCCGTGTTCCTGCGGCTGCGCCTGGGCGACGACTTCCGGCCGGGGCCGTGGAACCTGGGCCGCTGGAGCAGGCCGGTGGGCTGGCTCGCGGTGGTCTGGATCCTGCTCAGCAGTGTCCTGTTCATGCTGCCCCAGGCCTCGCCGATCACCGCCGACTCCTTCAACTACGCGCCGATCGCGCTCGCCGTCGTCCTGGTCGTGGCCACGGTCTGGTGGTTCGCCACCGCCCGCCGCCGCTTCCAGGGTCCGGTCAGCTACGGCCGCCCCGACGAGGTCGCCGCGATGGACCTCATCTGAGCCCAGGAGGACCCGTACGAAGGGCCCCGGCGACCGTGCCGGGGCCCTTCCAGTGGACGAGACCAATATTGGTGGGCGTGGCACGGGCGGAAGTGCTGGCAGGGGCATGGTGCCTGCTCCATAGTGAGCGCACAGCCCTTGCTCCGGATCAGCCGTGACGCGCACACCTGGGGGTCCTCCACCCATGAGCAGAGCCGAACAGCCGTCCCGCAGAACCGTTCTGGCAGCCGCCGCCACCGTCGCGGCGGCCACCGTGGCCCAGAGCGTGGTCCCCGTCGTGCCGGCGGTCGCCGCGCCGGGGACCGACGCCGACGACACCGCCCGGACCGAGACCCGCCGGGCCGGGAACGGCCGTCACGGTCACGGCAGGGACGGGACCCGCCCGATCGACTACCGCTCCTGGACGACCACCAGCGACTGGAAGACCGGCACCGCCAAGGGCGCCGGCGCCGTCGCGGGGGACCGCCCCGGTGTGGTGATCGGCACCCCGGCCGGCACCACCTCCTACACCGACCCCCACACCGGCACCACCGCCACCTGGGAGTACGCCACCTGGACCGGCCCGGTGCACCAGCTCGCCGTCCCCGCCACCGAGACCATCGCCTCGTGGAACGCGGACACCCCGGCCGGCACCTGGATCCAGGTCGAACTGCACGGCACCTACTCCGACGGCACCGCGACCCCCTGGTACGTCATGGGCCGCTGGGCGGCCGGCGACCAGGACATCAAGCGGACCTCGGTGGACGGCCAGACCGACGGCAAGAGCACCATCTGGACCGACACCTTCGCCATCGACGACGCCACCACCGGCCTGCGCCTCACCTCGTACCAGCTGCGCCTGACCCTCTACCGCAAGCCGGGCACCAAGCTCACCCCGACCGTCTGGCGGCTCGGCGCCATGGGCTCCGACATCCCGGACCGCTTCACCGTCCCGGCCTCCATCCCGGGCCTGGCCCAGGAACTCAAGGTCCCGCGCTACTCGCAGGAGATCCACAAGGGCCAGTACCCCGAGTACGACAACGGCGGCGAGGCCTGGTGCAGCCCCACCTCCTCGCAGATGATCGTCGAGTACTGGGGAGCCCGGCCCACCGCCGCACAGCTGGCCTGGGTCGACCCGTCCTTCACCGACCCCCAGGTCTGCTACGCGGCCCGCTACACCTACGACTACCAGTACGGGGGCTGCGGCAACTGGCCGTTCAACGCCGCCTACGCGTCGACGTACCAGGACCTCCAGGGCGTGATAACGCGACTGGCCTCGCTCACCGACCTGGAGACCCTGATCGCGGCCGGCATCCCGGCCATGACGTCACAGTCGTTCCTCGCGGCGGAGCTGACGGGCGCCGGTTACGGCACCTCCGGGCACCTGATGACCGTGATCGGCTTCACCGCGGACGGGGACGTGATCGCCAACGACCCGTGCTCGGCCGACGACGACGCGGTCCGGCGGGTCTACCTGCGCCGGGAGTTCGAGAACATCTGGCTGCGGACCAAGCGGTACAACGCCAGTGGCAAGGTCGCCTCCGGTACCGGAGGCGTCTGCTACCTGTACTTCCCGGCCCGTCCGAACGCGGCCCAGCTCAAGGCGCTCGACGCGGTCGGCGTGCGCTGACGTGCTGTGACCAAGCTCTCCGCCGCAAAAGCCGCAATCAATGGCATGGTGGACGTCATGACCACACATTCCGCCACCGCCGCCCGCGCCCGTACCGGCGGCCCCAAGGACGACGGCCCGAAGGTTCTGGAACACGTCATGGGGTGGACTCTTGTTGTGGTCATCGCCATGTTGGTCACTCAACTCGGCCTGGTGTGACCTGAACTGACATACTGCGGATGTCCCGCAGCCCGTTGAGACCAGGGTCGAAATTGAATATCAGTCAACAACGTGCCGCCGCCCGTCCCCGGGCGCGCGGCACCGAGCGTTCCGTGGCTCGTCGTGCCGAACTCATCACCATCGGGCGGAAGTTGTTCGCAGACACCTCGTACGACGCGCTCTCCATGGACGACATCGCCAAGCAGGCGCATGTCGCCAAAGGGCTGATCTACTACTACTTCCAGTCCAAGCGCGGCTACTACCTGGCGATCATCCAGGACTCCGTCGCCGACCTGGTCACCTATGCCGCGAGCGGCCTGGAGCTGCCCCAGGTGGACCGCGTCCACCGGACCATCGACAGCTACCTGCGCTACGCCGAGCACCACCAGGCCGCGTACCGCACGATCGTCAGCGGCGGTGTCGGCTTCGACACCGAGGTGCACGCCATCCGGGACGGGGTGCGCGAGGCGATCGTCGCGACGATCGCCGAGGGCGCCTACGGCCGCACCGACATCGCCCCGCTCGCCCGGGTCGGCCTGCTCGCCTGGCTGTGCAGTGTGGAGGGTGCCACCCTCGACTGGATCGACCGGCCCGTGCTCTCCCGCGAGACCATGTGCGAGCTGCTGGTCAAGACGCTCGGCGGCACCCTGCGCGCCATCGAGGAGCTCGACCCGTCCTACCGCGCCCCGACCCCGGCCCGCCGGGACACCTGACGCACGGGGGCCGGTCCGCGGGGCCGGTCCGCCCCGCGGTGTCCCGCCGGACAGGCCGCCGGGGCGGAGGGCTCGTGGTCCCCCCGCCCCAGGCCCCCGTGACCGGGGTCAGTTGATGGCCCTGATCAGCTCACCGTTGGTGGTGTCGCCGCTCAGCTCCCAGAAGAAGGTGCCGCCCAGACCCTGCTGGTTCTTGTAGGTCATCTTGGTCGCGATGGTCGCCGGGGTGTCGTAGCTCCACCAGTCGCTGCCGCACTTGGCGTACGCCGTGCCGCCCACCGTGCCGGTCGCCGGGCACTTCGCCCTGAGCACCTTGTAGTCGTCGATGCCCGCCTCGTACGTCCCCGACGCCGGGCCGGTCGCCGAGCCGCCGGGCGCCGCCTGGGTGACGCCGGTCCAGCCGCGGCCGTAGAAGCCGATGCCGAGCAGCAGCTTGGCCGCCGGGATGCCGAGGCCCCTGAGCTTGGCGATGGTCGCCGAGGTGAAGAAGTTCGCCGTCGGGATGCCCGAGTAGGAGTTCAGCGGCGAGTGCGGGGCCGTCGGACCGGTCGAGGCCCAGGCGCCGAAGTAGTCGTAGGTCATCGGGTTGTACCAGTCGACGTACTGCGCCGCGCCCGCATAGTCGGCCGCGTCGATCTT
This sequence comes from Streptomyces sp. NPDC048278, assembly GCF_040652195.1. Lineage (NCBI taxonomy): Bacteria > Bacillati > Actinomycetota > Actinomycetes > Kitasatosporales > Streptomycetaceae > Streptomyces > Streptomyces sp. NPDC048278. The sequence goes on from NZ_JBEZLP010000006.1 coordinate 297,889, forward strand.
GCCGCCGCTGGTGGCGTCGGCGGTGATCGCGGCCGTGACGAGCGAACCGCTGCCGAACTTCGCGCGCAGCGCCGCCATCACCTTCCGGAACGCGTCCCGGCCGCTGGTGTCGCAGGTGTTGCCGCAGGCGTTCGGGTACTCCCAGTCGATGTCGATGCCGTCGAAGACGCCGGCCCACTTGGAGTTCCTGACCAGGTCGTAGCAGGACTGGGCGAAGGCGGTGGGGTTCCTGGCCGCCTCGCCGAAGCCGCTGGACCAGGTCCAGCCGCCGAAGGACCAGAGGATCTTGAGGTTCGGGTGCTTCTTCTTCAGCTTCAGCAGCTGGTTGAAGTTGCCGCGCAGCGGCTGGTCCCAGGTGTCCGCCACGCCGTCCACGGACTCGGCGGCGGTGTAGGTCCGGTCGGTCGCCGCGTACGAGTCGCCCATGGCGCACTTGCCGCCGGTGACGTTGCCGAAGGCGTAGTTGATGTGGGTGAGCTTCGCGGCCGAGCCGGAGGTCTCGACGTTCTTGACCAGGTACTTGCGGTCGTAGGTGCCCCATTCCGTGAAGTAGCCGACGACCTTGGAGCCGGCCTGGACCTGGGGAGTCGCCGGGGCGGACCGGCCGGACCGGTCGGCCGCGGTCGCGGTGCCCGCGCCGGCCAGCAGCCCGGCGCCGAGAACGGCACAACAGGCCGCGGAGATCAGCGCCCGGAACCGGGAGCGGTGAGTGGTGTGCATCGGGTGTCTCCTCCTGGGGGAGAGGGGAACGCGCCGATTGGCATGAACGCGGTAAAGCGTTGGTCATGAACCCTAGGAGGACTAGACCAGTCGGGTCAATGGTTCGGACCAATTTCGCGGGTTTCGAATGTTGGCCTGGAATTACTGAAGTAAGCGGTCGTTAACTGGTGACGGGAGGTCCCCGATCGGGCATACTCACTGCGCAGCCGCAGGTCAGCAGCTTCCGAGACCCGGAACGCCGACCTCGGCCGCACCCGCACGACAGGCGGAGCCGCCCCTATCCCACGGGCCGTGACCGCCGTTGCCCGACAGGGAGGAGACCGACGCCATGTCCGACCGCGACCCGCAGCCGGTGGAGCGTCAACTGCCCACGGACGAGGCGAGGGACCTGCTCACGCTGGTCCGGGAGATCGCCCGGCGTGAGATCGCGCCGAGGGCGGCCGACGAGGAGGACGCCGGGCGCTTCCCGCGCGAGGTCTTCACCCTGCTCTCCGAGTCAGGCCTGCTGGGCCTGCCCTACGACGCCGAGTACGGCGGCGGCGAGCAGCCCTACGAGGTCTACCTCCAGGTCCTGGAGGAACTGGCCGCGGCCCGTCTCACCGTCGGCCTCGGCGTCAGCGTGCACACCCTCGCGAGCTACGCGCTCGCCGCCTACGGCACCAAGCAGCAGCAGGTCGAGCACCTGCCCGCGATGCTCGGCGGCGGCCTGCTCGGCGCCTACTGCCTCTCCGAGCCGGCCTCCGGCTCGGACGCCGCCTCGCTGCGCACCAGGGCGGTCCGGGACGGCGACGCCTGGGTGATCAACGGCACCAAGGCCTGGATCACGCACGGCGGCATCGCCGACTTCTACACGGTCATGGCCCGCACCGGCGCCGAGGGCTCGCACGGGATCACCGCCTTCCTGGTCCCCGGCGACGCAGCGGGCCTCAGCGGCGCGGTGCCCGAGAAGAAGATGGGCATGAAGGGCTCGCCCACCGCCCAGGTCCACTTCGACGACGTCCGGGTCGCCGACGAGCGCCGCCTCGGCGAGGAGGGCCAGGGCTTCGCCATCGCCCTCGCCGCGCTGGACTCGGGCCGGCTCGGCATCGCGGCCTGCGCGATCGGCCTCGCCCAGGCGGCGCTCGACGAGGCGGTCGGGTACGCCACCGGGCGACGGCAGTTCGGGCATCCCATCTCGGACTTCCAGGGCCTGCGCTTCATGATCGCCGACATGGCCACCCAGATCGAGGCCGGCCGTGCCCTCTACCTCGCGGCGGCCCGGCTGCGCGACGCGGGCCGGCCGTTCGCCAAGCAGGCCGCCATGGCCAAGCTGCACTGCACCGACACCGCGATGAGGGTCACCACCGACGCCGTCCAGATACTCGGCGGCTACGGCTACACCGCGGACTTCCCGGTCGAGCGCTACATGCGCGAGGCCAAGGTCCTGCAGATCGTCGAGGGCACCAACCAGATCCAGCGGATGGTCATCGCCCGTCACGTGGCGGGGCCGGAAAGTCGCTGAACCCGCTGAACTGCCCGCGGGTGACCGTCGGCGCCGCCAGCCTGACCCACTCCGGGTCGTGGCGGCCCGGCAGGGCGCGGCCCCGGTCGGCCCAGGTCCGCATGAGATCGCGGTAGATGGGCGGGTCCTGCGGCGGGGGCGGCGGCAGCGAGGCCGCGGGCGGGGGCACGAAGATCCGGCGCTGACGGCCGATCGCGGTGTAGGTGGTCGTCACGTCCGGCCAACGCGGGGGCGGCGGCCCTGGTCACCGATGCCCACAATCGTGCGTGAGTTCGTGGACGTCCGTTCCCGGATCTGGCCTCCGTCCACTTTCTGACGTACCGTCAGCCGGACTGTCTCCAGCCTCCGGGGAGGCCTGCCATGGCCGACGACCGTCCCGTACCGCTCGACGAGTACCCCGTGCACCAGGTCCCGCTCTCCATGAAGCACGTCGCCTCCGGGGACCGGAACGCCTACGACCGCTGCATCTTCCACGTCCTCGACCACGACGGCCGCGCCCTGCTCATCCTCGGCCTCGGCGTCTACCCGAACGTCGGGGTGATCGACGCCTACGCCACCCTGCGCACCGGGGACACCCTGCACGCGGTCCGCGCCTCCGACGCCCTGGGCGAGGACCGGATGCGGCTCGCGGTCGGCCCGCTGCGCATCGAGGTCGAGGAGCCGCTCCGGCGCTTCCGCCTGACCTGCGACGACGACGCGCTCTCCTACGACCTCACCTGGACCGCCGACTTCCCGGCCCTGTGGGAACCGCACCACCTCCAACGCCGGGGCGACCGGCTGACCTTGGAGGGCCGCAGGTTCGTGCAGGCCGGGGGAGTGTCCGGGGTGATCCGGGCCGGCGGCGAGGAGTTCCGCGCCGACCCGGCCGCCTGGACCGGCACCCGGGACCGCAGTTGGGGCGTCCGCCCGATCCCGGGCGAGGAGGGCGGGCGGCTCGCCGAGGAGAACCCGACCGAGGGCTTCCACTGGATCTGGTGCCCGGTCCGCTTCGAGGACGGCTTCCTGATGGTCATCACCCAGGAGGACGCCGACGGCCACCGCACCCTCAACGACGCCACCCTGGTCCGCCCCGGCGACCGCGACCGCCAACTCGGCTGGCCGCACACCGAGATCGCCTACCGCTCCGGCACCCGCCACCCCGAGCGTGCCGTCGTCCACCTCGGCGACCCGCGCAAACCCCAGGAACTGGAGGTGGAGATCCTCACCTCCTCGCCGCTCGCGGTCGGCGCCGGCTACCCGCCCGCGGACGACTGGCAGCACGGCACCTGGCAGGGCCGGGGCTGGGTGGACCGCCGTACCTACGACCTGACCGCGCCGCACCCCCGCGCGGCCTACGGCGTCACCGACCACGCCGCGCGCTTCCGCCTCGACGGGCGGACCGGCCACGGCATCTTCGAGCACGGCTCGTTCGGCAGACACGATCCCAGCGGCTTCACCGGCTTCGACTCGGTGGCGCCCTGAAGGAGGAGGCCGGGATGGCGACGAAACCGCGCCCACGCACCACCACCCGCGACCCCGAGGACCTCGCGCGCCGGCTCACCGCCTGGCTGGACACCCGCCTCCCCGGCGCCAAGGCCGTCGGCGTCACGGTCCCCGCCTCCAACGGCATGTCCAGCGAGACCCTGCTCTTCGACATCGAGCACCCCGAACCCCCGCTGCCCGGCTGCGCGTTGAGACTCGCGGCGGATCCGTCGGCGTACACGGTCTTCCCCTCGTACGACCTCACCCGCCAGTACCGCACCATGCGGCTGGTCGCCGACCACACGGACGTCCCCGTGCCCCGCGTCCTGTGGCTGGAAGAAGACCCCGGACCGCTCGGCGCGCCCTTCTTCGTGATGGAGCGGGCCGAGGGGCGCGTTCCGCCCGACGTCATGCCCTACACGTACGAGGGGAACTGGCTGCACGCGGCGACCGACGCCGAACGCGAGCACCTCGAAGCCGTCTCCGTCGGCCTGTTGGCCCGCCTGCACGACCAAGTCCCTGTGTCCGAGGCGGAGTTCCTCGTCCTGCCCGGGGACGGTGACGCCCTGCACCGGCACGTCGAGTCCCAACGGCGCTACTACGACTGGGTGGTGGACGGACTCGCCCGCTCACCCCTGATCGAGGCCGCCTTCGACCGGCTGGCGGACCTGTGGCCGCGCGAGCCCGGCACGCCCGTCCTCAACTGGGGCGACGCCCGGATCGGGAACGTCGTCTACGACGGGTTCGACCCCGTCGCCGTCCTCGACTGGGAGATGGCCGCACCGGCCCCGCGCGAGGTGGACCTCGGCTGGACCGTCTACCTGCACCGCTTCTTCCAGGACCTCACCGCCGCCTCCGGACAGCGGGGACTGCCCGGGTTCCTGCGCCGCGACCGGGTCGAGGCCCGCTACGCCCGCCTGACCGGCCACACCCCGCGGGACATGGACTTCTACACCCTGTACGCCGCCCTGCGGCACGCGATCGTCATGCTGCGCGTCGCCTACCGGCAGGTGTACTTCGGTGAGGTGGCCGTCCCCGCGGATCCGGACACACTGATCCTGCACCACGGCAGTCTGCGCGCCATGGTGCAGGGCAGTTACTGGGACGCGGTGCGGTGACTCAGGCAGCCTGACGGACGGCGGGGTAGCCGCCGGGGCGGATCACCGGTACGCGCATCGGGCGCGAAGCCGGGCCGCCGACGTGCGAGAAGGGCTGCGTCCGCCAGTCCAGACCCTGCGGGAGGGTGAGCAGGAGGGCGGTGTCCTGCTCCTGCGGCTCGGACGACTCGTCCGCGGACGGGGCGTCGTCCGCCGCGCGGCCCGTGCCGGCACAGACCGTCAGGCCGAACGGGTTCCACGGCGAGGCGCACAGCGCGTGCTCCGGCAGGAACTCCTCGTCCGCCAGCAGCGCGATGGACTGCGCGCAGTCCGGGCAGATCACCCGGAACATCTCGAAGGTGTCGTAGGCGTCCGGTTCCTCGGCCTCGTAGAGGTCGGGTTCGACGCCCTCCGGCTCGGGCTCGACCACCAACTGCGGGCGCTTGGACACAGGACGACCAGGGCGCTTAAGACTCTGCATGGGTAACTCCCCCTCGGGCTGGGCCGTTACGGCGCTGCGGCCTCGGCCACAGCAAGCACTTCCCGTCCGGCCTCGGCGGTAATCACGAGAGCATCACGGAGCCGGTTCGAGGGCTGTGGCGTTCGTCACATGCCGTGCGCAGGTGCCCGCTGCGGCGGATTTGTCCGCCGGACAGCCCGCGAACCGGTCATGACCTGGATCGCTGAGCTATCCGTGGAGATCAGGTGCACTGTAGCTTTTGCGCCATGGAGGAGCTGGACCGTCAAATCGTGCAGCTGCTCGTCAAGGACGGGCGGATGAGCTACACGGACCTGGGCAAGGCCACGGGTCTGTCCACGTCGGCCGTGCACCAGCGGGTGCGCCGGCTGGAGCAGCGTGGCGTCATCCGCGGGTACGCCGCGGTCGTCGACCCGGAGGCCGTCGGGCTGCCCATGACGGCGTTCATCTCGGTGAAACCGTTCGACCCCAGCGCCCCCGACGACATCGCGGACCGCCTGGCCGGCGTCCCCGAGATCGAGGCGTGCCACAGTGTGGCGGGCGACGAGAACTACATCCTCAAGGTGCGGGTGGCGACCCCCCACGAACTGGAGGAACTCCTGGCCAGACTCCGCAGCCTGGCAGGGGTGTCAACCCGCACGACGGTAGTCCTGTCGACCCCGTACGAGGCCCGCCCCCCGAAGATCTGAGCTGCGGCCGACAGCGCCGGGTGCCGTGGAGCGTGCTCCGCGTGCAACTGGGCTCTGCCGACCGCGGGTGCGTCGTGGCTGGTCGCGCAGTTCCTCCCCCAGCCTTCGGCCGGGGGGACCCCCAGCGCCCCTGACGGGGCGCGTTTCGGTGGCCCCCTGTCCAGAGGCGTCAGTGGCAGGGGCGAGACTGGTCCCCATGAGTGAGCGCGCCCCCGAGCACAAGACCGTTCTTCTTCGTCGTGGAGAGGTCCACAGCCCCGCCGATCCGTTCGCGACCGCGATGATCGTGGAGCGGGGGCAGGTCGCCTGGGTCGGGTCGGAGGGGGCCGCCGAGGCCTTCGTGGACGGGGTCGACGAGGTCGTCGACCTGGACGGGGCTCTGGTCACGCCCGCCTTCACGGACGCCCATGTCCACACCACGTCCACCGGACTCGCCCTGACCGGCCTCGATCTGTCCGGCGCCGGTTCCCTGACCGCCGCCCTGGCCCTGGTCAGGGACTTCGCCGCCGCCCGCCCGGACGACCGGGTCCTGCTCGGGCACGGCTGGGACGCCTCCCGCTGGGCCGACGGCCGCCCGCCGACCCGCGCCGAGCTGGACGCGGCCACCGGTGGACGCCCGCTCTACCTCTCCCGTATCGACGTCCACTCGGCGGTCGTCACCACGGCCCTGCTGGACCTGGCCCCGGGCACGGTCCCGCGCCAGGACGCCCCGCTCACCGGCGACGCCCACCACGCCGTCCGCGCCGCCGCGTTCGCGGCCGTGACGCCCGCCCAGCGCGCCGAGGCCCAGCGCACCGCCCTCGCGCACGCGGCCTCCCTCGGCATCGGCACCGTCCACGAGTGCGGCGGGCCGAAGATCTCCTCCGAGGACGACTTCACCGCGCTGCTGCGGCTCGCCGCCGAGCTGCCCGGACCGCGCGTCGTCGGTTACTGGGCCGAGGAGGACGTGGAGAAGGCCCGCCGGCTGGGCGCGCTCGGCGCCGCCGGCGACCTGTTCGTCGACGGCGCCCTCGGCTCCCACACCGCCTGCCTGCACCAGCCGTACGCCGACGCGGGACACACCGGCGCCGCCTACCTGGACGCGGACGCCGTCGCCGCCCACGTCACCGCTTGCACCGAGGCCGGTCTGCAGGCCGGCTTCCACGCCATCGGCGACGCCGCCGTGACCGCCGTCGTGGAGGGCGTGCGCTCCGCCGCGGAGAAGGTCGGCCTGCCCCGGGTGCGAGCCGCCCGGCACCGCGTCGAGCACGCCGAGATGCTCACGCCCGAGCACATCGCCGGCTTCGCCGAGCTCGGCCTGATCGCCTCCGTGCAGCCCGCCTTCGACGCCCTGTGGGGCGGCGCGGACGGCATGTACGCCCAGCGGCTCGGCACCGAGCGGGCCCGCACCCTGAACCCGTTCGCCGCCCTCCTCAAGGCCGGGGTCCCGCTCGCCTTCGGGTCCGACAGCCCGGTCACCCCGCTCGACCCCTGGGGGACCGTCCGGGCCGCCGCCTTCCACCGCACGCCCGAGCACCGGGTCTCCGTGCGCGCCGCCTTCACCGCGCACACCCGCGGCGGCTGGCGTGCGACCGGCCGGGACGACGCGGGCGTCCTCGTGCCCGGCGCGCCCGCCGACTACGCGGTCTGGCGCACCGACGAACTGGTGGTGCAGGCCCCTGACGACCGGGTCGCGCGCTGGTCCACCGACCCCCGCTCCGGCACCCCCGGCCTGCCCGACCTCACCCCCGGCCGCGAGCTGCCGGTCTGCCTGCGCACCGTGGTGGGCGGCCGGACCGTGTTCGTACGACCGGGCGAGTGAGCCCCCCGCATTCGTACGGCCGGGCGAGTGATCTCCCGGGGTGGCGCGGTCGTGATCGACGGCCGCCGCCCCGTCGCGCGACCTGCGCATCCTCCGCGCTGACCAGGGGTTTGGTGCCGTCTTCGCAGGTCAGACGGCTGTTGACAGCCAGCGGCAGCGGGCCGGTAGGTTCGGCGGAGTCCACCACCGGACGCCCGACCAGGGAGCAGTTCGCGCACTCGTCGCAGCGCCGCTGGGTCAGGGACGGTGTGCCGCACCGGGGCACCGTCACTGGGAGCCAGGCTCAGCGCCCGCGCCGACGAGGGAACGTTCCGGCCGGTCGGGAGGTGTGACCCGGGTGGGGCCCGGACGCTCAGTAGACAACGGCTTTCGGTCGACCCGCAGCCAGCGGGTCCCAGGTCGGCCCGAAGGGCGCCGGGCCCCCATCCGCAGGGGAACAGAGTGGCTCCGCGGGCGAACAGAGTGGCGAAAGCGCGTATGGCCGCCACCCGAAACGGGCATCCTTACCCCGTTCTTGCGGAATCGACACCACCATACGAATGAGCCGTCGCGTCAGTGCAGGCCGCGGCCACTATGGTGGTCCCCTGCGTACGACATGAAGGGGCAGCAGTGAACGACGGCGACGGGACCCTCGCGGCCAAGGCCCAGGGGCGGCGGTTCGGCCCGCTCGGCACGGCCTTGGTGATCATTCCCACGTACAACGAGGCGGAGAACATCAAGTCCATCGTCGGCCGGGTGCGCCAGGCCGTCCCCGACGCACACGTGCTCGTGGCGGACGACAACAGCCCCGACGGCACGGGCAAGCTCGCCGACGAACTGGCCGCCGAGGACGACCACGTCCAGGTGCTGCACCGCAAGGGCAAGGAAGGCCTCGGCGCCGCCTACCTCGCGGGCTTCCGCTGGGGCATGGACAACGGCTACGGCGTGCTCATCGAGATGGACGCGGACGGCTCCCACCAGCCCGAGGAGCTGCCCCGGCTGCTGACCGCGCTGAAGGGCGCCGACCTGGTGCTCGGCTCCCGCTGGGTGCCCGGCGGCCGGGTGGTCAACTGGCCGAAGTCCCGTGAGTTCATCTCCCGGGGCGGTTCCCTGTACTCCCGGCTCGCCCTCGACCTTCCGATCCGGGACATCACCGGCGGGTACCGCGCCTTCCGCCGCGAGACCCTGGAGGGCCTGGGGCTCGACGAGGTCGCCTCGCAGGGCTACTGCTTCCAGGTCGACCTGGCCCGCCGGGCGATCAAGGCCGGCTACCAGGTCGTCGAGGTGCCCATCACCTTCGTCGAGCGGGAGTTCGGCGACTCCAAGATGAGCCGCGACATCCTCGTCGAGGCGCTGTGGCGGGTCACCTCGTGGGGCGTCACCGACCGGATGGGCAGGATGACCGGCAAGGACAAGCGGTCCTGACGGTCCTGACGGTCTTGGCGGGCGCCCTGGAACCGCACAGTTCCGGCTGATCATCCCCTTATGCCGCACTGAGCCGGGCCCAGGCACACTGGGAGCATGACGACTGGCGCGCAGACCCCTCCGTACACCACCCGGCCCCGGCGCTCCCGGCTCGCCAGATACCTGCCGCTCGGCGTCGCCGCCTGGCTGGTGCTGGAGATCTGGCTGCTGACGGTGGTCGCGGGCGCGGCGGGCGGCATGACCGTGTTCCTGCTGCTGGTGGCGGGCTTCGTCGCCGGTTCCGTGGTCATCAAGCGAGCCGGCCGGCGCGCCTTCCGGAGTCTGAACGAGGCGATCCAGCGCGGCGGCTCCCCGGAGAGCGGCGGCGGCAACGGCCTGATGATGCTGGGCGGCCTGCTCCTCATGATCCCCGGCCTGGTCTCCGACGCCCTTGGCCTGCTCCTCCTGCTGCCCCCGGTCCAGAAGGCGGTCTCGAGCATCGCGGAGCGCACCCTCGACCGCAAGCTCCGCGCCGCCGCCCCCGGCACTCTGGGCAACGCCTTCCAGCAGGCCCGTATGCACCGCCCGGACGGCAAGGTCGTCCAGGGCGAGGTGATCCGGGACGACGGGCCCCGGCCGGGCGACGAGCCGATGGGGGAGCGACCGCCGCTGACGCGGTGAGCGCGCCTGCCTCACCACAACTGAGGGCCTCACCACAACTGAGGGCGCCCCACGTTCACAGAACGTGGGGCGCCCTCAGTTGTTGTGTCGGTTTCCGTCAGACGGAACTACACGGGACTATGCGGACTTGCGGCTGTCCCTGGGATGAATCGCGATGTTCATCGCCCCGGAACGCAGAACCGCCAGACGCTCCTCGAGGACCTCTTCGAGCTCCTCGCGGGTGCGCCGCTCCATCAACATGTCCCAGTGGGTACGCGCGGGCTTGGCCTTCTTCTCTTCAGGGCCGTCGCCGTCCACGAGGAGTGCCTGGGCCCCGCAGACCTTGCACTCCCACTCCGGCGGGATCTCCGCCTCGACCGAGAAGGGCATCTCGAACCGGTGCCCCTTCTCGCATGCGTACTCCACGGCCTGGCGCGGGGCCAGGTCGATACCGCGGTCCGTCTCGTAGCTGGTCACCACGAGGCGCGTACCGCGAAGAGCTCGCTCACTCATGAATCGTGCCTCCCGGGCTTGTCGCCCACAGGACAGGTGTCGCTGTCGTCGTCATCCGGTCAACGTCCGGTCGGCGGTAAAGATTCCCGTTCCGGGTCATGCGTCGCCGTCGTAGCCGCCCCTTGTTGTACCCACCAGCGCCCGGTTTGTCACATCTGCTATCAGATGTCACCCACCGTTTCGGCATCTTTGACGCGCAGTAACGGTACGCCTGGCAGGCCAAACGCGTACACTACCGCCCTTCCGCGTTGAACGCTAAATCTTCCGCTAGATCTTCTGTGGGACCGGATTGCCGGCCTCGCCGATCGCCCGCCGCACCGGCACCCGCGCCAGCAGCGCGAACCCGATGACGAAGAAGGCCACCAGCGAGATGATCGCGGAGCGGTAGCTCCCGGTCAGCTGGTAGGTGATCCCGAACAACAGCGGTCCCAGCCAGCTCATCCCCCGATCGCTCATCTCGTACGCCGCGAAGTACTCGGCTTCTTTTCCGGGCGGCACGAGGTGGGAGAACAGGGAGCGGGACAGGGCCTGGCTGCCGCCGAGGACCAGGCCGATGCCGCCCGCGAGGACGAAGAACCACACGGGTGCCCCGGCCGGCAGGAAGTACCCGGCCGCCAGCGTCACCGTCCACGCCACCAGCGACCCCAGGATCGTGCGCTTCGCCCCGTACGTCCTGGCCAGCCGCCCCATCGTCAGCGCCCCCGCCACAGCCAGCACCTGGACCATCAGGACGGCGCCGATGAGCGTCGACTGGCCCAGCCCGAGCTCCTCGGAGCCGTAGACGGACGCCTGGGAGATCACGGTCTGGATGCCGTCGTTGTAGACGAGGTAGGCCAGCAGGAAGGAGAGCGTCAGCGGATGACGGCGCATGTCCCTGGCGGTCGCCGCGAGTTGACGCAGCCCCGGCGCAGCAGCCCCGGCCGTCCGGCCGCCCCGGTCGCGCAGCCGCCGCAGCGGTACGAGGGTGAAGGCGGCCCACCACAGGCCCGCCCCGGCCAGGCAGACGCGGACGGCCTCCGTCTCGGAGAGGCCGAAGGAGTCGTGCGCGGAGTAGAGGACCAGGTTGATGATCAGTACCAGCGAGCCGGAGGCGTAGCCGAAGGCCCAGCCCCGGGAAGAGACGGTGTCGCGTTCCTCGGGCGGGGCGATCTGGGGGAGGTAGGAGTTGTAGAGCATCAGGGCGACGGACTGGGCGGCGTTCGCGACGATCAGCAGCAGCCCGCCGAGCAGATAGCGGTCGCCGTCCAGGAAGAACATGCCCGTCGTCGCCGCGGCCCCGGTGTACGCGGCCACGCCGAGCAGCTGCTTCTTGCGCCCGGTGCGGTCGGCCGCGCTGCCCACCAGCGGCATCAGCACGACCGCGACGATCACCGACAGGGAGACCGAGTAGGCGAAGAAGGAGCCCGCCCGGACCGGGATGCCCAGCGGGTGCACATAGCCGCCGGCGTCCGCCGCGTGGTCGGCGACCGACGTGAGGTACGGGCCGAGGAACACGGTGAGGACGCTCGTCGAGTAGACCGAGCACGCCCAGTCGTAGAAGTACCAGCCGCGCTGTTCGCGCCGCAGCTCGGCGGCCTCGTCGAAGACCCCCGACCGCACGGTTTCGGTGCCCACCCGTGCCCTTGCCTTTCCCGCAGCAGTACCGCCCGCGCGCCTCAGTACCAGACGCCGCGCTTCTGCATGACCTCACGCAACGTGTCGATGTGATCGGTCATGATGCCATCGACTCCCAGATCCAGGAGCCGGTGCATCCGTTCGGGTTCGTTGATGGTCCACACGTGGACGTGCAGCCCGCGCGCGTGGGCGGCGCGCACGAAGCGACGGTCGACCACCGGGACCCCCGACTGCGACTCGGGCACCTGGGCGGCCACCGCCGACCGGCGCACCGACGCGGGCAGCCCCCAGGAGCGCAGCCGCAGCCCGACCACACCGCGGGTGCCGAACGAGGTGGCCAGGCGCGGCCCGGCCAGCCGCTGCGCCCGCAGCACCCGTGCCTCGGAGAACGACCCGACGCAGACCCGGTCGTAGGAGTCCGTCTTTTCGATCAGGTCGAGGAGGGGTCGCAGGGCCGGCTCCGCCTTGGCGTCCACGTTCCAGCGGACCTCCGGGAACTCCTCCAGCAGCTCCTCGAAGAGGGGGAGCGGCTCGCGGCCCGCCACGCGCGCGTGCCGTACGTCCTCCCACGGCAGGTCGGCGATCCGGCCGGCCCCGTCGGTGACCCGGTCCAGGGTGTCGTCGTGGAAGGCGACGAGCCTGCCGTCCGCCGTGGCGTGCACATCGGTCTCGATGTACCGGTAGCCGAGTGCGACCGCGCGCCGGAACTGCGCCACGGTGTTCTCCAGGCCGTCCGCGGCTCCGCCCCGATGGGCGAAGGCGATGGGGCCGGGGTGGTCCAGGTACGGGTGGAGTGTCAGCGTGCTCACGGACGCAGTATCGCGCGCCCGGGTGACCCCGTGGCAACGACCGTGCTGCGACCGGATGCCGCCGGGACGGCGAACACCTTCAGGAACAGCTGTGCGAGCGGGCCGATGGACACCGCGTAGAGCAGGGTGCCGACGCCCACGGTCCCGCCGAGCGCGAACCCGGTGACGACCACCGCGACCTCGATCGCCGTCCGGATGAGCCGGATCGAACGGCCGGTGCGCCGGTGCAGCCCCGTCATCAGGCCGTCCCGGGGGCCGGCCCCGAAGCTCGCCGCGATGTACAGACCGGTCGCCGCCCCGTTGAGCACGATGCCGGCCGCCATCAGCGGGATCCGTACGGCGAACGCGTGCGCGTCGGGGAGGACGGCGAGCGCGGCATTCATGGCGAGGCCGATGACGAAGACGTTGGAGACCGTGCCGAGGCCCGGCCGCTGGCGCAGCGGGATCCACAGGAGCAGCACGGCCGCCCCCACGACGATCGACACCGTGCCGATGCTGAGCCCGGTGCGCCCGGCGAGCCCCTGGTGCAGCACGCCCCAGGGTTCGAGGCCGAGGCCCGCCTCGACGAGCAGCGCGGAGCTGACGCCGTACAGCGTGAGCCCCGCGTAGAGCTGGACCAACCGTCGCCCGAGACGGCCTTGCGTGGACAAGGGATTACCTCCCTGGTGGTTAAGGTGGCCTGACCCGTGTCACTCTGTGGCTTGGGAGGGAAAGCCATCCATGGCCAATTCCGGGAAGGTGGACTGATTCACATGGCGCAGTGGACCTCGGCGATGGGGGCCGCGCAGCTCGCCCGGCTGCTCAACTCGCAGCAGGAGCGCCCCGCCGGTCCCGGCACCCGGCGTCCGCCGGCCTACCGCGCGCTCGCCGACGGCATCCGGCTGCTGGTCCTGGAGGGCCGCGTCCCGGTCGCCGCCCGGCTGCCCGCCGAACGCGAACTGGCCCTCGCCCTGTCCGTCAGCCGTACGACGGTGGCGGCGGCGTACGAGGCGCTGCGCGCGGAGGGCTTCCTGGAGTCCCGGCGGGGCGCGGGCAGCTGGACCGCGGTCCCCGCGGGCAACCCGCTCCCGGCCCGCGGCCTGGAACCCCTGCCCCCCGAGGCGCTCGGCTCGGTGATCGACCTGGGCTGCGCCGCGCTGCCGGCCCCTGAGCCCTGGCTGACCCGCGCGGTGCAGGGCGCCCTGGAGGAACTCCCGCCGTACGCCCACACCCACGGGGACTACCCGGCCGGGCTCCCCGTCCTCCGCTCGATGATCGCCGAGCGCTACACGGCACGCGGGATCCCCACCATGCCCGAGCAGATCATGGTCACGACCGGTGCGATGGGTGCGATCGACGCGATCTGCCACCTCTTCGGCGGCCGTGGCGAGCGCATCGCCGTCGAGTCGCCGTCGTACGCCAACATCCTCCAGCTGATGCGGGAGGCGGGCGCCCGCCTGGTGCCGGTGGCGATGGCCGAGGGGCTCGCCGGCTGGGACGTGGACCGCTGGCGCCAGGTCCTGCGCGAGGCGGCGCCCCGCATCGCCTACGTGGTCGCCGACTTCCACAACCCCACCGGCGCGCTCGCCGACGACGACCAGCGGCGCCGGCTGGTGGACGCGGCCCGCTCGGCGGGCACGGTGCTGGTCGCCGACGAGACCATGAGCGAGCTGTGGCTGGACGACGGCGTGGAGATGCCCCGCCCGGTCTGCGGCTTCGACCCGGCGGGCTCCACCGTCATCACCGTCGGCTCCGCCAGCAAGGCGTTCTGGGCGGGCATGCGCATCGGCTGGGTCCGGGCGGCTCCCGACGTGATCCGCAGCCTGGTCGCCGCGCGGGCCTACGCCGACCTGGGCACGCCCGTGCTGGAGCAGCTGGCGGTGAACTGGCTGTTCAGCACGGGGGGCTGGGCCCAGGCCGTCGACCTGCGCCGGGCCCAGGCCCGCGAGAACCGGGACGCCCTGGTGACGGCGGTCCGGCGGGAGCTGCCGACCTGGGAGTTCGAGGTGCCCCAGGGCGGCCTGACGCTCTGGGTCCGCGCGGGGGGCCTCTCCGGTTCCCGGCTGGCGGAGGCGGGCGAGCGGGTCGGGGTACGCGTCCCCTCCGGTCCCCGGTTCGGGGTCGACGGAGCCTTCGAGGGCTACGTACGCCTCCCGTTCACCGTGGGCGGAGCGGTGGCAGAGGAGGCAGCGGTCCGACTGGCGGCGGCGGCGCGGTTGGTGGAGGCGGGGGTGAGCGGGGGGAACGGCGAGTCGCCGCGGACCTTCGTCGCGTAGCGGCCGGGGCCCACGGCGGGTGCTGGGAGCGGTGTGTCAGCGGCGAGGGCGCGTGGCGAGGCGTCGCGGCAGCCGGGTGTGCGGGACGGCCTGAGCGGCGGCTCGGTCGGCACGGGCGCCTGTGGTGTAGGGGTGGTGGGGGCCGAGTACGCGCTCGTAGTCGTCGAGGACCGCGTCGAGGCAGCTGATCGCCCGGGATCGTCTGCCTGCGGCCAGGAGTGCCAGGCCGAGGTTGCGGCGGGCGTTCAGCGTCGCGAAGTGGTCGGGGCCCAGGACGTGCTGCCGGTCCCGGACGCAATCGGCGAAGAGGGCGAGGGCTTTGGTGTGGTGGGCGGCCACGGTGTGGGCGCGGGCCAGGAAGATGCGAACGCACAGGGTCTCGGGATGGTCGCGATCGAGTTCGGTTTCGGCGCGCCGTAGGAGGCGGACGAGCTCGGCGATGCCTTCGTCGGTGCGGCCCGCGCCGACCAGCGCCCAGGCTCGGTGGCGGCCCCACCACAGCCCGGTGTACGGGCCGGCACCCGTCTCGTGCGCGAGCACCTGCTCGAACAGCGCGAGCGACTCGGCATGGCGCCCTACCCGCTCGTACATGCGGGCCAGTTCGCCACGAGCGTTGGCTGTCGAGGGGTGGTCGGGGCCCAGGGCACGTTCGTTGTCGGCGGCGTTTTTCCTGAACAGTGCGAGGGCGGCGTCGTTCGCTCCCAGGGAGCGCAGCGTGCTGGCCAGGTTGACCTGGGCGTACATCGTCGTCTGGTGATCGGGGCCGTTGATCCGCAGGCTGTCGGCCAGGTTCCGCCGGTGCAGCGACTCCGCCTCGTCCAGCACCCCGGCCGCCTCCAGGGTGTAGCCGAGGGAGTTGACCGCGTTCAGCGTGCGGGGATCGTCCGGGCCGAGACGTTCCCGCTGGACGGCCGCGTAGCGTCGGCGCAGGGGGAGGGCGAGGTCGAAGCGTCCGGCCATCTGGTAGGCGTAGGCGAGAGCGGACAACGCCTGGAGGACCTTGTCGTCCTGGGGGGAGGCGAGCCGCTCGTGTTCGGCCAGCACGTCCCTGCCCAGGGCGCAGGCACGCACTGTCTCGGCCCGCTCGACCAGGAGGTGCACGGCGTCCTGGTGGAGATCCATCAGACCGCGCCGGAGCTCGTCGCCGAGCGGTTCGGCCGCTGCCCACAGGGCGAGGATGTGATCCGTGAGCCCCCGGTCCGCCACATCCCGTCGCGACCGGTCGTCCGCGGGCCGGAGCAGCCGGCGCAGCGCCTCGGCCGCCTGAACCACGCGCTCGCCCAGCCGGCCGTCCGACAGCAGCCGGTCCCGGACGATCCGCTGGACCAGCCGGTGCATCAGGACGATGTCGCCGCCCAGGCTCAGGGTCAGCACCGAGGCGTCGGACAACGCGCCCACCACACTGTCGATCTCCGCCGCGTCGCGGTCCGCGAGGGCGACCTTCAGATCCTGCCGGTAGACGCCGGAAGGCGACAGCAGGGAGAGGAACTCGACGACACGTCCCACGGTGAGGGCGTTCTCGCCGCTCTCCACCTGTCCGACGGCCTCCAGCAGGACTTCCGCCGCCCCGTGCGGATACGGCTCGCCCGGTGTGCGTCGCAGCATCTGCCGGACGCGGTGGCGGCGGAACCGCTGCCGGTACTCGGCGAACGTCAGCCCCTGGGTGCGGATCACTCCGGAGGCCTGGGCCAACGCCAGGGGAAGGCACCCCAGTTCCTCGGCGAGCGCCGCCGCCTCGTGTGCCGCGTCGTCGTCCGTGCCCGCCCCGGTCGTCTCGCGCAGGAAGGCGACGGCTTCCGCCGGGGAGAACGCCTCGACGGCGGCGGTGGCCCCGAGACGGTCGACGGAACGCACCGTGCTGGTGATCAGGGTCTGTGCCCGACCGGTCCGGGGCAGCCACCTCGACACCTCATCCGGGTCCACGACATTGTCCAGAACCAACAGCGCGGGCTCGGCCAGCTGTTCCAGCCATCGGTGTGCCGCCGCGGCGGCGAGTTCGGCGTCCTGGATGCCGCCCTTGACGCCGGCGGCTTCCGCCAGCTCGTCCAGACCCGCCACGACCTGTCCTGGTTCCTCCGCCACGATCCAGGCCACGACCCGCCAGCCGGCGCCGAGCCGAGCGCGGGCGTAGGCCCCGGCCAGCTGTGTCTTGCCCACCCCACGGCCGCCGGTCAGGGCACACACGGAGGTTCCCCGTTGCCGGTCCATGGCATGACCGAGGGCTTCGAGCAGTTCGGTACGCCCCTGGAACCCGTTCGGCTCGCGGGGCAGCGGGCCGACGACGACGGTCTGTTCCCTCCGGAGTGCCACCGCCTGCCCGGGCTGTCCCGGCCGGGGCTCACGAGCCGCGTACCACCCGCCGGCACTGAGCATCGCCGCACTCGCCGAGGACGCGAAGGCGAGTACCGCGTCCTGCCCGACTCCTGCGAACGGCAACGTGAGCCACGGGAGCGCGAAGGCGCCCACCGCGGACACGACCACTACGGTCCACCTGACCCCATGCCCCACAGCGGCCCCCCGACCGGCCGGTTCACCGGAATCCCACCTGCATGCCTATGGTGCCCAACCATCGCGTGGGCCACCATGCTCCCGCTGTGGACTTCTCACCGGTCCGGCCCGGGGCGTGACCGGTACCGTGCCGGCGGCGGCCGGCCGCGCCGCAGGCGCCGGTGCGGTGGGCACCGGACCGGCAGACGGCCCGGTGCCAGGGCGTCAGCCCTCCGCGACCGCGACCGCGGCCTCGACCGGCACCGCTTCCATGGGCTCGCTCCGCGGTGGCAGCAGCGCCAGTACCGCCTCGCGGTCCACCTCGCTCGTCGCGTCGTCGTACGGATCCGGTGTCGCCGGTACCTGGAGGCGCAGCACCGGCCCGTGTCCAAGTCGCGCGTACCCCCGGCCCGGCGGCACCTGGGCCAACGGCGTGGTGTGCGGCGGAGCGCCCAGCGCCGCCGCCAGCTCGTCCGGCAGTGCCGGTCCCAGTACGACACGTGCACGTGCGTGCTGGCGTACCGCCTCGCTCAACCCGTCCGCGCTGTCGAGCTGTTCGGCGACCACCACGGTGACGTTGGCCGCGCGGCCGTGTCGGAGGGGGGTCTGGAGGAGGGCCTGCGGGTCCTGGTGGCCGTCCGTCGAGGCCAGGTGGACGAAGGCGCTGGGGCGGTCGAGCAGGATCCACAGGGGCCGCCGGCAGTCGTCCGGCGGCGGGTGGCCCGCCTGCCGCGCGTGGCTGAGGGCGATGAGCCGCCGCTCCGTCTCGTTCGCGGCCCACTCCAGGCTGGCCAGCGCACCGGGGAGCCCGCACTCCACCCCGAGGACCCCGTCCCGGCCGGTGAGGCACAGGTACTCGCCGGTGCCGCCCCCCTCGACGACGAGGATGTCGCCGTACTGGAGGGCCTGCAGGGCGACGGAGCGCAGCAGGGTCGAGGTACCGCTGCCCGGACGGCCCATGACCAGCAGGTGCGGTTCGGTGGAGCGGGCGCCGGTGCGCCAGACGACCGGCGGTACGTCACGCTGCTCGTCGCCGTACGCGAGCGGGAGCGTGCGCTGGACCTCGCTGGGGTCGGTGAACCCGAGGACCGTCTCGCCCGGCGCGGTGACGAAGCGCTGGGCGGCGATGTCGGTGGGCAGCGGGGCGAGGACGGTCACCGTGAGCCGGTTGCCCTCCTCGTCCCATGCGAAGTGGTACTCGCGGCCCCGCCCGGACTTCGCGGTGAGCAGGTTCTCGATCCGCGCGCGGGCCCCGGGTTCGCCGTCCGGGAAGTACGCGGGGTAGCGGAGCAGGAGCTGGCCGAGGCGGCCCGCGTCGTCGAACTCGTGGGCGAGGAACGCCTTCTCCCACTCCCCGCCGTGTGCGTACAGCGGCGCCGGGTCCTCGGCGGCCGAGAGGTACGGCACCAGGGCCTCGTACAGGGACTGGAGCCGCTGGGTCTGCGACTCGTCGGGGCCCTCCGGCGGGGAGGGGGCGCGGTCACGGCCCTGCCAGGCGCTCGCCGCCATCAGGGTGATGACGGCGAGCAGCGGCCCGTAGGGCACCAGCGCCACGACCAGGACGACCGAGGCCACCAGGAACAGCAGTGGCCCACGCTTGTCCTTGGGGGTCTCCGCCCATCTGCGCCGTCCGGCCGAGGCCAGCCGGCTCAGCCCGCGGGTCACGGTGATGAGCGGGTGGAGGACGTCGGTGGCGTTGTCGGCGGCCGTCCGGGCCAGCTCCCGGCTCCGGGCGAGTTGCGCGCCGCCGTTGCTCAGAATGCGGGGGAGAGGGCGCCGGGCCACTGCTGTCTCCTCACGGTGCGTACGGGCGGGAGAGGCATCAGAACTTGATGCCGCCGAGCAGGCTCGCCAGGCTCTCGCCGCCTGCCTTGATGCTGGGTGCGATGGCCGTGCTGGCGAGATAGAAGCCGAAGAGCGCCGAGGCCGTGGCGTGCGACGGCTTCAGCCCGTCCTTGCGGAAGAACAGGAAGACCACGATGCCGAGCACGATGACGCCTGAGATGGAGAGGATCATTTGAGATCTCCTGGTGTCGAAGGGGGACAGTCACCATGAGTTCTTCCAGGATCACAGCAGGTATCCATACGATTAAAGGTGTAAATGGGTGAATCTCGGCTGTTTTCACCCGCGTGGTGGATCGGCCGACGGGGTCGCGGTGATCTTTACCTCGGGCAGATCCGGTCATGTGCACCCTGAGCCAGTACGCTGGCGATTCACTCGTACGGCCCCGCGGCCCGTCCGTTGCCGTACGCTCCCCCCAGTCCGGGATAGTCCCCGCAGCGCACAGGAGAGGCGGTCCGGCCGATGAGCGAAGCCCCCGACCCCGAGGTCGTGGAGCTGGCGACCAAGATCTTCGATCTGGCCCGGCAGGGGCGGACCGAGGAACTCGTGGCGTACCTCGACGCGGGCGTTCCGGCCAACCTCACCAACGACCGCGGCGACTCCCTCGTGATGCTCGCCGCCTATCACGGCCACGCCGCGGCGGTACGCGAGCTGCTCGCCCGGGGCGCCGAGGCGGACCGGGTCAACGACCGTGGTCAGACGCCACTCGCGGGGGCGGTCTTCAAGGGCGAGACGGACGTCGTCAAGGTGCTGGTGGAGGCCGGCGCGGACCCGGCGGCGGGCACTCCGTCGGCCGTCGACACCGCGCGGATGTTCGGCAAGGCGGAGGTTCTGGAACTGTTCGGTACCTCCTGACCCATCTGTTCTGACCAGCTAAAACACACAAAACGGGGGAGGCGGTACAGGGCCGCCGAAATTTCGGTCGCGGCAGGTCGAAGTGCCGAGTCATCATGACGTCGTGATTCACGGACGCGATGGCTGGGCAGGTGTTGCCGCACCACGCGGGCCGTGATGCGGCCCGCATGGGCCACTGACGAGAGGCAGAGAGAAATGGTCTACAGCAAGCAAGAGACGGCGGGCGCTCCGACGTTGTGTCACGCGGCCAGGTAGTGCGTGTTCTCCGGTTGCGTCGACGCTTGATGTGAGGCTGTTTCCCATGTTCGATCCGGTCATAGCGCCCAGCGGCACACTGCTGGGCCTGCTGCAGCGGGGCCGCGGCGACGGCACGCTGCACGCGCTCACCGCCCCGCGCGCCGAAGCGCTCGCGGCACTGAACCACTGCGTGCTCCACGACCCCCGCCACGACTGGCAGGTGGAGAACCGCTCCCTCTACTTCGCCCGGCTCTACCTCGATCTGCACGGCGAACTGGACGCCATCGAGGCGCACCTGTTCGACGCCGAGGACGTCCTCGACACCGAGGAGTCCCGCACCGGCCTCGCGCTGGCGGTGCTCGGGCACCTCGCCTCCTACGGCAGGCTGGACGCGCTCGAACTGCTGCGCAGATACGCCGCGACCGGCTCCAACTGGGCCTGGGCCCTGGACGAGCTGGCGCTGCGCGACGACGACGCGGGACTGCGCGCCCTCGCCGCCCCGGTGCTGGCGCGTTTCACCACGGACGCCGAGGGCGAGGCCGAGCTGGCCGCCGCCGTACGGGACGCGTTCGAGCCACGGCCCTGGCGGTTGTGGGCCGAGGATCCCCGCGAATCGGTCGCCACGCGCGTGCGTGCCGCGCAGGAGACCGGCTGTTTCGACCGCTGGCAGCGCCAGATGCGACCTACCGGGCCCCGTCCGGGGTGGAGCGTGCGGGCCGTCTTCGAATGGGCCCAGCAGGGCGTCGAGCGGGGCGCGGCCCTCCACGTGCCGGCCGCCCGCTGCCTGGTCGCCGTCGCCGGACCCGAGGACCGGCCGGAGATCCTCCAGGCCGCCAAGGACGGCACCGACGGAGCCCGCTGCACCGCCCTGCGCTACCTCGCCGACAGCAACGACCCCGACGCGCTGAACCTGATCGAGGTCGCGGTGACCGACGGCACGGCCGCCGTCGTGGAGGCTGCCGTCGACGCATTCGAACGCATGCGCAGTATCGCCGCCGTCGAACGGGCGCGCGGCTGGGCCCGCAGGCCCGACGCCCTCGGCGGCGCCGCCGGCCGGATGCTGGCCTGTCGGGGCGGGACCAAGGACAGCGAACTGGTCCTCGCCGCGCTGCGGGAGGCCGTACGCGGCGAAGGCCCCGACGCGCCGACGCTGTGGACCCTCGTCGACGGCACCGGACGCCTCGGCATCGTCTGCGCCGCGCCCGTCCTGCGCCACGTCTACCGCGAGACCGCCTCGTCCCACCTCCGCGGCCGAGCCGCCCGCGCCCTGGCCGCCACCGATCCCTCCTTCGCCACCGGCTTCGCCGTCGAATGCCTCTGGGACTGCGAGGAGACCACCCGCGAAATCGCCGCCCGGCACGCCGAGACCGGAGACGCCCGCGTCGTCGAACAACTCCGCAGGCTCGCCGCCGACCCCGCCGAGGAGGCGGAGGTACAGACGGCCGTGCGCAGCCGCATCGGACCGGACGCGGCTGCCATGTGACGCGCCACGGACGTGTCATGTGACATATCACTGCACCGGACACCTGCCGCACCACGGGAACCACGGGGGATCCCGCACACGTTCCATACGCGGACGACTGCCCGTCGGGTGAACGGCCGGTGACCGCCGGGCCGGCCGGACATGGACGCCGGTTGGCCCGCTCGGGTGTGCAGGCCAACGCTCATGGGACGTTTAACCATCGGAAAGATCCACTTTGACGCGGCCACGTCCAGCGCGGCGACAACACCGGTATGCGTGTCGTCATCGTGACCGAATCCTTTCCCCCCGATGTGAACGGCGTGGCCCACTGCGCGCTCCAGACCGCCCGACACCTCGTCGATCGCGGTCACGCTCCCCTCGTCGTCGCTCCGGCCCCCGCCCCCGGAAACAGGCTCGCCGCGGCTGCCGCGCCCTGCCCTGTCGTCCACGTCCCCTCCCTTCCGCTCCCGGGCTATCCCCAGGTCCGCGTGGCTCTCCCCAGCCGCAAGCTCGCCACCGCGCTGATCGAGCACCGCCCCGACGTGGTGCACCTGGCCAGCCCCTTCATCCTCGGCGTCCGCGGCATGGCCGCCGCCGCCCGGCTCGGCATCCCGGCCGTCGCCGTCTACCAGACCGACCTGGCCGGATACGCCCGCACCTACGTGGGCGCGGGCGAGGCCGCCGCCTGGCGGCGGATCCGGTCCGTGCACGGCGCCGCCGACCGCACCCTGGCCCCGTCCACCGCCTCGATCGCCGACCTGGAGGCGCACGGGGTCCCGCGGATCCAGCTGTGGCAGCGCGGCGTGGACACCGTCCGCTTCCGTCCCGAGTTCCGCGACGAGGCCCTGCGCCGCGAGATCGCGCCGAACGGCGAGGTCATCGTCGGCTACGTCGGCCGCCTGGCGCCCGAGAAGCAGGTCGAACTCCTCGCCGGGGTCTGCGGCCTGGAGGGCGTGAAGGTCGTGATCGTGGGCGACGGGCCCGCTCAGGCCCACCTCACCGAGGCACTGCCGGGCGCGGTCTTCCTCGGCCGCCGCACCGGCGACGACCTCGCCCGGATCTTCGCCTCGTTCGATGTGTTCGCGCACACCGGCCCCTTCGAGACGTTCTGCCAGACCGTCCAGGAGGCCATGGCCAGCGGTGTCCCGGTCGTCGCGCCCGCCGTCGGCGGCCCGATCGACCTGGTCGACCACGGCCGCACCGGGTTCCTGGTCCCGCCGCGCGACGCCGGCGCCGTCCGGGAGGCCGTGGCCTCCCTCGTCGCCGACCCCGGGATGCGGGCCGCGTTCGGCCACGCCGCGCGGACCACCGTCGAGGGCCGCACCTGGGCCGCCGTCGGCGACCAGCTGATCGGCCACTACGAGGACGTGCTCGCGGCGCGCCGGCCGGTGGTGGCGGCATGAGCGTCACCTCGCCCGGCCCGCTGCGCATCGTGCGGCTGGCCAACTTCGTCGCCCCCGCCTCCGGCGGCCTGCGCACCGCCCTGCGCGAGCTCGGCAAGGGCTTCGTGGCCGCCGGGCACGAGTCGGTCCTGATCGTGCCGGGCGAGCGCTACTCGGACCGGGACGAGGAGCAGGGCCGGGTCATCACGCTGCCCGGCCCGCTGCTGCCCGGCACCGGCGGCTACCGCGTCCTCGTCGACAAGAAGCGGGTGCAGAGCCTCCTGGAGCACCTCGCCCCGGACCGCCTGGAGGTGTCCGACCGCACCACCCTGCGCTGGACCGGCCGCTGGGCCAGGCGCGCCCGGATCCCCGCCGTGATGGTCTCCCACGAGACCGCCGACGGCGTCCTGCGCACCTGGGGCATGTCCGAGAACATGTCCCGGCGCACCGCCGACGCGCTCAACATCCGTACGGCGCACACGTACGCGCGCGTGGTGTGCACCACCGAGTTCGCCGAGCGCGAGTTCATCCGCATCGGCGCGCGCAACGTCGTACGCGCCCCCCTGGGCGTCGACCTGATCGGCCGCCACCCCTCGCTGCGCGACCCGGACCTGCGGGCCCGGTACGCGCGCGAGGACGAGGCACTGCTCGTGATGTGCTCGCGGCTGTCCGTGGAGAAGCGGCCCGGCACCGCCATCGACGCCGTGGAGGCGCTGGCACGGCGCGGTCGCCGGGTGATCCTGGTGGTCGCCGGTGACGGGCCGCTGCGGGAACGCCTGGAGCAGCGGGTGCGGGAGCGCAGGCTGCCGGTGACCTTCCTGGGGCATGTCTCCGACCGGGACAGCCTGGGCGCCCTCCAGGCGTCCGCCGACGTCGCCCTGGCGCCGGGACCCGCGGAGACCTTCGGGCTCGCCGCTCTGGAGGCCATGGCCTGCGGGACGCCCGTGGTCGCCAGCGCCTCCTCCGCGCTGCCCGAGGTGATCGGTTCCGCCGGGGCCACCGCGGCGGACCGCGGCGAGGCGTTCGCCGACGCCGTGGAGATGCTCCTTGAGCGGTCCACCGCCGAGCGCCGGGAGACCGCACGCGCGCGTGCGGAGTGCTTCGGCTGGGGAACGGCCGTGGAGGCGTTCCTCGCCGCGCACGACGCGCCGGTGCTGTCCCGTCGTGACGAGAGCAGAACGACGGCACCGGTCCGTCGTGTCGTGCCGGAGGGCGTGGCATGAGAGCGGTCCGTTTCGTGGCGCTCGGGGACTCGCTGACCGAGGGCGTGGGCGACCCCTCCGGCGACGGGTGGCGCGGCTGGGCCGCGCTGCTGGCCGGTGGGCTCGCCGCGAAGGAGGTGGAGTTCACCAACCTCGCGGTCAGCGGGGCGCAGACCCGTGACGTGCTGGAACGCCAGACCCCGGCCGCGCTGGACCTGCGTCCCGACATCGTCGCCGTCGTCATAGGCGTCAACGACACCCTGCGCTGCACGTTCGACATCCACGCGGTGGCCGAACGGCTCGACAAGGTCTACGCCGCCCTGACCGCGCAGGGCGCGACCCTGCTCACGGCGTGCCTGCCCGACCCCGGTGCGATGTGGGGACTGCCGGGCGCCCTGGCCCGTCCGCTGGCCCGCCGGGGACGCGCCGTCAACGCGGTGGTGCACGCCCTGTCCGAGCGGTACGGGGCGGTCCACCTGCACGCGTCGGAGGGCGCCTGGCTCACCGACCGCGAGATGTGGAGCGCGGACCGGCTGCACCCGTGCGAGCGCGGGCACCGCCAGCTCGCCGTCCGCTTCCACGCCCTGCTCGCCCCGCTGGGCATGGCGACGGGGACGGCGCCGTCCGCCGAGCCGGAGTTCCCGCCGCCGACGAAGAAGGCGAGTGTCCTCTGGCTGGCCACGGCCGGCACCGCCTGGGTGATCAGGCGCTGCCGCGACCTGCTGCCCCAGCTGGTGCGGCTGGCCGTCGACGAGATGCGGCACCGCCGCAGGGGCACCAGCGCCCGCCTGGACCTGAGCGCGTCCGCCGCGGTCTCCGCCGCGCTGGCCGCGCTCCAGTCGCCGGAGCGGCCCGCCGACGCCGCATGAGGAGGCCGCCGCAGCGGCCCGACCACGGCTTACGGCGGTTCGACCGCGGCTTAAGGCAGTTCGACCATGGCCCACGGCGGTTGAGCGACGGCTTACGGCGGTTCAGCGACGGCACAGGGCGGTTCAGCGACGGCGTACGGCCACGAAGCGGACCGGGATGCCCGGGACCGCCTGGGCCGCCGCCGGGAGGTCGGCGGCGCGGACCACCGCGATCACCGGATAGCCGCCGGTGGTCGGATGATCGGCCAGGAACACCACCGGACGGCCGTCCGGCGGTACCTGCACGGCACCGAGGACCATGCCCTCGCTGGCGAGTTCACCGGTACGGGCCCGCTCCAGGGCGGGCCCTTCCGTGCGCAGCCCGATGCGGTTGCTCGCCGACGACACGCGGTACGCGCGCGAGGTGAACGCCCGGACGGCCCCCGGCGTGAACCAGCTGTCCCGCGGGCCGAGCGTCACCCGCAGCACGAGTTCCGCCGGCGGCGACGGGTGCGGTACGACGTCCACGCGCGCGTGCGGTCCCGAGGGCCTGCCCAGCGGAAGCACCGTGCCGTCCGCCAGCGGAGCGGGACCGAGCCCGGAGAGCAGGTCCGTGGCCCGGCTGCCGAGCACCGGCTCCACGGCGATCCCGCCGGAGACGGCCACATAACTCCGTACGCCGGAGCGGGCCGCTCCCACTTCCAGCAGCTCCCCGGCCGGGACCACGACCGGCGCGCCCCAGGGCGCCGGACGCCCGCCCACCGTGACGGGGCACGGCGCACCGCCGACCGCCACCACGACCGTCGAACGCGGTCGCACGGCACACCCGTTGAGCGTCGTCTCCAGCACGGCCGCGTCCGGTGCGTTGCCGGCCAGCCGGTTGACGAGCGCCGCCGCGGGCCCGTCCAGCGCCCCGGAGCGGGGCACCCCCAGATGCGCGTACCCGGGCCGCCCCCGGTCCTGCACGGTGGTCAGCGCACCGGCCCGTACGACGACGAGCGCACGGTCGGTCATGCGTCCCCCACCGGCATCTCCACCGGCACGAACCGCACGCGTGTGCCCGGCGCCAGCAGCGCGGCCGGCACGCGCGCGTGGTCCCACAGCACCGCGTCCGTCGTCCCGATCAGCTGCCAGCCGCCCGGCGAGGACCGCGGGTAGACGCCCGTGTACGGCCCGGCGAGCGCCACCGCGCCCACGGGCACGGCGGTCCGCGGGGTGGCCCGGCGCGGCACGTCGTAGCGGGCCGGGAGCCCGGTGAGGTAGCCGAAGCCGGGCGCGAAGCCGCAGAAGGCCACCGTGAACTCGGTGTCCGCGTGGATGCGGGCCACTTCCTGTACGGGAACCCGCCAGTGGGCGGCGACCTCCGCGAGGTCCGGGCCGTCGTAGCGCACGGGCAGTTCGATCGCCGCACGCGCGCGTGGGGGAGTGGGCGGGATCGCGGCGGCGGCCAGTTCGGCGGCCCGGCGGGCCGGGTCGTCGAGGCCGTCGAGCAGGACCGTGCGGGCGGCCGGCACGATCTCGCGGACCGTCAGCGAGCCCTCCGCGCGGCGACGCAGCAACTCGGCGTGCAGCGACTGCGCTTCCGCGCCGGAGCCGACCTCGACGAGAAGGGCGTCGTCGCCCACCGGCCGGGTGGTCATGGGCATGGTCGTAGCGGTTCCCGTCTCCGTGCTCACGCGAAGGCCGCCACGGTCACGCCCGCCGCCGCGAGCCGCGCACGCACCCTGCGGGCCAGCTCCACCGCGCCCGGGGTGTCACCGTGCAGGCAGAGCGAGCGGGCGCGTACGGCGATGCGCGTGCCGGAGTGCGACGTGACCGCGCCGGAGCGCGCCAGTTCCACCGAGCGCTCCACCACCGCCTCCGGGTCGCTCACCACCGCGCCCTCGCGCCCGCGCGGGACGAGCGTCCCCTCGTCGGTGTACGCGCGGTCCGCGAACGCCTCCGTGACCGCCGGCAGCCCCGCCGTCTCCGCCAGCGCGAGCAGCCGGGAACCGGGCAACCCCAGCACGGGCAGCGAGGCGTCCGCGAGGAGCACGCCGTCGACCACCGCGGC
Source organism: Streptomyces sp. NPDC048278 (assembly GCF_040652195.1). NCBI lineage: Bacteria > Bacillati > Actinomycetota > Actinomycetes > Kitasatosporales > Streptomycetaceae > Streptomyces > Streptomyces sp. NPDC048278. Next base: position 325,239 of record NZ_JBEZLP010000006.1, read on the forward strand.
GGCCTGCTCCTCGTCGTGCACGACCCGGTTGTAGAGCGCGCCGTGCGGCTTCACGTACGCCACGCGCGCGCCGGCCGCCCGGGCGAAGACCTCCAGGGCGCCGATCTGGTAGGCCACTTCCGCCGCCAGCTCGGCGGGCGGCACGTCCATCGCGCGCCGCCCGAACCCCGCCAGGTCCCGGTAGGAGACCTGGGCGCCGATCGTCACCCCGCGCCCGGCCGCCAGCTCGCAGACCCGCCGCATGGTGGCCGCGTCCCCCGCGTGGAAGCCGCAGGCCACGTTCGCGCTGGTCACGACGGACAGCAGTTGCTCGTCGTCGGTGAGCCGCCAGCGGCCGAAGCCCTCGCCGAGGTCGGCGTTCAGGTCGATCGAGGTCATGGATGCGCTGTCTCTCCTGTCAGGCCACGCGGTACTGCTCGTCGCGGGCGTCGCTGATGAACATCTGGCCCGGCGCGTGCGTGATGGCGAACGGCGGCCGGGACGCCGTCACCGCCGCCTGCGGAGTGACCCCGCAGGCCCAGAACACCGGGATGTCGTCCGGCTCCGCGTCCACCGGGTCGCCGAAGTCGGGCCGGCCGAGGTCCGCGATGCCGAGCGCGGCGGGATCGCCGCAGTGCACGGGGCCGCCGTGCACCGCCGGGAGCAGACTGCTCTCCCGGATCGCGGTCGCCAGATGCTGCGGCGGGACCGGGCGCATGGACACCACCATCGGCCCGCGCAGCCGTCCCGCCGGCCGGCACGGCCGGGTGGTCACGTACATGGGCACGTTCCGGCCCTGTTCGACATGGCGTATCGGTACCCCGGCACCGGCCAGCGCCCACTCGAACGTGAAGCTGCACCCGAGCAGGAACGACACCAGGTCGTCGCGCCAGTACGCGCGCACGTCCGTCGGCTCGTCCACCAACTCCCCGTCCCGCCACACCCGGTAGCGCGGGAGGTCGCTGCGCAGGTCCGCGCCCTCGGCGAGTTCGGTGCCGGTCGCACCGGCGTCGGTGACGTCGAGCACCGGACAGGGCTTCGGATTGCGCTGGCAGAAGAGCAGCATGTCGTACGCCCAGTCGGCGGGCACCGAGATCAGGTTGGCCTGTGTGTGACCGGCCGCGACCCCGGCCGTGGGGCCCGTGAGGCCCGCCCGGAAACGGGCCCGGGCGCTTCTCGGGCTCCACGCGTGCGCGTGCTCGTCGGCGAGGACGACCGGACGGTCCGCCGCGGCCAGGGTGAGAACGTGGTCTTCCGTAGGGTTCACGCCAGTTCCTTCCCGCGCGTCTCCGGCAGTCCGAACAGCGCCAGGGCCGCCAGCGCGTAGCCGGCCGCGCCGAAGACCAGCGCGCCGCCCACGCCCCAGCTGTCGGCCAGGAAGCCCACCAGGGTCGGGAAGACCGCGCCCACCGCGCGGCCCGCGTTGTACGTGAAGCCCTGCCCGGTGCCGCGCACCGCCGTCGGGTACAGCTCGCTCAGGTACGAACCGAAGCCGCTGAAGATCGCCGACATGCAGAAGCCGAGCGGGAAACCGAGCACCAGGAGGAGCGTGTTGGCGCTCTGCGGGATGTTCGCGTACGCCAGCACGCAGACCGCGGACAGCACCGCGAACAGCCAGATGTTGCGGCGCCGCCCCAGCCGGTCGGTGAGGTAGCCGCCGGTGAGGTAGCCGAGGAACGCTCCCGAGATCAGGAAGGTCAGATAGCCGCCGGTACCGACGACCGACAGACCGCGCTCCGTCTTGAGATACGTCGGGACCCAGGTCGCCAGCGTGTAGTAGCCGCCCTGGACACCCGTGGACAGCAGGCCCGCGAAGACCGTGGTGCGCAGCAGACCGGGCGCGTCGGCCGTGCCCGGCCGGAAGATGGCGGTGAACGAACCGCGCCGCGGGCTCTGTTCGCGTACCGCGACCGCCTGCGGCGCGTCGTGCACCCGCCGGCGCAGCCACACCACGAGAAGCGCGGGCAGCGCGCCGGTCCAGAACATCACCCGCCAGGCCATGTCGTCGCCGACGAACGAGAAGACCAGCGTGTACACGATCGCGGCGAGTGCCCAGCCGACGGCCCAGGAACTCTGGATCGCGCCCAGCGTGCGACCGCGGTGCCGGGCGCTGGCGTACTCGGCGACCAGGATCGCGCCGACCGCCCACTCGCCGCCGAAACCGAGGCCCTGCAGCGCGCGGAACACCAGCAGCGTCTCGTAGTTGGGCGCGAAGCCGCAGGCCACCGTGAACACCGCGTAGGTGATGACCGTGACCATGAGCGCGCGGACCCGGCCGACCCGGTCCGCGAACACGCCCGCCGCGGCGCCGCCGACCGCGGAGACCACCAGGGTGACGGTGGTGAACAGGCCGGTCTGGCCGCTGTCCAGACCGAAGTACGCCGCGAGCGCGACCATGCTCAGCGGCAGGGTGAAGTAGTCGTACGAATCCAGGGCATATCCGCCGAAAGCACCGGCGAACGCACGTCGGCCGCGCGGACCGAGGGCGTGCAGCCAGCCGAACGCGCCGTCCTCGGCGGTGCGTTCACCCCTGCCCGGGTGCGCGTCGGAGGACAGGGCCTGCGGTGGAGGAGTCGTGCTCATGGGCACCTCGCAGATGAGGGACGGAGGGTGCGGGGACTGAGCGGTGCGGGGCCGTGCGGGGCCGTGCAGGGCCGTGCGGAGGGCCGTGCCTGAGTGAGCGTGATGAGCACCGTAGAGGATCGTTCAACGATCCTTCAATACCCACGTTGTTTCGTTCCTGTGTCTGCGGTTGAATTCCGGGCATGGCAGAGCAGCTGACGGGACTGGCCGACGACCGCGCCCTCCTCGGGCGGACCAGCACCGCGGAACGGGTCTCCGACATCCTCAGGAGTCGCATCGCCGACGGTTACTTCCCGCCAGGCACCCGCCTGTCCGAGGACGGCATCGGCGGCGCGCTCGGCGTCTCCCGCAACACCCTGCGCGAGGCGTTCCGGCTGCTCACCCACGAGCGCCTGCTGGTCCACGAACTCAACCGGGGCGTCTTCGTCCGGGTCCTGACCGTCGAGGACGTCGAGGACATCTACCGCACCCGTGCCCTCGTCGAGTGCGCCGTCGTACGCGGCCTCGGCGAGCCGCCGTACGCCCTGGAGAGCCTGTCGGCGGCGGTCACCGAGGGGCGGCAGGCGGCCCTCGCGGATGACTGGAAAGCAGTGGGTACGGCCAATATCCACTTCCACCGGGAACTGGTCGCCCTGGCCGGCAGCGAACGCACCGACGAACTCATGCGCAGCGTCTTCGCGGAACTCCGCCTCGCCTTCCACGTGGTCGACGACCCGCACGCCCTGCACGAGCCGTACCTGGCCCGCAACCGCGAGATCCTGGAGTCGCTCCAGGGCGGCGACAGGCGCGGCGCGGAGCACCTGCTTGAGACCTACCTCACGGACTCCCTGGAACGAGTGGTCGAGGTCTACCGCCGCAGGGTCGGTGACGACCTGACTCCGTGAGGGGCAGCGCCCCGTCAGGGGCGCGGGGAACTGCGCGACCAGCCACACACGACCCGCACTCTGACGCACCCCCTGCAGTGACCCGGCGCTACCGGCGGAGCCATCCGCGTCGTTTGGGCCGATGTCAGACCCAGGACCTAGTCTGTGCACCGTGACTTCGCCTGCATCGACGGACAGCGTGCCGCCCCAGCTCAGCGCGGGGCCGCGCCCCGCACCGGGCCCGGCCGCCGACGAGGGGCTGGCGCGGCGGCTGCGCGCGCTCGCGTGCACCGCGCCGCTGCACGACCTCGACGCACGCAAGGCGAACCTGGCCGGCGAGTACTCGGTGTACGGCATGGCCGAGGTGGCGCTCTCCGCCATCGACCTGGTCACCCTCAACATGGACTTCGACACCGGCGCCGACCACGAGCAGATCGTCGCCCGGCTGATCCCGCGCATCTCCGCCCAGACCCCGCACCGCCCCGTCGCCGAGCACGAGCGCGTGGCCCGCTGGGTCCTGGAGAACCTGATCAACGTCGGCAGCGTCGACCGCGGCTTCCGCGCGGTGTACGGCACTTTCACGCCGGACGGGTCGTACGTCCGCCGGGACTACGACTTCAAGCTCATCGAGGAGGTGCCGGGACCGGGCGGCACGGTGTACCTCCGGACCACCGACGAGGCGGTCAACGTCCTGGTCGGGGCCCTCGACACGGACGTCACCAGCGCCCAGATCGCCGCCGAGGTCAAGCTGGAGGTGCTGGTCAACCGCGGTCGGCTCGCCGACGCCCAGCTCGCCGCGGAGCAGGCCCGCTACCGCACCGTCCAGTACTCGGAGACCCTGCGCCGGGCCCTGGAGGCCACCCGGCGCAACGTCCGCGCGGTCGACTGGCTCAACGCCGTCCCCGACATGATCGCCGAGGCCCTGGACCACGTCGCCGACCGGTACCGGCACGAGAACGCGATCCTCACCAACATCCGCAAGGCCCGTGACGAGACCGAGGAGCCCGAGAACAAGCGGCGCGCCGCCGAGCTCGTGGAGATCGTCAAGGACTGCATCCGACGCCACACCCAGTTGCAGTCGCGACTGCTGGAGGCGGGTCCGCTGTTCCGCGCGGAGCAGGACCGGCAGGCGTTCGCGACGCCCATGACGACGTCGGGGACGGACCTGTACGGGCACCTGCTCGCACCGCTGCTGCCGCTCCCGCTGGAGCAGGCGAGCCGGGTCACGGGGGCGTTCTTCGCGCGCGGGACGGGGCTGCGGACGCCGGTGTCGGTGCGGGTCGGCGACCTCGTCGACATACTGCTGACGCCACCGGTGGAGCGGGAGCACCTGGGCGCGGAGATGCCCGAGCCGGACCTCATCGCCACCCCGGACGACAGCCGGTTCAGCGAGGAGCAGCTGGCCGACGCCATGCGGCTGCTGGACCTCCCGGCGGACGCGCCGCGGCGGCTGTCCGGGCTGCTGGCGGAGGCGCGGCGCGTGGGCGGCGAGGATCTGGCCTACCTGATCGCTTTGCTGGCCGTGCACGCCGCCAGCCCGGCCGTGGGCACGGCCTACCGGCAGGGCGAGGAGAAACTGCTGTTCGCGGTGGACGACGGTACGCAGCTGGACGACCCCGGCTTCGGCGGTGCCGATCTGATCGTGGGGATGGCTCTGCTGGACGCGGTGGGGATGGCCGCGGATCGGACCGAGGCCGCGTAGATGAGGGAGTTGTCGTTGTGAGCGAGTACGTCGAGGCAGAAGCGGCTGTCGCGTCGGCGAGTGCTGCCGTCACGCCCGCCGACGCCGCCGACGCGGCTCGGCTCGTCGCCTTCGGGCTCCAGCCCAAGCTGCAGCCCGCGCGTGATCAGGAGTACACCGAGCTGCTGCGGCGCTACCGGGAGGACCCTCCGTTCGCGCGGCTCGCCGATGCCGTGGCCGCCGGTCTCGGGCTGGTGGTCCTCGAGGTGTCGCCCCGCGCGGGCATGGCCGTGACCGCCGCCGAGGACTCGGTGTTCGCCGTGCGCATGGGTGACTACGCGCGCCGCACGTCCGCGGACGGCAGCGACCGGTTCCTGCACGGGCTCGCCCACCTCGCCGTCGCCGCGCTGGCGTTCCCGCGCCCCGAGGACCTGGCCGACGACGGCTACATCGGGCGGATCACGGTCAACGGCGTCGACGCCTTCGTCCGGCAGGCCTGCCGGCGGCTGGAGGAGCGGGCCGAGGAGGCGGGGGAGAACACCGACCCGGCCACCGACGCGCCCGGTCTGGAGGCCGCCTGGCGGATCTGGGCCAGACGCAGTGCGACCGGCGCCACCAAGGACGCCCGCCGGCTGGCCGGTTCCACCACCGGGATCATCGGCAAGGCGGTCGTCTTCCTCACCGACTCCGGGTTCCTCCAGCGCACCGGCGACGACCAGGGCGGCACCTACCGCACGACGGCCCGCTACCAGCTCCAGGTGCGCGACATGGCCGGCAGCGCCGCCATGGCCGAGCTGCTGGAACTCGGCGTCGTCCCGGTCACCGACGGCACGGCCAGCCTGCTGCCCGCCGACGCCACCGAGGACCTGGACCTGGTCGCCGACGCGGGTCTGCCGTTCCACTCCTGAGCCGCTGCCGGCGCCCGTTCCGAGCCGGCACCACCCTTTTCCCACGTCTTACGAGAGTCCGCCATGTACGAGCTGTCCCGGGTCCGCCTCTACTCCATCGGGCCGGCCGGTGCGCGCTACGCCGACACCGTGCTGGACCTGCGGGGTGTCGGTGCGCCCGTGCCCGACCCCGCCCCCGCCCAGGCGGAGTTCTTCGAGGAGGAGCCGGTCGGCCCGCCGCGCCGGCCCGCGCCTGCGGGCGTGCTCTTCCTGGAGAACGGCGGCGGCAAGTCGGTGCTGCTCAAGCTGATCTTCTCGGTGATGCTGCCGGGGCACCGCAACACCCTCGGCGGCGCCAGCTCGGGTGTGCTGCGCAAGTTCCTGCTCGCCGACGACTGCGGGCATGTCGCCCTGGAGTGGCAGCACACGCTCACCGGCGAGTGCGTGGTCGTCGGCAAGGCGAGCGAGTGGCGGGGGCGCCAGGTCTCCAACGACCCGCGGAAGTTCGCCGAGGCCTGGTACTCGTTCCGGCCCGGCCCCGGGCTCTCGCTGGACAGTCTGCCGGTGGCCGAGTCCACCGCCGTACGGCCGCCCGTCGAGGGAGCCTCCGGCGCGCAGGGGCGGCGGCGCACCATGAAGGGCTTCCGGGACGCCATCACCGAGGCGGGCAAGTTCTACCCGCATCTGGAGGTGCACTGGGAGGAGATCCACGACCGCTGGATCGAGCATCTCGGTGAACTCGGCCTCGACCCCGAACTCTTCCGCTACCAGCGCGAGATGAACGCCGACGAGGGCGAGGCCGCCGGCCTGTTCGCGGTGAAGAAGGACTCCGACTTCACCGACCTGCTGCTGCGGGCCGTCACCGACACCCGGGACACCGACGGACTCGCCGACCTGGTCGGCGGCTTCGGCAACAAGCTCGGCCGGCGCGCCGAGCTGATCGCCGAACGGGACTTCACCGCCGGATCGGTGGACCTGCTGGGCCGGATCGTGGAGGCCGCGGAGACACGGACACGCGCGCGGGACATCCACGCGGGCGCCGAACGCCGTACCCGCACGCTGGCGCGCCGGTTGTCCGCGCGGGGCGTGCAGGAGCGGGTGCGCGCCGCCGACCTCGCCCAGCGGGTCACGGCCGCCGCCTACGCCGTCACGCACTCCGAGGGCGCCCGTGAGCGCAGCTCGCTGATCGCCGCCGAACTCGCCTACCGGCACGCCTCCCTGGCGCTGGCCGTCGGCGAGAAGTCCGCCGCCGCGCAGAAGCGCGAGCTGGCCGACGCACGCACCCTGCACTCGGCCTGGCAGGCCGCCGAGGCCGCGCTGCGCCACCGCGCCGCCGCCGACCGCGTCGCGCGCGTGGCCGCGGCCATCCAGGAGGCCGAGCGGGACGCGGCGCCGGCCCTCGCCGCCCGCGCCAAGGCCGCCGTCGCGCTCGTCCGGGCCCTGCACGGGGCCGCCGAGAGCGCGGAGGCCCTCGCCAACGAGGAGGAGGAGCGGTCCGCCGCGCTCCAGGAGGTCAGCGACGGCGCCTACCGGGACTCGACGTCCGCCGCCACCGAGGCACAGCGCGCCCGCAGCGAGGCCGGGCACCTGCGGCAGCGGCTCGGCGAGGTCGAGCAGGAGACCGCCGAGGCGGTCCGCGCGGGCTGGCTCGACGACAGCGCCCCGGACGCCGACCCGGCCCGGGCCGCGCTCGCGGCGAGCGACGCCGAGAAGACGGCCGTGGCCGCCTGGGACACCGCCCGCGAGGCCTCCCACCGAGCGGGCGAGCACGCGCGCGAGGCGGCCTCCGCCGAGTCCCGCGCCGAACTCACCGCCGCCCGCGCGGCGGACGCGGCGACCGCGGCCGGGCGGACGCACGACGCCGAGCAGCGGCTGGCCGAGAGCCTCGCGGCGGAGGAGCGGCTCGGCGAACTGCTGGGACTCACCGGCTCGCGCAGCGCCGTTCCGCGGCCCCGCCACGAGGGCGGCGCCCGTCACGAGGGCGGCGACACCCCCACCAACCTCACCCACCTCACGCCCGAGGAACTCGACCGGTTCGCCGACGAGTTGCGGGAACTCCTCGACGACGCCGTCGGATCCGCCGAGCGGCAGCTGTTCGAGCTGCGGACCGCCGCCGCCGACGACTCCCGCATCCTCGGCGCCCTCGGCGACGGCGGACTGCTGCCGCCCGGCCCCGACGTCCTCGCCACCGTCGAGTACCTCGGCGAACACGGCATCCCGGCCCTGCCCGGCTGGCGCTACCTCGCCCAGGCCGTCGACCCCGCCGACCACGCGCGCGTGCTGGCCGCCCGCCCCGAACTCGTCGACGGCGTCGTCATCACCGACCCCGACACGCATGCCCGCGCCCGCGCGGCGCTCAGCGAGGCGGCCCTGCTGCCCCGCTCCGCCGTGGCCGTCGGCACCGCCGCCGCCCTGCTCGCGCCCACCCCGGCCGCCGACGCCGGCCCGCGCGACGTGTTCCTCGTACCGCCGAACCCGGCCATGCACGACGAGCACGCCGCCGACGAGGAGCGGCAGGCGCTGCGCGCACGGGCCACCGAGCGGGACGAGGAGATCCGCACCCTCGCCGCCCGGCTCGGCAAGGACCGCGAGCTGGCCGCGCGGCTCGCCTCCTGGCGCACCGGCTGCCCGGCCGGACGGCTCGTGGAGCTGGCGCAGGAGGCCCGGGACGCGCGGGAGTTCGCGGAGGAGTCCGAGGCCGAGCTGGCCGAGGCACGGACCGCGCGGGCGGAGGCCGAGGAGGCCGCCGCCGGGGCCGCGCAGGTACGCGACGAGCGGCAGGAGGCCGCCCAGCGGGCCCGGCGGGCGGCCGACGCCCTCGCCGGCCTCGCGTTCCGGCTGCGCGAGCGGGCCGGCTGGCAGGTCAGGCTGCGCGAACTCGCGGACGAGGCCACCGAGTCGGAGGCCCGCGCCCAGTCCTGCCTGGACCGCGCCCGCGTCGCCGACGAGGACCGGCGCGCCGCCCAGCGCGCCGCCGACGACGCCCGCCGCACCGCCCGTGCGCTGCGCGCCGAGCGCTCCGAGATCGCCGGCGCCCCCGACGACATGCCCGAGACCGACGAGGATGCCGCCGAGTCCTCGGCGCCGCTGCCCGCCCTGCGCGAGGCCTACCGAGCCGCCTCACAGGTGTACGAGAAGGTCGGTGTCGGCGCCGACCTGCGCGCCGAGCAGGCCCGCGCGGAGAGCGACGAGAGCGCCGCGCTCGCGGAGCTGGAGCGGCTGAGCAACAAGGTCCGCACCCGCGCGGAGCAGCTCCTCCAGTCGCCCGACGGCTCCGACGGGCCCTCCCGGCAGGCCGCCGCCGCCCGTGCGGAGGAGCTGGTGCAGCTCCTGGAGACCCGCATGTCCACCGCGAGCGAGCAGCTCGGGCGGCTCCGCGGCGAGGCCGAGCGGCACGCCCCCGAGGACGGCGAGGCGCACACCGAACTGCCCGAGGAGCTCCAGCCGCGCGACGCCGAACACGCCCAGGCACTGCTGCGCACGGCGACGGCCGAACTCGCCGCACGCACCGAGGCGCTGGCCCAGGCCCGCGAGGCGCACGCCGAACTCCTCGACACGCACCGCGCGGCCGAGGACGCGGCGGGCGGCTTCGAGGAGATCGCCGCCATGCTCCGCGACCTGCTGCGCGAGCACACCGCCGACGACGAGCAGGAGGACATCGAGCCGTACCCCGGCAGCCTGGAGGATGCCCGGCAGTCCGCCGCCGAGGCCCGCAGGTCGCTGCGCGGCTGCGCCGGTGACCTGTCCGCCGCCGAGTCCGCCGTCCGCGAGGCGAGCGACGTCCTCGTAAGGCACGCCAACGCCACCCGGTACGAGGCGGTGCGGACCCCCGCGCGCCAGCAGATCCGGGAACTGCCCGCCGCCGCGCTCCCGGAGCACGCCCAGAAGTGGGCGGACGCCTTCGCGCCCCGGCTGCGGGTGCTGACCGACGAACTGGCCCAGCTGGAGCGGAACCGGGACTCGATCGTGGACCGGCTGCGGGGGCTCGTCGAGTCGGCGCTGGCGACCCTGCGCTCGGCCCAGCGGCTCTCCCGGCTGCCCGAGGGACTCGGCGAGTGGTCGGGCCAGGAGTTCCTCCGTATCCGCTTCGAGGAACCCGACCAGGCCACGCTCACCGAGCGGCTCGGCGAGGTCGTCGACGAGGCGACCCGGGCCGCGGTGAAGAAGAACTCCGATCTGCGGCGGGACGGCATGTCCCTGCTGCTGCGGGGAGTCGCGGCTGCCCTGCAACCGAAGGGCGTCGCCGTCGAGATCCTCAAGCCGGATGCGGTACTGCGCGCCGAGCGGGTGCCGGTGGGGCAGATGGGGGACGTGTTCTCCGGCGGGCAGCTGCTGACCGCAGCCATCGCCCTGTACTGCACGATGGCAGCCCTGCGGTCCAACGACCGGGGGCGGGACAAGCACCGGCACGCGGGGACGCTCTTCCTCGACAACCCCATCGGGCGCGCCAACGCGACCTACCTGCTGGAGCTCCAGCGAGCCGTGTCGGACGCGCTGGGCGTGCAACTGCTGTACACGACCGGGCTGTTCGACACGACCGCACTCGCCGAGTTCCCGCTGGTCATCCGGTTGCGGAACGACGCGGACCTGCGGGCCGGACTCAAGTACATCAGCGTGGAGGAGCATCTCCGGCCCGGGCTGCCGCAGCAGCCGCAGGCGGGAGAGGCCGTGCACAGCGAGATCACCGCCACGCGGATGTTCAAGAAGCCGTCGGCCTGACCGTCCGGCCTGACGGTCCGTCAGGGGTGTGTCAGCTGACCGGCCTGGCCGCCCCGCCGCCGTATCCGCTCCTGTTCGCGCTCGGCGGCCCGCTCCTGCCGCCGGGCCGCGCGCCGCTCGCGGCGGAGCGAGCGGGCCGTGCTGCTCGGCTCCGAGAGCACGCCGTAGCGCTGGTTCCACACCTGACGGGTCACCAGGACGTCGACCGCGCTCCAGGTGGCCACCACCGTGCTCGCCACGCTGCTGATCACCATCGGGAACGCCAGCCAGGACTCCGCCATCGTGCAGAAGAACGCCACCATGGCCAGCATCAGCGTGACCGCGATGATGATCACCGCGCGCACCGCCGCCGTCCGCACCGGATCGGGCATCCGGTACCGCTTGGCCGGCTCCTCGACCCACAACGTCCGGTACTGCGCCTGTTGTTGCCGCACCGTCGGGTGCGTCGCCGCGCCGCTCTCGGGCGCCTGGCGCCGCTCAGCCGTCCCCATCAACGTGTCACTCCCCACCGCCGACAAGCCCTCGCACCGGTGTCCCACGACCCCGGCTCCCCAGTGGCTGCCCGGCTTGCGCTGTTTTACGCCGCCCGGATCCGAGATGCGGCTCCTGTGGCCGAATCCGCACTCATCACCCGTCTACAAGGACGAACGAACTCGCCCGATGATTCCCGACCAGGGAAAAATTCCGGCCAACTGATCCTTCGTGCCGTTCCCGCACCACTCGCGTGAAGTCGACGCGATCGCGGTGGCAATCTCCCGCAATGCCCGGGCGACTCGTCCTGTCTGCCGGTCATGTGAGGGTATCGGGGAGGAAGTTCACCGTCCGGACAGTTCTTCGAGTTATCCCTGTGACGGTAGTAGGCTCGCGCCGTTTGTTGACGTACATGTGTACCCCCGGTCTGCGGGGGTCGAGCTGGGGGAGGCCATGCGCTTTCGCGGGAAGTCGATCCGCCGGAAGATCGTGGCGCTGCTTCTCGTGCCGCTGGTGTCCCTGACCGCCGTCTGGGGTTTCGCGGCCGTGCTCACCGGACGCGTGGTCACCCACATCTTCCAGGTGTCGTCGATCGTCGAGGACATCGGCTACCCCACCGAGGACGCGGTCCGCGCCCTCCAGCAGGAACGCCGGCAGACCCTGGTCTACCTCGCCGACCCGCGGGCCTCCGACGCGCTCGCCGCCCTGAACCGCACGCGCGCCGCCACCGACACCACCGTGGCCGAACTCCGGAAGAACGCCGGGGAACAGCACGTACGCGACGGCCTCGACGCCGAGGACGGTGAGCACCTCACCGCCGAACTCGACGGGCTCGACGGCATCGAGCCGCTGCGCCGCAGCGTCGAGCAGGGCACCGTGGACCGCGCCGAGGCCCTCGCCCTCTACGACGCCGTCGTCGACCCCTGCTACACACTCCTCGGCTCCCTCGACGGGACCGACGACGTCGAGATCGACAAGGAGGCCCGCGCCCTCCTCAACATCACCCGCGCCCGGGAACTCGTCTCCCGTGAGGACGCCCTGCTCGGCTCCGCTCTGGTGGTCGGGAAGGTCTCCCGCGAGGAGACCCGCGAGATCTCCGACCTCATCGCCCAGCGCACCCTCCTCTACGACATCAGCCTCCCGCTGCTGCCGGCCGGCGAACGCGACCGCTTCGACCGCTTCTGGAAGAGCGCCACCACCGCCCCCCTGCTGGCCGCCGAGCGGTCCGTCGTCGCCGCCGGATCCGGCATGCCGAACGACGTCGACGCGAAGAGCTGGGACACCACCGCGGGCAACGTGCTCGACGAACTGCGCGACCTCGACGACCAGGTCGGCGACCGCTTCAAGGACCGCATCCGGCCCGTCGCCGTCAGCGAGTTCGTCCAGGCGGCCGTCGTCGGTGTCCTCGGTCTGGCCGCCGTGCTGTTCTCGCTGGTCATGTCGGTCCGGGTCGGCCGCAGCCTCATCCGCGACCTGCGGCTGCTGCGCCAGGAGGCGCACGACGCGTCCGGGGTCCGGCTGCCGAGCGTGATGCGCCGTCTCTCCGCGGGCGAACAGGTCGACGTGGAGACCGAGGTCCCGCGCCTGGAGTACGACAGGAACGAGATCGGCGAGGTCGGCCAGGCCCTCAACACCCTGCAGCGCGCCGCCGTGGAGGCAGCCGTCAAGCAGGCCGAGCTGCGCGCCGGCGTCTCCGAGGTCTTCGTCAACCTCGCCCGCCGCAGCCAGGTCCTGCTGCACAAGCAGCTCACCCTGCTCGACACCATGGAGCGCAGGACCGAGGACACCGACGAACTCGCCGACCTGTTCCGCCTCGACCACCTCACCACCCGTATGCGCCGGCACGCCGAGGGCCTGGTCATCCTCTCCGGCGCCGCCCCCTCGCGACAGTGGCGCCGGCCCGTCCAGCTGATGGACGTGGTGCGTGCCGCCGTGGCCGAGGTCGAGGACTACGAGCGCATCGAGGTCCGCCGGCTGCCCCGCGTCGCCGTCACCGGCCCCGCCGTCGCCGACCTCACCCACCTCGTGGCCGAACTCCTGGAGAACGCCACGGTGTTCTCGCCACCGCACACCGCCGTGCAGGTCCTCGGCGAACGCGTCGCCAACGGCTTCACGCTGGAGATCCACGACCGCGGTCTCGGCATGGCGGCCGAGGCGCTCCTGGACGCCAACCTGCGGCTCGCCGAGACGCCCGAGTTCGAGCTCTCCGACACCGACCGGCTCGGCCTGTTCGTGGTCAGCCGCCTCGCGCAGCGCCAGAACGTCCGCGTCTCGCTCCAGCCGTCCCCCTACGGCGGCACCACCGCCGTCGTCTTCATCCCCGACGTACTGCTGACCGACGACGTCCCCGACACCAACGGCGTCGGCTTCCGCCTCGACCGCAGCCGCCCGGCCGGGGAGGCCGAACCCGAGGAGAGCCGGGCCGCCTCCCTGGCCCAGGCGCCGGGACAGCGGCCCGGACTGCCGGCCGCACTGCTGGGCGGCCCGGTCGAGCTGGAGGCGCCCGTCGACCTGGACGCGCTGGACGACTTCCCGGGCGCTCTCACCGACGACGACAGCGAGCGCGGCGGCCTGTTCCGCCACCGCCGCTCCGCGGCCCCCGCCGCCGACACCACGCCCGCCGTGACCGAACTCCCGCACCCGGACCGCGAGACCACCGGCCGCTTCGGCGACGAGCAGCCCGGCAGCCCCCTGCCACTGCCCGCACGGCGGACGCCCAAGCTGGTCAGCTCGCACGGCAGACCGGTCACCGAGCAGCGCTCCCGCCGCGTCGCCCCGGACGAGCGGGACCCGGCGGACCAGGGCCGCCCCGAACCGGGCGGACTGGCCCCGCTGCCCTCCCGCCGCCGCACCGACCCGTCCTCGCCCCGCGCCATCGGCCCGGCCGACCGAGCCGGGGAACGCACGGCGCACCAGGCCGGCGGACCGGCGGACCCCCCCGCCCTGCCCCGGCGCACCCGCCGCCCCGAGACCGCCTCCGGCGGCGGCACCGACGACTCCGTCCCGCCCCTCGGCAGCACACCCCCGGAGGCCGACTCCGGCACCCGGCCGCTGCCCAGGCGGGTACGGCAGGCCAACCTGGCCCCACAGTTGCGACAGGAAGCCGCATCACCCACCGCGCGCCGGCCGGAACCCGTCGAGCGCGACGCCGACGAGGTCCGCAGCCGCATGGGCTCGCTCCAGCGCGGCTGGCAGCGGGGCCGTGCCGAGAACGCCGAGGGCGACGGCTCCTGGGACAGCACAGCACAAGGAACGACTAAGGGGGACGGTCGATGACCGATCCGAAGGCGACCGGCCACACGGCGACGAACAAGGGCGAGCTGAACTGGCTGCTGGACGACCTCGTGGACCGGGTCGCCAGCATCCGCAAGGCCGTCGTGCTCTCCGGCGACGGCCTGCCCACCGGCGTCTCCAAGGACCTCAGCAGAGAGGACGGCGAGCACCTGGCCGCCGTGGCCTCCGGCTTCCACAGCCTCGCCAAGGGCGTGGGCCGGCACTTCGAGGCGGGCAGTGTCCGGCAGACCGTCGTCGAACTCGACGACGCCTTCCTGTTCGTCACGGCGGCGGGCGACGGCAGCTGCCTCGCCGTCCTCTCCGACGCCGACTCCGACGTCGGCCAGGTCGCGTACGAGATGACACTCCTGGTCAAGCGGGTCGGCGTACATCTGGGGTCCGCTCCGCGCACCGATCTGTCCTCCGGCGGGTAGTGGGATGACATGAGCGGAGACGGTCAGGGAAGAAGCCACTGGTTCGACGACGAGGCCGGGCCGGTCGTCCGTCCGTACGCCATGACACGGGGCCGCACCACCAGTGCGGCCCAGCACCGCCTCGATCTGATCGCGGTGGTCGTCACGGAGCCGCACGTGGACGACCCGGACGACGACCGGACACTGTCCCCGGAACACGTGGACATCGTCGAGCTCTGCCGCGACGCCCCGCAGTCCGTCGCCGAGCTGGCTTCGGAACTCGACCTCCCCGTCGGAGTGGTGCGGGTCCTCGTCGGCGACCTCGTCGCCGGGGAACTCGTCCATGTCAACCGGCCGGTACCCCCGGCCGAGCTGGTGGACGAGAGTATTCTGCGCGACGTGATCAACGGCCTCCGGGCGCTGTGACCGGCGCGGAAGCGGAGTAGTGACGTGACAGGCTGGCAGTTCTGGGTCGACCGGGGCGGTACGTTCACCGACGTGGTCGCACGGCGCCCGGACGGCCGGCTGCTCACCCACAAACTGCTCTCCGACAACCCCGCGAGGTACGCCGACGCGGCAGTGGCCGCCGTGGGCGAGCTCCTCGCAGGGGCCGGTGACCCCGGCGCCCCCGTCGACGCCGTCCGGATGGGCACCACGGTCGCCACCAACGCACTTCTCGAACGCAAGGGCGAGCGCACCCTCCTCGTCATCACCCGCGGCTTCCGTGACGCCCTGCGCATCGCCTACCAGAACCGCCCCCGCATCTTCGCCCGCCGCATCGACCTGCCCGAGCTGCTCTACGAACGGGTCGTCGAGGCCGACGAGCGCGTCGCCGCCGACGGCACCGTGCTGCGCGCACCCGACCTGGACGCCCTGGCGGGCCCGCTCCGGGCGGCGTACGACGACGGGATCCGCGCCGTCGCCGTGGTCTGCATGCACAGCCACCTCTATCCCGCCCACGAGCGGGCGATCGGCGAGCTGGCCGCCTCGACCGGCTTCCCGCAGATCTCGCTGTCCAGCGAGGTCAGCCCGCTGATGAAGCTGGTCCCGCGCGGCGACACCGCCGTCGTCGACGCCTACCTGTCGCCCGTGCTGCGCCGCTACGTCCGCCGGGTCGCCGACCAGCTCGAAGGCGTACGGCTGATGTTCATGCAGTCCAACGGCGGGCTCGCCGAGGCCGGGCAGTTCCGCGGCAAGGACGCCGTGCTCTCCGGTCCGGCCGGCGGGATCGTCGGCATGGCCCGGATGTCGCAGCTCGCCGGCTTCGACCGGGTCATCGGCTTCGACATGGGTGGCACCTCCACCGACGTCTCCCACTTCGCCGGCGGGTACGAACGGGTCTTCACCACACAGATCGCGGGCGTCCGGCTGCGCGCCCCCATGCTGGACATCCACACCGTCGCCGCGGGCGGCGGCTCGGTGCTGCACTTCGACGGCTCCCGCTACCGCGTCGGCCCGGACTCGGCCGGCGCCGACCCCGGCCCGGCCTGCTACCGCGGCGGCGGCCCGCTGGCCGTCACCGACGCCAACGTCATGCTCGGCCGGATCCAGCCGGCCCACTTCCCCCAGGTCTTCGGCCCGGACGGGGACCAGCCGCTGGACGCCGGCCTCGTCCGCGACCGCTTCACCGGGCTCGCCCGGGAGATCCGCGAGCGGACCGGCGACGACCGCACCCCCGAACAGGTTGCCGAGGGCTACCTGAGCATCGCCGTCGCCAACATCGCCAACGCCGTGAAGCGGATCTCCGTCCAGAAGGGCCACGACGTCACCCGCTACGCCCTCACCACCTTCGGCGGAGCCGGCGGGCAGCACGCGTGCATGGTCGCCGACTCGCTCGGCATCCGCACCGTCCTGGTGCCGCCCATGGCCGGGGTCCTGTCCGCGCTCGGCATCGGGCTCGCCGACACCACCGCGATGCGCGAGCAGTCCGTCGAGGCCCCCCTGGAGCCCGCCGCCATGCCCGGCATTCGCAAGACCGCCGACGACCTGGAGGCCGCGGCCCGCGCCGAACTCCTCGCCGAGGACGTCCCCGAGGACCGCGTCGAAGTCACCCGCCGCGCCCAGCTCCGCTACGACGGCACCGACACCACCCTCACCGTCGAGCTCACCGAGCCCGCGGCGATGAAACACGCCTTCGAAGAACGTCATCGCGCCACGTACTCCTTCACGCTCGACCGCCCGGTCGTCGTCGAAGCCCTCTCAGTGGAAGCCACCGGCATCACCCAACCCCCCGATCTCTCCGCCCTCGCCCCGTACGAGGGCACGCCCGCCGCCCCGGAGGCCGTCCGCCTCCACACCGGCGGCGCCTGGCGCGTCGTACCCCTCCACCGCCGCGAGGACCTGCCCCCCGGCGAAGCCGTCACCGGCCCGGCGATCATCACCGAGGCCAGTGCCACGACCGTCGTCGACGACGGCTGGCGGGCCGCGGCGACCGACGACGGGCATCTGGTCATGGAACGCGCGACGGTCACGCAGAGTTCCGATCTCGACACGGAAGCCGACCCGGTCCTGCTCGAGGTCTTCAACAACCTCTTCATGTCGATCGCCGAACAGATGGGCGCCCGCCTGGAGTCAACGGCCCAGTCCGTCAACATCAAGGAGCGTCTGGACTTCTCCTGCGCCCTGTTCGATCCGGACGGGAACCTGGTGGCCAACGCCCCGCACATCCCCGTCCACCTGGGCTCCATGGGCACCAGCGTCAAAGAGGTCATCCGCCGCCGCGGCACCTCGATGCGCCCCGGCGACACCTACGCCGTCAACGACCCCTACCACGGTGGCACCCACCTGCCCGACGTCACCGTGATCACCCCGGTCTTCGACACGCAGGGTGACCGGATCCTCTTCTACGTCGCCTCCCGCGGCCACCACGCCGAGATCGGCGGCATCGCGCCGGGTTCGATGCCGGCGAACAGCCGCACCATCGACGAGGAGGGCGTCCTCTTCGACAACTGGCTGCTCGCCGAGAACGGCCGGTTCCGGGAGACCGAGACGCACCGGCTGCTCGCCGAGGCCCGCCACCCCTCCCGCAACATCCCCACCAACCTCGCCGACCTGCGCGCCCAGATCGCCGCCAACCGCAAGGGCGTCGACGAGGTCGGCCGGATGATCGAGGAGTTCGGTCTCGACGTCGTCCAGGCCTACATGCGGCACGTCCAGGACAACGCGGAGGAAGCGGTCCGCCGGGTGATCGACACCCTCGACGACGGCGCGTACGCCTACGAGACCGACTCCGGAGCGGTCATCCGGGTACGCGTGCGCGTGGACCGCGCCGAACGGCGCGCGACCGTCGACTTCACCGGCACCTCCGCCCAGCTCGCCACCAACTTCAACGCCCCGTTCGCCGTCGTCAACGCGGCCGTGCTGTACGTCTTCCGTACCCTCGTCGCCGACGACATCCCGCTCAACGACGGCTGCCTGCGCCCGCTCGACATCGTTGTGCCGCCCGGTTCGATGCTCGCCCCCGAGCCGCCGGCCGCCGTCGTCGCGGGCAACGTCGAGACCTCCCAGGCCATCACCGGTGCCCTCTACGCGGCGCTCGGCGTCCAGGCCGAGGGCTCCGGGACCATGAACAACGTCACCTTCGGCAACGAACGCCACCAGTACTACGAGACCGTCGCCTCCGGTTCCGGAGCCGGTGACGGCTTCCGCGGCGCGAGCGTCGTACAGACCCACATGACCAACTCCCGGCTCACCGACCCGGAAGTCCTGGAGTGGCGGCTGCCGGTCCGCCTCGACGAGTTCGCCGTACGGGCGGGCAGCGGCGGCGCCGGCCGCTGGTACGGCGGGGACGGCGCGGTCCGCCGTGTCCGCTTCCTCGAACCCATGACCGTGTCCACCCTCTCCCAGCACCGCCGTGTGCCGCCGTACGGCATGGCCGGCGGCGCACCCGGCGCACTCGGCGCCAACCGGGTGGAGCGGGCCGACGGCACGGTCACCGACCTCGGCGGCAGCGATGCCGCGGACGTCGGCCCCGACGACGTACTCGTCGTCGAGACCCCGGGTGGCGGCGGATACGGACGCCCGGCACCCGGCACCCGAACCCCCCAACGACCCCAGCAAGCAGGAGAAGAGAAAGATGATCTTCGGGCGATCTGAGCGCGGCAAGCCCCCGGTCGAGCCCGTCACGCTCAAGATCCTCGTGGCCGGCGGCTTCGGCGTGGGCAAGACGACCCTGGTCGGCGCGGTCAGCGAGATCCGGCCGCTGCGCACCGAGGAACTGCTCACCGAGGCCGGGCGACCGGTCGACGACACCTCCGGCGTCGAGGGCAAGCACACCACCACCGTTGCCATGGACTTCGGCCGCATCACCCTGCGCGAGGACCTGGTGCTGTACCTGTTCGGCACGCCCGGGCAGGAACGGTTCTGGTTCATGTGGGACGAACTGGCCGAGGGCTCGCTGGGCGCCGTCGTGCTCGCCGACACGCGCCGGCTGGAGGACTGCTTCGCCGCCGTCGACTACTTCGAGCGGCGTTCCATACCCTTCCTCGTCGGCGTCAACTGCTTCGAGGACGCGGCCCGTTACCCGGTGGAGTCCGTCCGCAAGGCCCTCGACCTCGATCCGGACGTACCGGTCGTGCTCTGCGACGCCCGGGACCGGGAGTCGGTCAAGGAGGTGCTCATCGGCGTCGTCAGGCACGCGATGGCGTACGCGGCGGGCCACCGGCAGACCGTCACGTCCTGAACGGCGGCGCGGCACGGCCCGTACCCCCGCCGACCGGGGTACGGGCCGTGGTCCCGGGTGGTTACTCGCCTTCCTCCAGCCAGCCGAAGCTCTTCTCCACCGCCTTGCGCCAGTTCGCGTACTCCCGGTCGCGGGTCGATGCCGCCATCGCGGGCGTCCACGCCATGTCCTGCTGCCAGTGCGACCTGAGTTCGTCCAGGTCGTTCCACACACCGGTGGCCAGGCCGGCCGCGTACGCGGCGCCCAGACAGGTCGTCTCGGAGACCCGGGGCCGGATCACCGGCACCCCGAGGACGTCGGCCTGGTGCTGCATCAGGAGGTTGTTCTTCGTCATGCCGCCGTCCACCTTCAGGGTGGTGATCTCCACCCCGGAGTCCTGGTACATGGCGTCCACGACCTCCCGCGTCTGCCAGCTCGTCGCCTCCAGCACAGCGCGGGCGAGATGCGCCTTGGTGACGTACCGGGTCAGCCCGGTGACGACCCCGCGCGCGTCGGAGCGCCAGTAGGGCGCGAACAGGCCGGAGAAGGCGGGCACGATGTAGGCGCCGCCGTTGTCGTCGACGCTCGCCGCCAGCGTCTCGATCTCGTCGGCGGTGCGGATGATGCCGAGCTGGTCGCGGAACCACTGGACGAGCGCGCCCGTTATGGCGATGGAACCCTCCAGGCAGTACACCGGCGCCTCGGTGCCGATCCGGTATCCCATCGTCGTCAGCAGCCCGTTCTTGGACGGCACCGGCCGGTTGCCGGTGTTGAGCAGCAGGAAGCTGCCCGTCCCGTAGGTGTTCTTCGCCGTGCCGACGTCGTAGCAGGCCTGCCCGAAGACCGCCGCCTGCTGGTCGCCCAGCGCGGACGCCACCGGCACCCCGGCGAGCTGGCCGACGGCGGTGCCGTACACCTCGGCGGACGACCTGATCTCGGGCAGGACCGCCTCGGGGACGTTCATCGCGGCGAGGATGGCGGGGTCCCACTGGAGGGTCTCCAGGTTCATCAGCATGGTGCGCCCGGCGTTGGTGACGTCCGTGACGTGCCGGCCGCCGTCGGTGCCGCCGGTCAGGTTCCAGATCAGCCAGGAGTCGATGGTCCCGAAGGCGATCTCGCCGCGCTCGGCCCGGTCCCGCAGCCCGGGCACGTTGTCCAGCAGCCAGGCCGCCTTGGGCCCGGAGAAGTAACTGGCCAGGGGCAGCCCGGTCTGCTCGCGGAAGCGGTCCTGGCCGTCGCTGCCGCCGAGTTCGTGGCAGAGGGCGGCGGTGCGGGTGTCCTGCCAGACGATCGCGTTGTGCACGGGCTTGCCGGTGGCGCGGTCCCACAGGACGGTCGTCTCGCGCTGGTTGGTGATGCCCAGCGCGCTCAACTGGTCGGGGCGCAGCCCCGCGTTGGCGAGCGCCCCGGCCACCACGGCCTGCACCTTGGACCAGATCTCGGTGGCGTCGTGCTCCACCCAGCCCGGCTTGGGGAAGATCTGGCGGTGCTCGCGCTGGTCGACGGCGACGATCGCGCCGCCGTGGTCGAAGATGATGCAGCGGCTCGACGTGGTGCCCTGGTCGATTGCGGCGACGTACTTCTCGGCGGTGTCCGTCATGGCTACCCCTAGGTCGCTGGGTCGGAAGGCTGCGTGGGCTCGGAGGGCCGTGCTTCGGAGGGCCGTGTTTCAGCAGGCCGTGTTTCAGAGGGCCCTGCTTCAGAAGGCCGCGTTGTAGATCAGACCCGCGAGCGCCCCGCCGATCAGGGGTCCGACGACCGGGATCCAGGCGTAACCCCAGTCCGAGGTGCCCTTGTGGGGGATCGGCAGGAAGGTGTGCACGATCCGCGGACCGAGGTCGCGCGTCGGGTTGATGGCGTAGCCCGTGGGGCCGCCGAGCGACAGCCCGATGCCGACGACGAGCAGCGAGACGATCAGCACGGTGGTGCCGGACTCGCCGAGCCCCTTGGTCAGTCCGAACGCGAGGATCGGCAGGACGAGCGCGATCGTGGCGATGATCTCGGTGACGAGGTTGGCGACCGGGTTCCGGATCTCCGGGATGGTGGAGAAGATGCCGAGCGTCGGCGTCGGCTCCTCTCCCGACTCCTCGTCGGGCACGTTGGCCTGGAACTGGGCCAGGTAGACCAGGTACGTCAGGACGGCACCCAGCATCGCACCGACGAGCTGGCCGAGCAGGTAGACCCAGACCTTGCCCCATTTCCCGGTGTCGACGGCGATGCCGATGGTGACGGCGGGGTTCAGCTGCCCGCCGGAGAGGGGAGCGGCGGTGTAGGCGCCGGCGAGGACACCGAATCCCCAGCCGAACGCGATCGCCACCCATCCCGCGGCCCGGGCCTTGGAGTGTCTCAGGGTGATCGCGGCGCAGACCCCCGCACCGAACAGGATCAGGATGGCTGTGCCGATGACTTCGCCGACGAAGATGTCTCCGTTGCTCATGGCGGCTCCTAGGGCGCTGGCCGGGGGAGCGACCCCGGCGCTTGAGCAGGAACGGTTCCCTTGGCGACGTCAGCCGAAGGCAGGGAAGGTCCCGCGCCCCGCCCGGCGTCCGTGACGAGCGTGCCGTAGCGGCCGGATCGCCCATGGAGGGAAGAGCCTGGAGACAGGAGCAGCCCATGGCGCAGTGCCTGAATACGCCGAGAATGTACGGCGATGTCGGCCGACACCGGAAGTTTTCACCGGCACTCAGGGGGCGTCAAGGTCGCCGACGGCAACGATGACAGGCAACCCGCGGGAGAGCAGCTGTCACGGCTCCACCGCCGCGTACCCGGCCTGGGCCGGGTACGTCTCCGAGCCGCGCCGGATCTCGTGCCCGGGCAGCCCCGCCCGCCCCAGTACCCAACTCGCCCCGTCGAGCGCCTTGGCGGCCTTCTTGAGGGGCGCAAGACAGGCGGCGGCCTGCCGGTGGTCGGCCACGCTGCCGGGACCGCACACGACGGTGGCCAGGGACAGCGTGACGGGACGCCCGCCCGCGGTCCAGGGCGCGTCGAGCAGGGCGGCGACCCGGTCCAGCCCGGTCTCGTCGGCGAGCACCAGGAAGTCGTCCCCGCCGATGTGCCCCACGCGCGCGTGCCCGACGGCGGCCTCCTGCAGCGCCTGCCCCACGGAGCGGATCAGGTCGTCGCCGGCGGCGAACCCGGCACCGTCGTTCACCTGCTTGAAGTGGTCGATGTCCAGCCAGCTCAGCGCGAAGACACGGCCGTCCGCGAGCCACCGGTCCACCTCGCCCGTGATCGCGTCCGAACCGGGCAGCCGCGTCAGCGGGTTGAGCCCGGCCGCCTCCTCGACCCGGGTCTCGGCGAGCGCCCGTACCAGGTCGGCGAGGCGTACGACGCCCACGCAGCGGCCGAACCGGTCGACGACCGTCACATCGTCCGAGGTGCGGTCCGGGCCGCCGACGGCCACCACGTCCAGCACCTCCCACGCGGTCGCGTCGACGCCGACCGTGCGCGGTGCGTCACCCAGCTTGAAGGCCGGGCGGTCCGCGTACAGGGCGTGCCCGTAGCGGCCGGACATCGACAGCAGGAAACGGGAGCGGTGCACCGACCGGACGGGGGCGCCGGTCTGGTCCACCAGGAGCACCCCTGAGACGTCCGGGGAGCCGGTCAGCAGCGCCCGCACCTGCAACGCGGACGCCGTGACCGGCAGGAGTGCGGCGGGCCGGACGAACTCCCGCACGTACGGCCCGGAGCGCGGTGCCGGCCCGGCGGCGGGGGAGGGCGGCGGAACGTACACCTCCGCGACCGGGATCCGGGCCGGGGGCGCGAACAGCTCGCCCTGGGCCAGCTGCGCACCGGCCGACAGAGCGGCCGAGTACTGGAGTTCGGTCTCCACGCCCTCGACGGCCAGCAGGGCGCCGAGTTCCTCGCACAGGGTCCGCATCGCCCGCACCGCGGCCGGCCGGGCGAGCAGCGAGGCGTCGAGCTTGACCAGGTCGGGGGAGAGGTCGGTGAGCAGCCGCAGCGGCACGTCGCCGTCCCCGATGCCGTCCGCGCTGATCCGGAAGCCCTGGCCGCGCAGCACCGCCACGGCCTCCAGCAGGGCCCGCTGCGGCACATGCGTGTACGGCGGGACGATGTCCAGGGTGACCTCCCAGGGCATCCGTCCGGCCTCGCGGACGGCCTCGGGCAGTGGTCCGATGCCGCCCAGGTCCGCCAGGGTGGCCGCGAAGACGTTGATGTGCAGCGGCAGCAGCGTCTCCTTGCGGGCCGCCGCACGGAAGGCCAGCACCGCCAGCCTGCCGTCGAGTTCGGGATTCCGGCGGGCTTCGCCGAGGACGTCGCCGGTCTCGGGGCGGGCCAGGATCTCCAGTGCGGCGATCCCGCCGGTCGTCAGATTGACCACCGGCTGGAAGGCGAAACGGAGAGCATCCGTCCAGGTGCGCACGGGAGCATGATGACGCCACCGGCGCACGCCCAGGGCTAGTTCATGAGACGTTCACGCACCATTTCGGGGTGGTCACGCAGGGTATGCGCCCCTGCGGTCACACCCGTCCCGTCAGCGCACCGCTATCACGGACGAGCCGTGCCCGAACAGTCCCTGATTGGCCGTGATCCCCACGCGCGCGTGCGCCACCTGCCGGTCGCCCGCCGCGTCCCGCAACTGCCAGGTCAGCTCGCAGACCTGGGCGAGCGCCTGGGCCGGCACCGCCTCCCCGAAGGACGCGAGCCCGCCGCTGGCGTTGACCGGTATACGGCCGCCCGGGGCCGTCGCGCCCTCGCGCAGCAGCTTCGCCGCCTCGCCCTCGGCACAGAGCCCGAGATCCTCGTACCACTGCAACTCCAGCGCGGTGGACAGGTCGTACACCTCGGCGAGGGACAGCTCCTCCGGGCCGATGCCGGCTTCCTCGTAGGCGGCTCGCGCGATCGACGCCCGGAAGGGCTCCGGGGGCGGCTCCACCGCCGCCGCGGAGTCCGTGGCGATGTCCGGCAGGTCGAGCACCGTGCTCGGGTACCGGGGCGTGACCGTGGAGACCGCGCGGATCCGCACCGGCCGTGCCGCCCCGTGCCGGCGCGCGAACTCCAGGCTGGACAGGACCAGGGCGGCCCCGCCGTCGGAGGTGGCGCAGATGTCCAGGAGCCGCAGCGGATCGGCGACCACCTGGGAGGCGGCGACCTCCTCGGCGGTGACCCGCTTGCGGTAGCGGGCGTTCGGATTGAGCGCCCCCAGGGCCGCGTTCTTCACCTTGACCAGGGCGAAGTCCTCGGGGGTGTCCCCGAACACCGCCATCCGGCGGCGCGCGTACAGCCCGAAGTACGTCGGATTCGTCGCCCCCAGCAGCCGGAAGCGCAGCCAGTCGGGATCGTCGGGCCGGTCCCCTCCGGCGGGCCGGAAGAAGCCCTTGGGTGCCGCGTCCGCGCCCACCACGAGCACCACGTCCGCGAGGCCCGCCAGGATCTGCGCCCGCGCCGCGGCGACCGCCTGGGCCCCGGACGCGCACGCCGCGTACACGCTCGCGACCCGCGCTCCCTGCCAGCCCAGCGCCCGGGCGAAGGTCGCGCCCGCCACATAGCCCGGATACCCGCCACGCACCGTGTCCGCGCCCACGACCGAGCCGATGTCCCGCCACTCCAGTCCGGCGTCCGCGAGCGCCGCGCGGGCCGCCGCCGTCCCGTACTCGACGAAGCTGCGCCCCCACTTGCCCCAGGGGTGCATGCCCACCCCGAGCACCGCCACGTCCGCCGTCATGCCGCCACCCCCGTGGGCCGCCAGTGCCAGGTCGTCCAGGTCGTCTCCGCGTCCTCGCCCAGAACCCCGGGGACGACCTCGACCTCCATGCCCACCGTCAGATCGGCGACGGTGATCCCGGGAACCGTCTGACCCAGCACCACGATCCGCTCGGGCTCCAGCTCCACAGCGATCAACGCGTACGGTTCCCACGGAAGTTCCGGATCGCTCACATAGGGTGACGGAGGGCGGTATCTGCTGTCGGTGTACGACCAGATCCGCCCGCGCCGGGAGAGCGCGACCTCCTCCAGGTCGCCGCCCGCGCAGGCGGGGTTGCGGCAGTGGACGTCCTCACGCGGGAAGAAGACCGACGTGCAGGCCGCACAGCGGGTCCCCAGCAGCCGGAACGCGTCCCCCTCGCCCGTGAACCAGCCGTCGACCGCCGGCGTGCGTGTGCGCGACAAAGCTCCTCCAGGGCACGGATCTGACGGAACGTCAGAAGTGTGCCACGGGCCGCCGGGATTGGGCAGGCCGCGTCGGCGCCCCCTTGCCGCCCCGGCCGTCTCCCGTTCCGGGGCCGCCATGCGCCGCCACATGTCGCTTCACTTCCGGAAGGGGCCGTTCCCCTGACCGTAAGACGTCGTACTCCCGATCGGATAAAGTCCGCGCGTGTCCGAAAATCAGCACCCAATTGCCAACTCCGCTCCGGGCTCGCACTGTTCGAGCTGCGGAGCGGCCTACGGAGAGGGAATCTCCGGCTGGCCCCGCACCTGCCCGGCCTGCGGCCACGTCGCCTACCGCAACCCGCTGCCGGTGGCGATCGCCCTTCAGCCCGTCTACGACACGAAGGGCACCGCCCTGGTCGTCATCACCCGCACCGTGGCCCCCGCCCGCGGCGGCACCGCGCTGCCCGGGGGTTACGTCGACGACCGCGAGGACTGGCGGCACGCCGTCGTCCGTGAGCTCAAGGAGGAGACCGGAATCGACGCCGCCGCCCGCGACGTACGGCTCGTCGACGCCATGAGCTCACCCGACGGGCACCTGCTGCTGTTCGGCCTCCTCCCGGAACGCCCGGCCGAAGGCCTCCCGCCGTCGGGCGCGACCGACGAGACGGAGGGCTGGCACCTGCTGCGCCGCCCCGAGGAACTCGCCTTCCCGCTGCACAGCGTGGCCGTACGCGCCTGGTTCGAGGGCCGCTACTGAGCCCGCCGGCTCAGCCCAGCCCCCTGACCCGGACCGGACGGGACGGCTCGCTCACGCCGCTCTCGTCCTCGCGCCGGACCACCACGTGCCGGCCCTCCCAGCGGGCGACGTAACGCTCCATCCCCGGCTCCTCCCAGCCGTCGCCCGCCTCCGGCACGAACAGGCCGCCCCCCGTCCGCCCCGTGGCGGGCGCCCACACCTCCAGCCGCGTCCCGCCGTCCTCGTCCCGCACGGGCAGGACGGCACCCGCGCGTGCCAGCACCGGGATCCGCGACAGCGGGGCATCCACGAGCACCTGCCCAGGACCCTCGTACGCCTGCTCGGTCACCGTGTCGTACCAACGGCCGCGGGGCAGCTGCACCGCACGCCGGTCGGCACCCGGATCCAGCACCGGAGCCACCAGCAGAGCGTCACCCAGCAGGAACGCGTCCTCGCAGTCGCGCAGCGCCCGGTCCTCCGGCGTCCCCCACCACACCGGCCGCACATACGGCGCCCCGGTCCGCCGGGCCAGCTGCGCCAGCGTCATGAAGTACGGCAGCAGACGCCGCCGTTCGAGCAGCGCCACGCGCGCGTGCTCCAGCACCTCCGCCCCGAACTCCCACGGCTCCCGGCGCCCCGCCCGCATGCTCGCGTGCGTACGGAACAGCGGCAGGTAGGCACCCAGCTGGAACCAGCGCAGGAACAGCTCCGGCGACGGACTCCCGTCGAAACCGCCCACGTCAGGACCCGAGTACGGCACCCCGCACAACCCGAGCCCCAGCACCAGCGACAAGGACGCGCGCAGCCCCGGCCAGCCGGTGCCGACATCACCCGACCAGGTGCCCCCATAGCGCTGCATACCGGCCCAGCCCGAGCGGGAGAACAGGAAAGGCCGCTCCCCGGGCGCGAGCCCGCGCAGCCCCTCGTAGGCCGCCCGCGCCATACAGAGCGCGTACACGTTGTGCGCCTCCCGGTGGTCGCCGCCGCGCCCCTCCAGGGCGTGCCGCGCCGAACGCGGCAGCGTCGACTCGCCGAACGCGCTGAAGGACGTCGGCTCGTTCATGTCGTGCCAGAACCCGGCGAAGCCCAGCGCGAGCCGCTCCTCGTACAGCCCGCCCCACCACGCGCGCACGCGCGCGTCCGTGAAGTCGGGGAAGACCGACTCCCCGGGCCACACCACCCCCTCCACCGTCCGCCCCGACGGATCACGGACGAAGGCGTCGACCGCCGTCCCGCTGTCGTGGACCGCGTTGCCCCGCTCGGCCCGCACCGCCGGGTCGACGATCGACACCAGCCGGATCCCGTCCCGCCGCAACTCCTCCGCCAGCGTCGGCAGCTTCGGGAAACGCTCGCGATCGACGGTGAACACCTGGTGGTCGTCGTAGTGGTCGATGTCCAGATGGACGGCGTCCAGCGGCAGCCCGCGCTCCTGGTAACCGGCGACGATCCGCCGCACCTCCTGCTCGCTGCCGAAACCCCAGCGCGCGTGGTGATGGCCCAGCGCCCACGCCGGCGGCAGCGCGGGCGCGCCCGTGAGCGAGGCCCACGTGTGCAGCACCCGCGCGGGGGTCCCCACCATCACCCAGCAGCGCAGCGGACCGCCGTCCATCCGCAGCTCGCACCGCCCGGTCCGGTCGTGCCCCGAACCGGCGCCCTCCTCGCCCTCCCTGAGCGTCACCGTCCCGTCCCACGAGTTGTCGTGGAACACCAGATGCGCCGCCGCGTCCGCCACCACCAACTGGACCGGCATGGTGATGTACAGCGGATCGTCACCGGGCCCGAAGGCACGCCCGGGGTCGGTGTTCCACAACCGGTACGTGCCGTCCCGCAGCCGCGGCCCCGAGCCACGCCCGCCAAGACCGAAGAACCGCGCGTCAGCGGCCACCTCCGACCGCTGCACCCAGCGCGCCGCACCCCCGCCCACCGGCTCCCACCAGCGCGGCGGCAGATCCCGCCGCAGCAGCACACCACCCGGCGTGCACACCTCCACCGCGCCGTGCCGCGACACACTGACCCTCACCCGCTCCGCCACCACCCGCCAGCCGCCGTTGGTGTCCGGTTCGAGGACCGCCCGCGGATCCGGCTCCGGGCAACGCCCCGCGAGCGCGTACGACGGCTCGGGACCCGCCCCGTCCCAGCCCCAGAAGACCGCCCCGTTCACGGCGACCGTGATCCGCAGCTCGGACCGGCTGAACCGGATCACACCGCCGCCCGGCCCCGGCTCCGCGCCCTGCACCGGCCCCGGCACCCGGGCCCGCTCCGCGCCCCGCGCGGGCAGCCCGGCGGCATCGATCCGCCTCCTGCGCCACGCGGCCCGTACGGTACGCAACCCCTGAGCCGCCTTGCTCGAACCGACCACTCTTACCGAACGCACCAGGCCACGACCGTCCATGCTGCTCACCCTGCCACTCAGCGCTCCACACGCGCGTGCCGTTCAACTGGCATTCACCCGTGCCAAGACCACATCTTCACGACACGGACTATGTGGAGCGCACCCTGGTGCAGAAGTCGATCACATGGCATCGTCCCTGTCAGCCGCGTCACGCGCACACCCCCGCCCGTGCGCGTCCCACGCACACGAAGCGCAGAAGCCCGGGAGCCGCCCCATGTCGACCGCGAACCCCCAGCCGCTCTGGCAGCCCGATCCGCAGCGGATCGCCCAGGCACGCATCACCGGCTTCCAGTCCTGGGCGGCGGAACACCACCGAGCCCCCGCCGAAGGCGGGTACCCGGCCCTGCACCGCTGGTCCGTCGACCACCTGGACACCTTCTGGCAAGCCGTCACCGAATACTTCGACGTGCGGTTCTCGACGCCCTACGCGCGCGTGCTCGGCAACCGCGCCATGCCGGGCGCCGAGTGGTTCCCCGGCGCCCGGCTCAACTACGCCGAGCACGCCCTGCGCGCCGCCGACACCCGCGCGGACGAACCCGCCCTCCTGTACGTCGACGAGACCCACGAACCCCGCCCGGTCACCTGGTCGGAGCTGCGCCGCCAGGTGGGCTCGCTCGCCGCCGAACTCCGCGCCCTCGGCGTCCGCCCCGGCGACCGCGTCAGCGGCTACCTCCCGAACGTCCCGCAGGCCGTGGCCGCCCTCCTCGCCACCGCCGCCGTGGGCGCCGTCTGGACCTCCTGCGCCCCCGACTTCGGCGCCCGCAGCGTCCTGGACCGCTTCCAGCAGGTCGAACCCGTCGTCCTGTTCACCGTCGACGGCTACCGCTACGGCGGCAAGGAACACGACCGGCGCGAGACCGTCGCCGAACTCCGCCGCGAACTGCCCACCCTGCGCGCCGTCGTCCACATCCCGCTGCTCGGCACCCCCGCCCCCGAAGGCGCCCTGGACTGGTCGGCCCTGACCGCCGCCGACACCCGGCCGGAATTCGAGCAGGTCCCGTTCGACCACCCCCTGTGGGTGCTCTACTCCTCCGGCACCACCGGCCTGCCCAAGGCCATCGTCCAGTCCCAGGGCGGCATCCTGGTCGAACACCTCAAACAGCTCGGCCTGCACTGCGACCTGGGCCCCGAGGACCGTTTCTTCTGGTACACCTCCACCGGCTGGATGATGTGGAACTTCCTCGTCTCCGGCCTCCTCACGGGCACCACGATCGTCCTGTACGACGGCAGCCCCGGCTACCCCGACACCGGCGCCCAGTGGCGCGTCGCCGAACGCACCGGAGCCACCCTCTACGGCACCTCCGCCGCCTATGTGATGGCCTGCCGCAAGGCCGGCGTGCACCCCTCCCGGGACTTCGACCTCTCCCGGGTGAAGTGCGTCGCCACCACCGGCTCCCCGCTGCCCCCCGACGGCTTCCGCTGGCTCCACGACGAGGTCCGCGAGGATCTGTGGATCGCATCGGTCAGCGGCGGCACCGACGTGTGCTCGTGCTTCGCGGGCGCGGTGCCCACCCTGCCGGTGTACACGGGGGAGTTGCAGGCAGCAGGTCTCGGTACCGACCTCCAGGCCTGGGATCCCGGCGGGCGTCCCGTCATCGACGAGGTCGGCGAACTGGTCGTCACCAACCCCATGCCCTCCATGCCGATCCGCTTCTGGAACGACCCCGAGGGCAGCCGCTACCACGAGAGCTACTTCGACACCTACCCCGGCGTCTGGCGCCACGGCGACTGGATCACCGTCACCGCACGCGGCACCGTGATCATCCATGGCCGCTCCGACTCCACGCTCAACCGGCAGGGCGTACGGATGGGCTCCGCCGACATCTACGAGGTCGTCGAACGCCTCCCCGAGATCAAGGAATCCCTCGTCATCGGCGTCGAACAGCCCGACGGCGGCTACTGGATGCCCCTCTTCGTCCACCTGGCACCGGGCGCGGTCCTCGACGAGTCCCTGCTGAACCGCATCAAGCAGGCCATCCGCGAACAGCTCTCGCCCCGCCACGTCCCGGACGAGGTCATCGAGGTCCCCGGCGTCCCGCACACCCTCACCGGAAAGCGCATCGAGGTCCCCGTCAAGCGCCTTCTCCAGGGTGCACCCCTGGAGAAGGCCGTCAACCCCGGCTCCATCGACAACCTCGACCTGCTGACCTACTTCGAGGACCTCGCCCGCAAGCGCGCCTGACGTCCGAACCCCCGTTGTCAGTGGCGCCGATTACTGTGAGTGAGCATTGATCGACCGCACACAGGGGGAACCATGGCACACACCGACCACCGGACCATGCGCCGCATCCTGCGCCGCGAGATCGCCGGCACCATCGGCCTGCTGACCGACGAACACGACTTCCGTGCCATGCGGCGCTACCGCACCTTCACCTTCGACGACCACCTCGTCTACCTCCGCCAGATCGAAGCCCTGCTCAGGGCCCGCGCCGCCGAGGGCACCCACACCACGCTCGCCCTCTTCGACCCAGAGGAATACGCCGAGTTCTGCACGGCCACCGGCCTCGACCCGGACGACCCGGCCAGCCGCACCCGCTTCACCGCCGAACTCGCGGCCACCGGCCCCACCGTCCCCTACGACGGCCGACCCCTCACCGACCTCGTCCCCGCCCTCGTCGACGAGGCGGTACGACAGGCCACCTGGGAGTACGCCAGCACCCTCCTCGCCCGCCTCGGCCCCTGCCACACCTGCGGCGAGGACATCGGCCGCGCCGCCTTCACCCGCGCCTCCCACCTGCTGACCCGCATCCTCGACACCGCCGCGCCAGGCAACCGCCACCTCGTGTGCAGCGTCTCCGGACCACCCGAAACCCTCGTCACCGTCCTCCACGCCGACCAGAGCAGCGACGGCACCACCGACCTCGACGAAGCCGAAGCCCTCGAATTCACCAGCGTCCTCGCCCTCGGCCTCGCCACCGACAGCCCCGGCGGACTCGTCATGCGCACCAGCGCCCCCGGCACCCCCGACCGCGTCTACGGCTGGCGACTGCGCGGCGGCGACCTCGGCCCCCTCACCGCGGGCGAGGTCTTCGACGCCTACTGCACCGACGTCGAATCCGGAGACCTCGTCTCACCGGAATCGGACGTCGACTACTGCGCACCACCCGACCTGGGCGACCCTCAGACGCCCCCCGGACACCACCACTGAAAACACCGGGGGCGCCCCACCCGCAGGTGGAGCGCCCCCGGAAAGACAGCCGATCACGGCCCAGGCCGACTACTCGCCGGACAGCACCGCCTGAGCCGCCGCACGGGCCTCGTCCGCGCTGTCGCCGGCGCGCGCAGCCGCCGCGGCCCGCTCGCACTGGGCCAGCGTGTACTTGGCCAGCATCGCCCGCACATAAGGAATCGACGCCGCTCCCATGGAGAGGGAGGTGACACCCAGACCGGTCAGCACGCAGGCCAGCAGCGGATCCGACGCGGCCTCACCGCACACGCCACAGCTCTTGCCCTCGGCCCGCGCCGCCTCCGCCGACAGCGCGACCAGGTCGAGCAGCGCGGGCTGCCACGGATCCTGCAGCCGGGACACCGCACCGACCTGACGGTCGGCGGCGAACGTGTACTGGGCCAGGTCGTTCGTCCCCAGCGACAGGAACTCGACCTCCTGAAGCACCGAGCGCGCTCGCAGCGCGGCCGACGGAATCTCCACCATCGCACCGAACTTGGCCCGCAGCCCCGCCTCCCGGCAGGCATCGGCGAACGCCTTCGCATCGGCACGGTCCGCCACCATCGGTGCCATGACCTCAAGGTGCACGGGCAGCCCTTCGGCCGCCTTCGCCAACGCCGTCAGCTGGGTCCGCAGCACCTCGGGGTGGTCGAGCAGCGTCCGCAGACCCCGCACGCCCAGCGCCGGGTTCGGCTCGTCCGCCGGCGTCAGGAAGTCCAGCGGTTTGTCCGCGCCCGCGTCCAGCACCCGCACGACGACCCGGCCCTCCGGGAACGCCTCCAGCACCTGACGGTAGGCCTCGACCTGCTTCTCCTCGGAAGGAGCGCTCTTGCTGTCGTCGAGGAACAGGAACTCGGTACGGAACAGACCGACACCCTCGGCACCGGCCGCCACCGCGGCCGGCACGTCCGCCGGACCGCCCACGTTGGCCAGCAGCGGCACCCTGTGCCCGTCAGCGGTCGCACCCGGGCCGGTCGAGGCGGACAGTGCCGCCTTCCGCTCGGCCGCCGCCGCCGTCAGCGCCGCCTTCTTCTCCGCACTCGGGTTCACGAAGATGTCGCCGGTGCTGCCGTCGACGGCGACCACGGTGCCCTCGGCGAGCTCCCCGGCACCCGGCAGCGCCACCACGGCCGGCACACCCAGCGCCCGCGCCAGGATCGCGCTGTGGCTCGTCGGCCCGCCCTCCTCGGTCACGAAGCCCAGCACCAGGGCCGGGTCGAGCAGCGCCGTGTCCGCCGGCGCCAGATCCCGCGCCACCAGCACGTACGGCTCGTCGCTGTCCGGGACACCCGGCATCGGAACGCCCAGCAGGCGGGCGACGATACGATTCCGCACATCGTCCAGGTCGGCCACCCGGCCGGCGAGGTACTCGCCCGCTCCGGCCAGCAGCTCGCGGTACGCGGCGAACGCGTCGTACACGGCACGCTCGGCGGTGCTGCCGACGGCGATCCGGCGGTCCACGTCGGACATCAGCTCGGGGTCCTGCGCCATCATGGCCTGCGCCTCAAGCACCGCCTGGGCCTCGCCGCCCGCCAGATTGCCGCGCGCCGTGAGGTCGGCCGCCACGGCATCCACGGCCTGACGGGCGCGCGCCTGCTCCCGCTCCGCCTCCTCCGCGGGGATCTGCTTCGCGGGCGGCTCCAGCACCGCCGTTCCCATGTGCCGAACCTCGCCGATCGCCACACCGTGGCTCACGCCGACGCCTCGCAGCGTTGTCTCCATCTCACCCGTCTCCGATAGTGCGGCGGGTCCCGCCGCCGCGGTGGTTGTCGTGGTCGCCGCCGGGTCCGTCGTAGGACGGCACGGCGGCGGGGTCGGTCGTCGTCCGGGACGAGTCAGCTCCAGGCGAAGAGGGTGTCGCCGGACTTCACGTCACCGTCCTCACGGACGTCGGCGAGAGAGTCGGCGGTGGCCTCCAGGGCCACGACGGGGCAGACCGGGGACTTGCCGGCGGCCTCGACCTCGGCCGGGTTCCAGCGGATCACGGCCTGGCCGCGGGTCACGGTGTCGCCCTTGTTGACGAGCAGTTCGAAGCCCTGCCCGTTCAACTGCACGGTGTCGATACCGAGGTGGGTGAGTACGCCGTGTCCGCTCTCGTCGACCACGACGAACGCGTGCGGGTGAAGAGAGACGACGACTCCGTCCACGGGCGCCACGGCCTCCGAAGGCTCACGCGCGGGGTCGATGGCGGTACCCGGGCCGACCATGGCCCCGGCGAAGACCGGATCCGGCACTGCGGCCAGTCCGACGGCGCGTCCGGCGAGCGGGGACGTCACGGTGGTCATGGGAAGCCTCCCAGGAGTGGTGCTGCTTACGGGCCGTCACTGCCAGTTCCGGACGGCACTGAGCAGCAGCGTATGTCAGATGAAGTGGCGGTTCCGCATGGAAGCTACCAGGTAGTGGTCTAGACCACCAGCCTATTCGATTTGCGTGGCCTCCGAGGCCCCGTGTACAGTCGTACTCCTGCTTGGGACCGAGCGGCGCGATAAAGCGTCCTTACCAAGCGGCACCCAAATTTGTCAGATCCTCACTCGGGATCGTCTTCCGCATGCCTGCGGGACGGTGGTCAGGGAGACGGAAAAACACTGATAGAGTTTGGAACACCGAAGGGAAGCCCGGAGGAAAGCCCGAGAGGGTGAGTACAAAGGAAGCGACCGTTCCTTGAGAACTCAACAGCGTGCCAAAAGTCAACGC